>NZ_JAHSQD010000040.1 GCF_020103755.1 Streptomyces sp. LS1784
GCCAGCGCGCGTTCCAGGTCCACCCGGGCCGCGGCCGGTTCGCCGCAGCGCGCCCGCAGCCGGCCCGACAGCAGCAGTGACAGCGGCGCCTCGCCGGAACCGCCCATCTCGGCGTCCCGTTCACCGGCCTCCGCCAGCGCCGCGAGCGCCTCGTCGGCGGCGCCGGTGACGGACAGCAGTGCGGCCAGCGTGACCAACGCCATGGCCAGCCCCCAACGGTCGCCCAGGACACGGAAGCCGTCCACCGCGGTCCGCAGGCAGTGCTCGGCGCGCCCGATCCGGCCCGCGCCCAACTCGATCCGGCCGACCACCAGATGGGCGGCGGCCCGCATCCACCGGTCGGGGTGCTCGGCGAACCGCTGTGCCGTCGCACCCACCGCGTCCGGCGGCCCCGCCGTGGCAAGCAGCAGCGAGGCGGCCAGCGCGACCGGGTGATCGGCCTGCTGCGCCGTGACCAGCGCCGCGCCCATCGCCTCCGGCGGGATCACGGTGCCACCGGTCTCCCGCAGCGGGGCGGTGAGCTGCGCCAGGATCACACACAGGGCGTGTGCCTGCTCCAGACCGGGCGGCGGGGTGCAGCCGTGGGCCGCGAGGACGGCCGACGTCCACTCGCCGGCCTCACGACCCTGACCACGCATCAGCCAGGGCCAGGCCCGGGCGGCCGTCAGCCGCAGCGCGTGCGCCGGTGGGCCGACGGCGACCGCCCGGCGCAGCGCCGCGTCCAGGTTGCCCTGCTCCGCGTCGAGCCGGGCCAGCCAGCCGATCTGGCCGTCCGTCCGCAGCCGGGGTTCGGCGTTCTCGGCGAGCTCGACGAAACAGCGCAGGTGGGCGGCGCCGGTTCGGCCGTCCTCGCCGGCCTCGACGAGCCGTTCGGCGGCGTACGCGCGGACCGTCTCCAGCAGCCGGTAGCGCACCGTCCCGCTCTCCCCGTCGACGGCCGCGACCAGGGACTTGTCGACCAGGGACGCCAGCAGGTCCTCCACGACCGTCGGGTCGGGCGCAGGCCCGCCCGGCCAGTGCCCGGCGCAGACCAGGTGTGCGTCGGGGAGGGTCGCCCCGCCGGCGAACACGGAGAGCCGTCGCAGCAGGACGCGCTCGTCCTCGTCGAGCAGCTCCCAGCTCCAGCCGATCACGGCGCGCAGCGTGCGGTGCCGGTCGGGAGCGGTGCGTGAGCCGCGGTCCAGCAACCGGAGCCGGTCGTGCAGCCGCGCCGCGACCTGCCCGGGGCTCAGGGCCCGCAGCCGGGCCGCCGCCAGTTCGAGGGCCAGCGGCAGGCCGTCCAGCTCCCGGCAGATCCGCACGACCGGCTCGACGGTGTCGTGGTCCAGGGTGAATCCGGGGCAGGCTGCGGCAGCCCGCTCCGTGAAGAGGGCGACGGCCGGGTGCGCGTGTGCCTCCTGCGCGGTGCCGCCGGGTTCGGGCACGGCGAGCGGCGCCACCGGCCAGAGCACCTCGCCGGTGACACCGAGCGGTTCGCGGCTGGTGGCCAGCACGGTGAGCCGGGGCGCGGCAGCCAGCAGGCGATGGGCCAGCCGGGCCGCGTCCTCGATCAGGTGCTCGCAGTTGTCCAGGACGAGCAGGACCTCACGACCCTCCAGGGCCCGGACGATCCGGTCGACGGGATCCCCGGCCTGATCGCCGGCGGGCAGGCCGCCGGCCAGCACACCGGCCTCCGCCGGACGGCAGAGCGCGGTCAGCACGGCCTGGGTCACTGCGTCCGGTCCGTCGACGCCCGCGAGTTCGGCGAGCCGTACGTCCGTTGCGGGCGGTGCGGCGGTCGCGGCCGCAACCGCCAGCCGGGTCTTGCCGACGCCGCCCGGCCCGGTCAGCGTCACCAGGCGGGAGTGGCGCAGGCGTTCCTGAACCGCCGCCAGCGCCTCGTCGCGACCGACCAGACCGGTGAGCCAGGTGGGCAGTGCGGCCCGCCTGACCGGGTTCCCGGTGGTTGCGGGGGCCGGCCCCGGCGCAGGCGGCTTTGCGCCGGACAGCACACGCAGGTGGACGTCCCGCAGTTCGGCGGACGGGTCGGCGCCCAGTTCCTCGGCCAGGGCCCGCCGGGTACGCTCGAACACCTCCAGTGCCGCCGCCTGTTGCCCGTCCGCATGGAGTGCGCGCATCAGCCTGACGGCGGCCCGCTCGCGCAGTGGGTGCGCGGCGCAGAGTCCGGTGAGCTCGGGGACCAGACGCGGCAGGGTGTCGGCTTCGCCGAGTGCGAGGAGGGCGTCGGCCCGTTCCTCCACCGTCGACAGCCGCAGCTCCGCCAGCCGGGCCGCCGGCGCCGCGGTGAACCCGACGCCTTCGGCGTCCGCGAACGGCGTTCCCCGCCAGAGTTCCAGCGCCCCGTCCAGCAAAGCGACCGCCTCGGCGAACCCGCCCGCCGCGAGCGCCGCCCGCCCCGCTGCCACTCGCTGTTCGAAGTCCCAGGCGTCCACGCTTCCCCGGGGCAGGTCGAGCAGGTACCCGGCGGGGTGCGAGCCGATCACGCTCCGGTCGTCTCCCAGCGTCCGGCGGAGCCGGGAAACCAGGGACTGCAGGGCGCCGGCCGGCTCCTCCGGCGGGGTGTCTCCCCAGAGGTCGTCCACCAGACGCTCACGGGTGACCACGCGCCCGGGGTCGAGAGCCAGCCGGACCAGCAGCAGCCGAAGCCGCGCCCCGCCGATCTCGAAGGCCGCTCCGTCCTCACCCCGTACGACCTGCAGTGGCCCCAGAACGTTGATCCGCACCCTGCCCGCCCCTCGCTCGGCACCAGCCCACATCCAAGATCATTATCCCTGTCCCACCAGGCCCGAGCGGCAGGGCACGATCCCGGCGCCCCCACGGCGATCGCCTGCGGGGCTGTGGTTCGGTGGAAGACCGGATGAGCGGGCCGGCTGAGGGCTACCGTCCGCCGCTGACACGTCCGGACCGCGTACCTGCCGGATCCGCCGTGCTCCCCGCCAGGCCGTGCCCCACTGCTGCAGCGCAGGATGCGGTCGTTCCAGGACGACGCGCATGTGAAGGCCCGGGGCGCGGGCGCTGGTCAGTGAGCGCCTTCCAGGGCGGCATGGGCCTCGGTGAGTCTGTCGACCGCGGCGTCGAGTGTCTCGGGCGGGAGGGTGAAGGGAAGGCGCAGGTAGCGGTCCAGGGCGCCGTCGGGGGAGAAGTGGAAGCCCGGTGTGAGGGAGAGGTTGCGGGTGGCTGCGAGGGCGGCCAGTCGGCTGGAGTCGGTGTCGAGGAGTTCGAGCCACAGGGACAAGCCGCCCTGCGGGGTCCGGAAGCGACACCACGGCAGCGCGGACAGACGGGAGGCCAGGTGGTCGCGCTGTGCACGCAGTTGGGCGCGTCGGCGGTCGAGGACCGCCTCCAGGCGGTCCACGAGCCGGGTCGCGACGAGCCGGTCGAACGGTGAGGGTGCGAGAGCGGCCGCGAGCGGGAGCGCCGCCAGACGGTGGATGACGTCGGGGTGGGCACGGATCCATCCCACGCGCAGGCCCGGCCACAGGGACTTGCTCAGGGAGCCCACGTGCACGACGTTGCGGTCGCCTGCGCGCGTGACGGCGCGGGGCGGCGGGCAGGCGTGCTCGCGCAGGTCGAGGTCCCGCATGGTCTCGTCGAAGACGACCACGGTGTCGTGAGCGCGCAGGCGGTGCCGGAGCTCACTGCGCTCGTCCTCGCTCATCAGCAGGCCGGTGGGGTTGTGGAAGTCAGGGATCAGATAGGTCAGGGACGGCCGGGCCGCCCGGAGCGTGCGGTCGAGGGCGGGAATGTCCCAGCCGGTGGAGCTGAGGGGCTGCGCAACGAGCCTGGCACCGGCGGTGCGGAAGGTGGCGAGCGCGCCGGGGTAGGTGGGGGAGTCCAGGACGACCCTGCTGCTCTGCCGCAGGTACGCCGCACTGAGCAGGTTCAGCGCGGCGTCGGCGCCGCTGGTCAGCAGGAGGTGCTCACCGCGGGTCGCGAGCCCCTGGGCGCAGTAGGCGCCGGCGATGACGGCCCGCAGCGCTGACGGTCCATCGCCGTCGGCGGTGTCGTGCAGCAGCGCGGCGGGCAGAGCATCGGCTGCGGCGTGTACTGCCTGCAGGAGCTCGTCGAACGGCGCTGCGGGCTCCGCGATGGTCAGGTCGAGCACCGCGCCGCTCCTGCCCGCCTGGCCTCGGTCACTGGCCCACGGCGAAAGGCGGTCGTGCAGCCGGGGTGGCAGGGAGGTGGTGCTGCCGGAGCCGGTCCGGGTGATGATCAACTGTTCGGCTCGCAGGATGTGGTAGCACGCTGCCACGGTGCCCCTCGCAAGTCCGAGTTCGCCGGCGAGGAGGCGTTCGGCAGGAAGCTGCACCCCCAGCGGCAGCCGGCCGTCGTGGATGGCCTTTTCCACGGCAACGGCCAAGCGCTTGGCGAGCGGGCCCTCGCCGACGCGCCAGTCGCCGAGCAGACGGGGGAACTGCGACGCCGGGACGCGCCGCACAGCGCGATTCACGTAGGCCACTTTACCGGGATTGGACCATGACTGGACGGTCGGTCCCGCCTAGCGTCGAGCCGTGACCAGCCACCACCACTCTGGAGACCACATGCCCTTGAGCTATCGGCATGTCGATGTGTTCGCCGGCAAGGCGTTCACCGGCAACAGCCTTGCCGTCTTCCCCGAGAACCCGGGCCTGTCCGCCGCGCAGATGCTCGCGATCACCCAGGAGCTCCGGCATTTCGAGACGATCTTCCTGAGCGGCGCGGACGGGACGCAGGACGTCACCGCCCGGGTGTTCGACCTCTTCGAGGAACTCGACTTCGCCGGGCACCCGATCCTGGGCGCCGCCGCCGTCCTGCACGAGCGCGACGGCAACCCCGGCCCGCGGCGCTGGACCTTCCGCCTGACCGGCAGGACCGTCGAGGTGACCACCCGGCGCACCGCCACCGGGTACCACGCGCAACTGGACCAGGGAGAGCCGGAGTTCCTGGCGACCGTCCCGACGGAGAACAGGCCGGAGGTCGCCGCGGCCCTGAACCTGCCCGATCGGGCCCTCGCCGATCTTCCCCTGCACGTCGTCTCCACCGGCCTGCGCTATCTCATCGTCCCGGTGGTGACGGGTCTGGCGGAGGCGAAGATCGTCCGCAACGACTTCGCGGACCTGGTCGCGCGGTACGGCGCGCAGTTCGCGTACGTGATCGACGTCGAGGCCCTGGAAGGCCGCCACTGGAACAACGACGGCCTCCTGGAGGACATCGCGACCGGCAGCGCGGCCGGCTGCGTCGGCGCGTACCTGGCCAAGCACCGCATCGTGCCCGTCGAGGAGGAGTTCGCGCTGCGGCAGGGGCGCTTCACCGGCCGTCCGAGCCGGCTCACTGTCCTCCCGCAGGGAGGACCCGACGACCTGCGCAACATCCGGGTAGGCGGCGACGTGGCCATGGTCGCCCGGGGAACCCTGGACACCCTGCCCGAGTGAGGACCACCCCCATGCCCGGCTTCCCCCTCTACACAGCCGACCGGATCCGCGCGGCCGTGAACCTCGCCGACCTCGTGGAGCCGGTCGCCGACGCCTTCACCGCGTTCAGCACCACCGACGGAGCCCAGGCACCGGTCATGGTGCTTCCCGTGGCCGACGGCGGGGACTCCCACATCAAGGCCGCCCACCTGCCCCGGAGCCGCCAC
Organism: Streptomyces sp. LS1784; assembly: GCF_020103755.1. Taxonomy (GTDB): domain Bacteria; phylum Actinomycetota; class Actinomycetes; order Streptomycetales; family Streptomycetaceae; genus Kitasatospora. The sequence goes on from NZ_JAHSQD010000040.1 coordinate 5,618, forward strand.
TTCCTCGTCAAGATAGCCAACTGGTTCCCCGGCAACCGACATCGCGGCCTGCCCGAAGGCGGCGGGTTCGTCGCACTCTTCGACGCGACGACCGGCGCCGTCACCGCCTTGCTGGAGGACGAGCACCACCTCTCCGACCTCCGCACGGCCGCCGCGGGAGCCGTCTGCGCCCGTGCCCTGGCCCGCCCGGACGCAGCCCGCGCCACCGTCCTGGGAACCGGCAGGCAGGCCGAACTCCAGGCCCACGCCCTCACACTCGTACGTCCCATCCGGCAGATCCGCGTCTGGGGCCGCAACCACGGTCGGGCAACCGCCCTCGCCGCCCGCCTCGGCCAGGACCTGCCGCGCGTCGACGTCACCGCGGTCGCGGATCCGGAACAGGCCGTACAGCAGTCCGACATCGTCGTCACCGCGACCGCCAGCCCCACCCCCGTCCTGTTCGGCTCCTGGCTCCGCCCCGGCCAGCACATCACCGCCCTCGGCGCCGACGACCCGGCCAAGCGAGAACTCGACGGCGCCGGCCTGAACCGCGCCACCCGGGTCTTCGTCGACAGCCGGGAACTCGCTCTCCGCTACGGGGACATCCACGCCGCCATCACCCGCGGAGAGGTGACCGGCGAGCGCATCGACGGCGAGATCGGCGACGTCCTGGCCGGCCGGATCCCAGGACGCCGCACACCGGACGACATCACGGTCGCCAAACTCATCGGCATCGGCCCCCAGGACCTCGCCGCCGCCGAAACCGCCCTCGCCCTTCTGGAACGGACCGACCGTTGACCACCACGCAGCGCCCCCTTCCCCCGCGCGTCGCCACGGCCGCAGACATCGACGCAGTCGTCCGCACACTGACCACCTCCTTCTTCCACGACCCGCTGTGGGGCCCGGCCTTTCCTGACCTCCAACGGCGCGCCGTCCAGGCCGCGGCCATGTGGCGGATCTACGCGACGTCGGCGCTGCGCCACCAGTGGCTGCTCGTCAGCGAGAACGCGGAGGCCGCAGCCGTATGGATCCCGCCGGGCAGAGAGGAACTGACCGCCGAAGAAGCAGTCGACCTCGCAACCCTTCTGCGTGAGGCCGCCGGCCCGGACGTGGCCGAGGCCGTTCTGGCGATGGGCGACCAGTTCGCGGCCGCGCGACCGAGGCAGCCGCACTTCTATCTCACGCTCCTCGGCGTTCACGACCACCACCGGGGCAAGGGGCTCGGCATGGCTCTGCTGGCAGAGAGCCTCGCCCGTATCGACGCCCTCGGCGCCCCCGCCTACCTGGAGTCGTCCAACCCGGCGAATCTCCAGCGGTACGAGAGCGTCGGCTTCACCGCCCTGGACCAGATCGTCATCGCCACCGGCCACGTCGTCACCACCATGTGGCGCCCAGCCGCCGCTCCCGGCCCAGGAACTGGTGGGCTCGCACGCTGAGGTCTCGCCTATCAGTTGGCGAACCTCTGTGCGCCTCGGCCGGCGACACACCTGCTGAACGCGCCACAACACCCCTCCTCGTGCTCGGCCAGGCCCTTCCCCGGCCCGGCGCCTCACCCTGGTCGCCGTGCGTGGACGTGCCAGGAGCCAGTCAGACCTGTTCGAAGTGGAACGCCTTGATGAAGCAGTCGCGCGGCTGGGCGACGGCGAAGAGGATGCACTCCACGAGCGACTGCGCGGTGAGCGCGTCCTTGGCCTCGCGCGGTGTGTTCTCCCACTCCTCGGACAGCGGATCAGGGTTGTCGAAGTCCGGCGGGTAGAGGGAGATCACCCGGACCCCCTGGGGCCGCAGCCGCTTGGAGAGGATCTCGGCGAACCCCGCCTGGGCGCTCTTGGCCGCGTAGAAGGCGTCGTGCGCTTCCGAGCGGTGATGACCGGCCGTTCCGCAGGCGGAGACCATGTTCACCACATCCGGCTTGTCCGAGTTGAGGAGGAGCGGGAGGAAGTTCTTCACGGTCAGGACGGTGCCGGTGGCGCCGGAGGCAATGGTGTCGACGACGTCGGCGTCGGAGACGGATCGGAGGTCTGGGCCCTGGAGGTAGCGGGAGCCGTTGTTGATCAGCAGGTCGATGCGGTCGGTGTGCTGGCCGACGTCGGCAGCGAAGCCGCGGATCGAGGCCGGGTCGGTCAGGTCGCAGGCGAAGGCGTGGACCTGCTGGTGCCCCCGGCCGCGGATCTCGTCGCGGACACGCTCAGCGGCGGCGAGAGTGCGCGCGGAGAGGAAGACCTCGGCGCCGAGGTCCGCGAGGCGGATGGCCAACGTGCGTCCGAAATCGCGGCCGGCGGCGGTGATGACCACGCGGTGACCGTCGAGTCTCATGTCGGTACTCCTGGTTCCTGGATCGAAGGTTGTGGTGAAGTGCGGCGACTGACTTCGGCGGCCGGGTTCCGTGACTTCGCGCGGCCGCCCGCGACCGCAGCGACCACGGTCCGGACGGCCTCGGAGCCGCGTTCGCTCTCGGCATCCGCGACCAGGCCCGTGATCAGGCCGATCGGGTCCGCGACGGCGCGGTCGAGAGAGCCGGTAGTGGTCACGGCTGGTCAACACCCCTGAAGGTCCCGTCTCCCGTTCCTTCCGGCCTTTCGACCCGTCGGCCTCAGGTTCACTTGCGTTCGCCCGTCCGGCCGGACCGGGTGCCGTCGGTCAGCGTCTGACGATCCGGTCGAGGACGGCGGCGATGCCGGACTTGACCGCGTCGCGGTGGTGGAGGGGTTCCGCGGGCAGTTCGCTGGTGGGGCGCACGCCCCGGTCGGCGAGGATGTAGAGCAGGCGCAGGGTGCGCAGGCAGTTGCTGATGTGGGCGGGCACCGGGGTGCTGATGCGGTCGGCCCCGAAGCGGTCGGCGATCGGATCCAGCCAGCCGACGGCGTCGCGTTCGCTCAGGTCGGTGCGGGTGAGGACCCGGGCGATCGCCCGGGCCAGGCGGTCGTCCTCCAACTGGTCGTAGACGTGGTCGGTGGGCGCCGTCAGCCGGGCGGCGGCGAGGTCCAGCATCCGCACCGGCGCCACCTCGGGGTGGCAGCCGAAGCCGGCGAGCAGGTCCGCGCCGTGCGCCACCGCGTGAAGCCAGCCGAGCGTCTCGTCGTGGCCGCGCAGATCCTGCTCCGCCGGGTACCAGCGCTCGAACGCGTCCACCCAGTCGGCCTTGAAGTCCCCCGCGGCCACCAGCATGTCGAGCACGAGGGGCGCGAAGGTGCGGGCCTCGACTCGTGGGTCGGTGAACCGGGTGGCCATCTCGTCCCCCAGCTCCAGCCGTCGGGACGTCCCGATGGTCCCGCGGGCGAGCCAGGTCGCCAGGACGGTGTAGGGCGCGCCGTCCCGGACCAGCGGATCGGGATCTGCCAGGGCCCGGGACAGCTCGCGGACGAGGTCGTCCATGGGACGGTCGGCGGGCACGGCACAGTCGGCGGCCTCGACGTTCTTCCAGTCGATCATGACGGGCAGAATAGGTCCCTGCCGGTGCCGCGCGCCTGCGAATTATGTCCAGCCATCCGTCCCAACCGGTCGACTTCCCGACCGGGCTGCGCCCGGACGCTGACCACGAGCAGCGGAGTGCGGCGGGCGCGTCCGGCCGCGCCCGCCGCTCACGCCGTCGTGGAAGGCCCGTGCAATCGGCCACCGACTCGCGTTGGCCTATGCGTTGGCCGTCTCGACGCGGACGGCTCGGGCGCGGACCACGAAGGGCCGGGAGAAGACGGTGATGGCGACGGAGATCGCGGCCACAGCAGCGATGGCCGCGCCGGGGGCGAAGTGCTGGGCAACGCCGCCGGCGACCGCGGCTCCGATACCCTGCCACGTCATCCGGCCGGCGGACTCGACTCCCTGGACCTGGCCACGGACCGGATCGGGGGTCAACGCGAGAAGCTGCTCCTGGAGCGGCAGAGTGGCGGCGAACCCGGCACCGGCGATGAACACCACGGTTGTCGCCACCAGCACGGGCGGGTGAGCGGCGAACAGCAGGTAAGGCATCGCGAGCAGCAGCCGCAGGGCGAATGCACAGCGGCGTCGCTGTTCGGCAGTGAGCAGCCGCCCGACAGTCAGGTCACCGAGGAGCATGCCTGCCGATCCAGCGGCCAGGAAGGCGCCGGCGTGATGTGGGGCGTAGGAGATGAACAGAGCCTCGCAGCCGACGATCAGGCCGTTGGGGACCCACAGGTTCAGCAGCAGCGCGCGTTGGCCGGAGTGGGAGAAGAGCGCGATGTTCGTTGTCCAGGTCTGGCGAAGTCCGGGGCGACGGGTCAGACGGATCGAGCGTTCCCGGACAGTCACCGCCACAATGATCAATCCGACTCCGGTCAGGGCTGTCGCGGCGACGAAAACCCCTTGCGGGCTCAGGTACCGCAGAAGGACGGCGCCGATGGCGTAGCCGAGGATGGCCGTGCCGCCCGAGGTGATGTTCATCAGTGACCGTGCCAGTGCATACGCGGAGGTCGGCACCACCTCGGCGAGCAGCCCCATCCGCGTTCCGGTCCCCAGGGACTGGAAGAACCCCAGCACAAGGAGCAGGCCGAACCGGGCGGTCAGCGGCAGCCCCGGAACCGCCTGTGCGGCGACACCCACGAGCGCGACGCACTGGAGCGCGACGAGGGTCCGGCGAGGACGGCTTCCGTCCGCGACCGACATCAGCGTCAACGCACCGAGCACCGTCGCGAACGTGGCGCCGTACATGCTCACGGCTGTCAGGAACGGGGACCGGGTCTGATGGTCGACCAGCGTACCGAGCGCGAAGCCCGACAAGGTGCTCGCAGCGACCGTCAGTGTGAGGCTGGCGTACAACCCGGCGAACTCACGGTTGCGGAGCAGGCCACGGTAGGTGGTGGTGGGAGGCGTACTGGACGCAGAGGTGTCAGAAGGCATGAAAAAAGCCTCCGCACGCACCCAGCCGGGGCGCCGAAGGCCAACACGTCGATTCTAGCAGCCGGCCCGGTCCCGCCCGCGGTCCGCCGTCATCAGACCGCTGGCGGCACGGGCGCGGATGCGTACTGGCTACTCGACCTGAGTCTCCGCGACGGCGTCCTCGTCGCCGGGGCCCTGGTCGGTGCGGCCACTGCGATCAAGGTGTCGCCGGCCTCGAACCGGGCGAATCCCCTGGACAGTACGGGCACGAGGTCGGTGACGGCCGCGCGGTTGGTGTCGCGGCTGACGCCGTACTCGCGGCCCAAGGCGGCGATCGACCGGCCTTCCAGATGCGCGGTGCGGACGGCGTCGGCCTTCCCGGCCGCGATGGCCGGGCGGGATTGGGCATGGGTGAACCGTTGTTCCTCAGCTGTCGTGAGTTCGCGCTCTGGTCGCGGTCGTCGTGAGTTGGTCGCCGAGCGTGCTTCTCCGGTACAACACATGCCGTCCGTCACGTGTCCGGGTGACCAGTCCTGTGGAGTGCAGGACACGCAGGTGCTGGGAGACGGCGCTCGGGGTGACCCTGAGACGGCGGGCGAGCTCTACGGTGGGCAGCGGCTCTTCCAGGAGGCTGAGCAGCCTCGCTCGGGATGAACCGAGCAGAGACACCAGGGCGGTCGTGTCGACGGCCGGCATCTCCGAGCCCCACAGCGTGGCTACTCCCCGGCTGGGATAGACGAGGCTCGGCGGCTCGTCCGGGCTGACGGGGGGAGCGGGCTTGTGGGCGAACACGGACGGCAGGAGCAACAGCCCCCGGCCGGATGCCGCGACCCGGTGCCGGCTGATCATCTTGTGGACGTACAGCTCTCCGCCTTGCCAGCGCAGGTTCGGGTGCATGTCGGCGAACAGCAGTCGGGCGCCCCCCAGGGCGAGCCGGCGGGCGCGGTAGGTCATGTCGGCTTCCAGCACCAGTTGCATCTGCGGCCACATCGGCTCGATGGCCACCTCCCAGTACTGCCGCAGGAGATCGCAGATGGCGTCGCGGAGTCCGGCGACAGGTGCGTCATCGGTGGCGGCGGCGTCGCGGAGGGCTTCGGGAAGAGGGTCGGGTGCGTGCGCAAGCAGCAGGTCGTGGCGGACCCGGGCGCAGGACGCCTGGCGGACGACGGAGAGTTGTTCTTCGAAGGCCGGCGCGAAGCCCGTGGGATTCGGGGTCAGGAAGTCGGGGAGGGTGCGCCGCTGGGCGACCAGGGACATCAGTAGACCGGTGTCGAGCGTGCCGAGCCTGCCGAGTACGGATCTGCGCCAGGGCAGGTGCAGCGCGGACAGACCCGGATCCTGCAGCACCCGCAGGCTGAACAGGGTTTCGTGCAGGGGTGAGAGGGCGAATCGGGTGTCCGCGAGGTCCTCGACGCCGAGCACAAAGCTGATCATTGAGCCATACGCTACATCGATTGGCGACGCGACGTCGATGCCGTGGACTTCCTCCCATGACACACACAACTCATGTGCAGCGCACGGCGATTGTCACCGGTGCGGCCCGCGGCATCGGCGCCGCTGTCGCCAGGCGCCCGGCGGGCGACGGCTTGGCGGTCGGAGTGATCGATCTGGACGAGGCGGACTGCGCCGATACGGTGGAGGCCATCACACGTGCCGGCGGGGCAGCGCCGGCCGTCGCCGCTGATGTCGCCGACGAGGCCGCGGTCACCACGGCCGTCGCCCGGATCGCCGCCGCGTTCGGGCCGCCGACGGTGCTGGTCGACAACGCCGGCATCGGACCACGTGCCGACCTTGTGGACATGACCACGCAGCAGTGGGACACCGTCCCGGGGATCAACCTCAGCGGCCCGTTCTTCGCCGCCCGGGCCGTCTGCCCGCACATGGTGACGGCCGGCTGGGGACGCATCATCACCATGTCGAGCATCTCCGCGGTCGGTGACACCGGCCGCGTCGACTACGCCGGCGCGAAGGCGGGTCTGATCGGATTCACCAAGTCCCTCGCTCTCCAGCTCGGACCGCATGGAGTGACCGCCAACGCCATCGCGCCGGGATTCGTCGTGAGCGACATGACCAGGGCCTCGGCCCGGCGGCTCGGCCTGAGCTTCGAGGAGTACCGGCGCAGGGCGCAGCAGTCCATCCCGGTCGGCCGGGTGGGCCTGCCCGACGACATCGCACATACCGCCTCCTTCCTCGTGAGTCCCGGGGCGGGGTTCGTCTCCGGCCAGGTCGTCTACGTCGCAGGCGGGCCGGTGGACTGAACGATGAGCCGCCGAATGGTCCTGATCCTGGCAGTCACGTGCGCCGTGGCGGTGGGCAACATCTACTTTCCGCAGGCCATCGGGCCGCTGGTCGCCGCCGGGCTGCATGTGTCGCCCGATTCGGCCGCTGCGGTGGTGACCGCCACACAGACCGGCTACACGGCCGGGATGGTCTTGCTGGTGCCGCTCGGCGACCGGCTCCCGCACCGCTCGTTCCTCGTCGCACTCCTCGTCCTGACCGGTCTGGCGCTGCTCGCTGCGGGTTGCGCACCGGCTCTGCCGGCCCTCGTTGCCGCCAGCGCCCTTGTCGGCCTGACCACCGTGGGCGCGCAGATCGTCGGCCCCCTGGCGGCCGGTCTCGTGGCCGCCGACCGCCGAGGAGCGGTGATCGGCACCCTGCTGAGCGGATCGACCGGCGGCATGCTGCTGGCCCGGACCTTCAGCGGCACGCTCGGCGAGTGGCTGGGCTGGCGGGCCCCCTACCTGGTCGCCGCAGCTCTGGCTCTGATCCTCGCCACCGTCCTGGTGTTCGCGACTCCGGCCACGACCCCGCCCTCCCGCCAGCGGTACGCGGCGCTCCTGGCCGAGCCGCTGCGCCTGCTGCGCACCGAGCCAGACCTGCGCCGCTCGTGCTTCTACCAGGCAACCGTCTTCGCCGGGTTCTCCGCGGTCTGGACCTGCCTGGCGCTCCTGCTCGCCGGGCCTGCCTACGGGCTGGGCGCCCAGGCGGTAGGAATGATCGCCCTGGTCGGTGCGGTGACCATGGTCTGCACCCCGTTCGCCGGCCGTCTGGTGGACCGCTACGGCCCCGATCCGGTGAACCTCGTCTGCATGCTCGGCGTCCTCGTCTCGGCCGCGATCCTCATTGCTGGTGCCCGGGGCGGCGCACTGGGTCTGGCCGCCCTGACACTTGGCACGCTGCTCCTCGACACCGCGATGCAGTCCGGCATGGTCGCCAATCAAGTCCGCGTCTACGCCTTGCGCACCGACGCCCGCAGCAGGCTCAACACCGCCTACATGACCTGTGCCTACCTGGGCGGCAGCGCAGGCTCCTGGCTCGGGGTACGCGTCTGGAGCCGGGCCGGCTGGTGGGGCGTTTGCGTGCTCGTCGCGCTGCTTGCCGCACTCGCCCTGGCCCGCCACCTACTGGCGCTGTACAGGGCGTCGGTCAGGGCCCGGGCGCCGAGTGGCTGACGCAGGACGGCCTTGAACTCGGCGATGCCGCCGTCCTCGCACCCGATGTCCGGGCCCGAAGCATGACGGCGCCGGCAGCCGCTGCTCCGAACCGCTGCTGCTCACCCGCAGGCCCACGTCGCAGCGTCCGACGCACGGGCCGCACCGCCGTGCCGTTCAGCACGGCGAACCCGCCGTGTCCGTCGTGCTCGGCCGACCACCCGGCCCTGCACGCCATGGGCCCGGCCGCCGGAAGCGGCCGGGCCCGAGCCGCGATTCCTACCCGGCGGCTGCCGTTCGGAACGGTTGTCGGCGCCGAGCGGATCGCCGGCGACGTGCAGGGCCCGGCGTAGCGAACCGTCCAGCAGGTGCACACGGAGCGCCGGCCGCCCGTCGCGGCCGGGCTGGGACGTACCCGCTCGGAGCGGGCCGGCGACGGGCGGGTAGCGTACGCCCGTGACCAACTCGACGCCTCCCGGGTGGTACCCGGTCCCTGGTGCGGACAACTCCCCCGGGTACGAGCGCTGGTGGGACGGCAATGCCTGGACGAACGAGGTCCGGCCGCTCCAGGCCGGCGCCGTGCAGCCCGGCTACGGCCATCCGGGCCAGAACCTCGGCCAGGCCCCCGGCTACGGCTACCCGGGCGCGAGCCGGAACGCCCACCCGGGAGCCGGCTACGGCTACCCCGGCCCGGGCTACCCGCCTGCGCCGGGCCCCCGGCGCACAAGGCTCGGTGTGATCATCGGCGTCGTGGTCGGTGTGCTGGCCGTGGGCGGGACCGTCGCCGCGTTCGCGTTCCGCGATGGAGGCGATCCGCAGGCCGGCCCGACCCCGAGCCCGACGGTCAGTGCCTCCCGGAGCACCGGCTTCACGCCGAGCCCCACTCCCACCCCGGCGCCCACGACGGCCAGGCCGGTGCCGTCCGTCACGGGCATCTGGCCGGACCCGCAGCACGCCATCACCGTCCCGATCCTCGACGGCTGGGCCACGGAGACCGACCGCCCGAACCTGTCATGGTTCGAAGGCACCGGCCAGTACAGCTGCAACGGCGGCCACCGCTGCGTCCGGGGGATGTTCGCCATCGGCAAGGACACGGTCCAGGGCACCACGGCCAAGGACGCCGCCGACTCCGCGATGCCGGACTTTGCGAACGGGCTCTACCCCGGAGTCACCCAGCACACCGACTACGGTTCCGGTCCCATGAGCGTGGACGGCGTGCCCGGCTACGCCGAACGCTGGCATGTGCAGACCTTGACCGGTACCCAGGGCTACGTCCTGCTGGCCACCTTCCCGACCAAGGGCGGCGGGTACGTGGTGTTCAAGGGCTCGGTGGACGACGACGCGCTCTCGCCGGACAAGGACGCGCTGGAGCAGATCCTCACCGGCATCAAGCAGATGGGATCCTCCAGCAGCAGCTGACGCCCTGGGACCCGCCCGATGTGCCGGGGGCGCATCAATCCCAGCGCCGACCGCCGTACTGCTACCGCTCTCCGGGATCCTGTGCCCGCGGCGCGTGCCGCACCCGAACGGCCGATGCCCAGCTGCTTCCCAGCCCGGCCCTGTCCGCCTCGCCCTGAGCACCCGAAGTGGTGAGGAGGGGCATGCCCTCCAAGGAAAAGCTGTGATGCAGGAACAGGACCTGCGCGGTGGGCCGCTGGGCGGCCGGGTGCTGGCCGGTCCCAGGGCCCCGCACCGCGTGGTGGTGCGGAATACCGGCCCCGGGGACCGGGTGCTCGGCCAGAACGAGGCCGGCGTCTGGGCAGCCGAGCTCGTCCGGACGCTACCTGCCGGGCCCGTCGGGAGCTGACCACCCGCCTCCGCAACCCGCGCCGCCAAGGTGCGCCGCCAACCTTGACAGCGCAGGTCCGAACGGGCTGCGGACAGGTGACGCAACCCGTTCTTCGGTACATTGGCAACCTGGCCTGGGGCGGTCATCAAGGTCTCCACCGGAGGCCTTGATGACCCCCAGGCCGGTGATCAAGGTGACGCTGGGTTGCCGTACGGCTGCCGCGGTTGTCGCGCTGTCGCGCCTGGCCGTGGCTGTGGACAGCGGCGGAGCCGGGGCGTGCGGCGGAGGCGACAGCGCGACAGACACCCCGGCCGGTACTTTGCCACGGCCATCCCTGATCTTCGGAGGGTATCCCCGGCTTCGGCCGGGGAGGGAATCCGATCTTGAGGTCGGTGGCGCGGAGCGCCGCCGCGTCCCTGCGCAGCGGAACGCTCGTGGTGTCTTCTGTCGGTGGTGTGTGGCATGTTGAGTGCCGAGGCGGTGGAGGGGGTGGGTCGTGTTGATTCGTGCGTACAAGTTCTTGATGCGGCCCACCGTGGGCCAGCAGCAGGCGCTTTCCGAGATGCTGCGCGATCACTGCTCGCTGTACAACGGGGCCTTGCAGGAACGCCGGGATGCCTACCGACATGTCTCCAGGACGACGGTCCGGTACGGCGATCAGTCCGCGCAGCTCAAGGAGATCCGGGCGTTCGACCCGGAGCGTCAGGGCCGCTGGTCCTTCTCCTCCCAGCAGGCCACGCTCCGCCGGTTGGACAAGGCGTTCGCCGCGTTCTTCCGCCGGGTCAAGTCCGGCGAGAAACCCGGCTACCCGCGCTTTCGCGGCGTGAACCGGTTCGACACGGTGGACTTCCCCAAGGACGGTGACGGCTGCCGCTGGGACTCGACCCCACACGACCCGGTGACCCGTGTCCGTTTCCAGGGCGTCGGCCACGTCAAGGTCAACCGGCACCGCCCGGTGGTCGGCACGGTCAAGACCGTGTCCGTCAAGCGTGAGGGCAAACGCTGGTACGTGGTGCTGACTGCCGAGCAGGCCCGGCCCGGGCCGCTGCCCGCGACCGGATCCGCGGTCGGCATCGACATGGGCATAGCCAACTTCCTCGCCGACTCCGACGGCGAGTTCGTGCCCGGCCCCCGCCATGGCCGGAAGGCCGCCGCGAATCTCGAAGCCGCCCAGCAGGCCCTCACCCGGTGCAAGCGCGGGTCGAAGCGCCGCCGCAAGGCTGTGGAGACCGTCGCGCGGCTGCACCGCAAGGTCCGCCGTCAACGGCTCGACCATGCCCACAAGACCGCCCTCGGCCTGGTCCGCGCGCATGATCTGATCGCGCACGAGGACCTCAGGATCCGCAACATGGTCAAGGCCCCCGCGCCGAGACCCGACCCGGACCGGCCGGGTTCCTTTCTCCCCAACGGGGCCGCGGCCAAGGCCGGGTTGAACCGTTCGATCAACGATGCCGGATGGGGGGTGTTCCTCACGATCCTGCACGCCAAGGCTGAAAGCGCCGGACGGGAAGTGATCGCCGTGGACCCCCGCAACACCTCCCGGACCTGTCCCGCATGCGGACACGTCTCGGCAAAGAACCGGCCCACCCAGGACACCTTCCACTGCACCGGCTGCGCCCACCAGGCGCACGCCGACACGGTGGGAGCCGTCAACGTCCTACGGGCCGGGCTGGCCCGTCGCAACGCCCGGAAGGGTTAGCGAGAAGCCCCCGGCGTCAGCCGGGGGAGGAGTCACGTTGACGGCGTCGACGAGGTTGAGCGCCTTGAGCAACTGGGCGAGCTCGGTGCGGGTGGCTCCGGCGGCGAGGGGTGCGGTGCCGCCCTTCTGTCCCTCGACGGTGACGAAGAAGAGGTGACCGAAGCCGTCCGCGCCGCCGGCGGTGCGCCAGGCCCGCGCGGTGTCATCGGCCGGCTGGTAGACGACCGAGGCGTCGCGGATCAGGACGTCGCCGACGGGGGTGGCGTACACCGCCGGGTCGATCGGCCGCTCGACAGCGCCGGCCGGGGCGCGGCCGAACCAGGTGTCGGCGACGGTGTCGCCGAAGCGGGTGTCGGTGATCACCGTGTGCAGGGTGACCGGCTTGCCGGCGCAGGCGTTGTCCCAGAGCCAGGTCGCGCCGTCGCCGGTGCCCTCCAGGGCTCGCCCGCCGGGCGGCACGTCGTGGCCGCCGCGCGGGGCGTCGGAGACGATGCCGCCGGGGGTGGCGCCGGGGCGGAAGCAGGCGGTGGCCACGCCCGCCGAGTTGAACAGCACTTCGACGCCCGGGTCGTCGTCGGTGGTGGTGCCGGTCTGCTTGAGCACGTCGGGAGCCGGCGTCCTCGCCCCGAACTCGGGGGTGAACTCGACGATTTCCGACGGGTCGAAGCAGACACCGCCGACGACCGTCACGTCCGTGTTCGCGGGGTCGGTGTTGCGCAGGCAGTGGCCGGCCCGGCCGGGGAGCCGGTTGACGCCGTCGACCTTGCGGCTGACGGTGGCGTCGTCGGAGAGTTGTACGGTGAGCTTGGTGCCGAGCTCGGTGATGTAGGGACGGCCGTTCTGCAGCATCAGCACGGAGTTGGCCGGGCGCAGCCCGACGGCCTTGCCGGTGACGGGGTCGTAGACGTAGCGGCCTCCGCCGGCCTCGCTGAGCAGCCGCCCGTTCTTCACCGAGGTGCCGCCGAGGTCGCCGAGGTAGATCCGGTTGGCCTGGTCCAGGACCACGCCGTCGTCGAAGTAGCCGCCGTTGACCCCGAGGTAGGGGCGTCGGCTGGTCACGCCGGTGGTCTGCTCCAGCATCTCCTGGACGGTCTGCGTGGTGTACATGCCCTGGCCGATCGAGCCGTCGAAGGTGATCGGGGCCCGGCTCGGGTCGATGTCCATGACGTTGACCGTCCACGTCCGGTCGGCGTCCTGGTAGACGGTGCGGGTGATCCCGGGGAAGGGCGTGGTGGTGGCGGCCTGGGCGAGGGTGATGGCGCCCAGGACGATGTCGGTGTCCGTCGCGCCGGCCATGCCGCTGCCGGGGACGGCGAGGACGGAGGCCGCCCAGGCCGAGGGCGGTGGCGGTCCGGATCGCGGCGGTCCGCCGCACGAGGGTGTGCTTCATGAGAGGGCTCCCGGTTCAGCAGAAGTCGGTGGCGGGGCGGCCGTTGGCGGCGACGACCAGACGGTCGGAGCTGAGCGTGCCGGCGTAGGGCGTGGGGACGAAGGTGCTGTCGCCGCTGAGGACGACGAAGGCCCGGTAGCCGGCGCCGTTGGCGGTCCAGGAGCCGGTGAGCCCGCTGTCCGGGTAGAAGCAGGCGTGCTTGGCGGTGTGGTTGAAGACGGAGACCGTCCGGTTGTCCCATTCGGTGCCGTAGTCGCGGACCTCGTTCTCGGTGAAGGAGGTCATCGCGCCGCGGCCGCTCTCCTCCGCGAACAGGCAGAGCTGCCCGGTCTCGCAGCGCTCGTAGCCGGTGAAGCAGCCGGCCTTGGACTTGGCACCCTTGAGGGAGGTGACCTTGTTGTCCAGGTGGGTGCCGAGGTCGGCGAGGTTGGCCTGCCCGCCGGGCCGAACGGCCTGGACGGTGCCGCCGTAGGCGCCGTCGGAGTAGAGGCAGGCCCAGTAGGCGGACCGGTTGTCCACCGAGCGGGCCCGGTCGTTCCAGGCGGGGTCGACGCCCTGGACGGGGACACGGGGGTCGTTGGCGAGCTCGGCGCCCTGGCCGCCGTCCTGGTCGTAGAGGCAGAAGCCGCCGACGGCGCAGTGGCTGGTCCAGCTTGCGGCGGTGGCCCGGGTGCCGGGCAGGAAGGCGAACACGAGCGCCACGAGCAGGACGCCCATGACGGCGCGCGGAAGGTGGTGCCTCACGGCTGAGTTCCCCTTTGGGTGAAGCGGTGGTTGAAGTGGTGGTTGAAACTGGGTGAAACGAAGGGTGTGGACCGGTCAGGGAGCGGTCTTCGTCGGGGTGTCGGCGTTGTAGTCCGCGGGGCCCGGCAATCTGAGCGGTGCTCAGGATGCCCTGGCAGGCCCGGACGTCGTCCAGCGCACCGGAGAAGTGCTCGCCCCAGGAGCCGGCACCCCCGTCCTGGCGCCGCCCCGAGCAGTGCCCCCACGGTCGGCGCGGCGGCGAACCAGCCGTGCGCGAACCGCCTCCACCTTGTTCCTTGCACTGTTTCCCGATTCGAGATCGACCGGCATCGTGAAACGAGGACGCCGATTCCGACCTTCGGAGAGGTTCGCGGAACGGTGAAATCAACGGGGGTGTGGTCGGAATCGGGAACATCCCGCCCGGTCGGGCATCGGGTCCGCACGCGAAATCCCGGGCGTGCCGTCGTGTGCGTCCCGTGGAGGCCGTTTCCTCGGCGCCAGGGCAGAACTGTACGGCTCGCGGGCGGTCGGCAGGCTTCGGCGGCCCGTCCGTGCGCCTGTCTCACGGCTGTCTCACGGTTTTGAACTGTTGTTATGTAAGTGGCGAAGGCGTCGAATTGGAGACACCGAAGAGGGGTCGGAGGGTGCGGTACGGCGATCGGGGCGACCGGCCCACCCGGAGAAGGCGCAGTGCCGCACCCAAACGCCGCTGGCGGGCGGCAACGACCCGGCGAAGCGGACCGTGACAGCGGACGTGCGTCAGCACACCCGGAGGTCGGTCACGGGCTGGTTGGCCACCTCGTAGCGGCACAGGCGGTCGTTGACCCACAGGGCGACGTCGATCTGTTCGCCGGGCCTGGTCAGTTCGGCGGCGAGCCGGTCGGAGAAGGCGTCGAGCTCCTCGGGGGCGACGTGGCGGCCGGTGAACCGGGCCGTGTGCCGGACGGGCAGCTCGTCGGCGCGGTAGGCGATGTCCCACGGGACGCCGGAGGCCTCGGCGAGTGCGGGGATGAGGCGGGCGGTCCGGGCGGGGTCGGCCGGGGCCGGGTGCAGGTTCGGGGTGAGGACGGCCGGGAGCGTGGACGTGGTGGGGGCCTCGGCGGCCCACCACACGTCCAGCTCGACGGCCGGGCGGGGCTCGGGGCCGAGGGCCGACCGGACGTCGGTCCAGTAGCTGGTCAGACTGTCGGCGTCGACGTAGAAGGCGCTCTCCACCAGCCCGGTGTGGCGCAGCCGGGCGATGATCTCCCGGCACTGGGCGCGGAGGACGGCGAACGTGTCCTCGGGGTAGGGAGCGGTCTTGGAGGGGGAGAGGTGGAGCCAGTGGTCGTAGGCGTACCCGAAGGTGCGGGAGGGGTCGACGAGGTCGCGCGGGTCGGTGGAGACGGTGACCCACATCCTGCTGCGGCCGTCGGCCGAGACGATCTTCCCCCAGGTGCCCGACCCGTTCCGGGGGGTGATGCCGAACAGTTCGGCCAGCTCCTCGGCGGACGGTGCCCGGCCCTCGGGCCAGCGCAGGTACAGGCCGGCGTCCACGGACATGGGGCGCGCTCCTTCGGGGTGACGGACGGGGTCGGGGCTCGGATGCTACGGGTGCGAATGGTCGGTCTGCCAGCGGATTTCGCTGTCCTGGAGAACGGCGAGGCGGCAGGTCGCGCCCTGCCGCGGCCGCCAGGCCGTCCGCCCGCCGGGGAAGGTGTCCAGCGGTTCGGGTCCGCTGTGCCCGCGGCGGGCTTTCTTCTTCTCCCGTGTCGGTTGGTGCCGCCCGCTCGCCCACGGGCGGCACCAGCTGCGGACGGTGCCATGGCCCGGAACCCTCCGACGCGTTGAGGTGTGTCATCGCAGCGCTCGCGCACGCCATTATGATCATCACCGCATATCGGCTCGGGGCCGGAGCGACCGGGGTGAGGGGGCTGGTACTCGGGTCGGCGTTGGGAGACGCGGCAGGGGTGGTCCGGGGCCGGTGGCCGGCCGAGGGGCCGTTGCGGATCGGTGTCGGTACCCAGCTGGCCGCCTTCACCATCGAGGGGGCGATCCGCGCCTCGATGCGGCTGAACCACAAGGGCATCTGCCATGCGCCGTCCGTGATCTGGCATGCGTACTGCCGCTGGGCCGTCCTGCAGGGCATCGAGCCGGACCGGATCTCCGAGCGCTGGACGCGCGGCGCCGGCGGCCAGTGGCCGGACGGCTGGCTCGCTCAGGTGCCCGCTCTCGGCGAGCGCCGCGGCTCGGCGCCGGCCACCGTCGCCGCCTTGACCGGGCTGACGCAGGGGACTTTGACGCAGCCGGTCACCGAGAGTCGGGGCGCCCACGCGCTCACCCGAAGCCTGGCCCTCGGACTGCTGCAGCTCCCGGCCGGTCCGGACGCCTGCGCCACGGTGATCCGGGAGACGGCCGCGCTCACCCACGGGGCCGCGGACGCACAGGACGCGGCTCTGGGGGCGGCCGAACTCGTCTCCCGCTGCCTCACCGAAGACGACCCCTTTCGGGCATGGACGGCCTCCCTGCCAGGCCGTGGCCATCCCACGGATGAGCTGGTCCGTTCCCTGCCCATGCCGTACTCGGCGAGCCCGGACACGGTCCTGGGCCTGCTGAAGGCGCCCGGCAGCGTCCCGGATTCCCGGCAGCTCGCCTGGCTGGCTCCGGACGCGACCGCCTCCGCGGCGCTGCTCGGCGCCCTCCTCGTGGTTTCCCGCTTCCCCGGCCCCGACACCGTGGGTGCCGCCCTCCGCTTCGCGTCCGGTGCGCCGGACGGCGAGTCGGTGGCGTCCACCGCCGGCGCGCTGCTGGGTGCCGCGCACGGCGTCGACGCGTTGCCCGTCGAGCTGTTGAGTCGACTCGAAATCGCCTGGGTGCTCGATACCTTGGCGCGCGACCTGCTCCAGCAGTACGTCGACTCGCCCGGCGGCAGCGAGTACGTACCGGCCCGCGACCCGCACTGGTGGAACCGCTATCCCGGCGGGTGACAGCGCGGCGCAAGACGTGGCGACCGGAGGGCGCCGTCGGGCCGGATGCTGCCGGGCAGGTACTCGGGATGGTCCGCTCGGAGATTGACGACGCCGCCCGGGACGCCGGCCGGCTGGTCACCGGAACGACCCGTCCCGCACGGTCCCGGCGTCGGTGGTGTTCGGCCTGGCCGCCCGCCCGTCCCACGACCGGCCTGGTTCGGCCAGGACGGGTCCCGGTTCCGGTCCCGGGCCGTCATCGCCTGTCGCACGGGCTGGTTCCGGGTGCCCCGGGCGCACGAGAGGCGTCCACTGCCGGCGGAGCTGCCGGATCCGCGGACGGTGCGGTGAGGGGCCGGTCGGCGCGGGTCGGGGGCGGGGCCGGCACCGCGACGGCCTCTTTGGCCAGTCCCGGCACCCAGGTGGTGCCGTCGTCCCGGTGCGGTCGCACCGCGGTGAGGTAGTCGCGCAGGGCGGCGAGGGCCGGGTGGGGGTTGTCCGCGTGCCAGAGGAGCGAGTGGGGGTAGACCGGGGTGGGGTGGTGCAGGGGGATGCGCCGCAGGTCGTGGCCGGGCGGCCAGACGAGCGGGGTCCGCTCGCCGAGGAAGGTGGCCAGCGAGTCGGAGCCGGCGATGGTGTCGAGGAGTGCCTCGATGCCGAAGTCGGGTCCGATGGTGTCGAGGGTGATGCCGAAGGCGGCCGCGAACCTGTCGTAGTAGGCGGCCCATTCGGTTCCGGGGGCGTTGCCGGGCATCCAGGCGCGCTGTCCGGCGAGCTGCACCGGTGTGACCGCCGCGGCGCGGGCCAGGGGGTGTGCGGGGCCGACGCACAGCTGGAGGGCCTCGTCGTACACCGCGATGCGTTCGATGTCTTCGGGCAGAGGGCGCCCGGGGGCGAGGACGGCGCGGAAGGTGGCGTCGACGGAGCCCGCCCGCAGGGCGGCGACGGCCTGGTCGAGGTCGAAGAGGGTCACCACGTCCAGGGGCAGGTCGGGACGGGCGGTGTGGAAGTCCCGCAGCAGCCCGGAGGGGCCGACCCGGTGACCGACCACGTCGACGCGCAGGGCGCGGGCCCCCGGGCGCACCGACGCGACCGCGCGTTCCTCGGCCCGGAGCAGGGTGCGGGCGTGGGGGAGGAAGGCCTGGCCGTCGACGCTCAGCTCGACGCCGCGCCCCGTCCGCTCGAACAGCCGCACCCCGAGGTCCTGTTCCAGGACGGCGATGCGCCGGGAGACGGCCTGCTGGGTGAGGCGGAGGTCGTCCGCGGCCCCCTGGAACCGGCCGGCCTCGGTGACGGCGACGAACGTGCGCACAGCGTTGAGGTCCACACCTGACAACCTACCGATACAAGCATCGCTTGTGGCTCACCCGCCATCTGGTTGTTTGATCCCCCGTCACTGCCTCGATTTAGATGATCCGGGTCAACGGACGGTTGTACCCGACAAGACGCCCCAGTCAGGAGGTGGCCCACGCATGCCTGGTCCCGGTTCCTTCGTCCACCTGCACAACCACACCGAGTACTCGATGCTGGACGGCGCCCAGAGCCTGCGGCCGATGTTCGGCGAGGTGGCACGGCAGCGGATGCCCGCCGTCGCGATGAGCGACCACGGGAACATGTTCGGGGCCCACGAGTTCGCCCGGGTCGCGAAGGACTTCGCGGACGTCAAGCCGATCATCGGGATCGAGGCGTACATGGCTCCCTCCTCACGCTTCGCCCGCACACGCGAGTTCTGGGGGCAGGGCGGCCGCCGCGCCACGGGCGAGGACGGAGAGGGCTCCAAGGACGTCTCCGGCGGCGGCCGCTTCACACACATGACCATGTGGGCGAGCACCGCCCAGGGCCTGCGGAACCTGTTCTGGCTCAGCACACAGGCCAGCTACGAGGGCCAGTTCCCGGCGGGCAAGCCGCGGATGGACCGCGAGCTGATCGCCGCACGGCCGCACGGCATCATCGCCACCACCGGCTGCCCCTCCGGCGAGGTCCAGACCCGGCTGCGGCTCGACCAGTACGACGAGGCGAAGGCCGCCGCCGCGGCCTACCAGGAGATCTTCGGGCGGGAGAACTACTTCCTGGAGCTGATGGACCACGGCCTGCCCATCGAGCACGGCGTCCGCCACCGACTACTGCGGCTCGCCAGCGAGTTGGACATCCCCCTGCTGGCGACCAACGACGCGCACTACACCACCGAGGACCAGGCCGACGCCCACGACAACCTGCTGTGCATCGGCGTCGGCAAGAACAAGGACGCCCCCGACCGCTTCCGCTTCAACGGCTCCGGCTACTACCTCAAGACGCCCGAGGAGATGCGCACGCTCTTCGCCGAACTCCCGCAGGCCTGCGACAACACGCTGCTCGTCGCCGAGCGGATCGAGTCCTACGGCGAGGTCTTCGACCACGTCGACGAGATGCCGCAGTACCCGGACGTCCCCGATGGCGAGACCCAGGAGTCCTGGCTGCGCAAGGAGGTCCTCAAGGGACTGGCCGCCCGCTACGGCGACCCGGTCCCCCCGCACGTGCTGGAGCGCTTCGAGACCGAGATGACCGTCATCGGCCCGATGGGCTTCAGCTCCTACTTCCTGGTCGTCGCCGACATCTGCCGCTTCGCCCGGGACAACCGGATCCCGCTCGGCCCCGGCCGTGGCTCGGCCACCGGATCCATCGTCGCCTACGCCACCCGCATCACCGAACTGTGCCCGCTGGAACACGGCCTGCTCTTCGAGCGCTTCCTCAACCCCGAACGCATCAACCCGCCCGACGTCGACCTCGACTTCGACGACCGCCAACGCGAGCGCATGGTCCGCTACGTCATCGACAAGTACGGCGACGAGTACACCGCGCTGGTCAACACCTTCGGCAGGATCAAGGCCAAGAACGCCATCAAGGACTCCTCCCGCATCCTGGGCTACCCCTACGCGCACGGCGAGCGCATCACCAAGGCACTGCCGCCCGACCAGAACGGCAAGCCCGCCCCGCTCGCCGCGATCTTCGACCCCGCCCACCCCCGGTACGCGGAAGCCGGCGAGGTCCGACGGCTGTACGAGAACGAGCCGGACGTGCGCCGGGTGATCGACACCGCCCGTGGGGTCGAGGGCCTCACCCGCGGCACCGGTGTCCACGCGGCCGCCGTCATCCTCTCCAAGACGAAACTCACCGACCGCATCCCCCTGCACATGCGCGCCGCCGACGGCGCGCGGATCACCGGCTTCGACTACCCCTCCTGCGAGGCCATGGGCCTGGTCAAGATGGACTTCCTGGGCCTGCGCAACCTCGGCGTCATCGACCAGGCCATCGAGAACATCCACGCCAACCGCGGCATCCGACTGGCCACCGTCGCACCCGCCACCCGCGAACCGACCACCACCGTCATCCCCCTCGACGACGCCAGGACGTACCGGCTGCTGGCCGACGCCAACACCCTCGGCGTCTTCCAGCTCGACGGCGCCGGCATGCGCGCCCTGCTCAGACTGATGGAACCCACCCGCTTCGAGGACATCGCCGCCGCCAACGCCCTCTACCGCCCAGGCCCGATGGCCGCCAACGCCCACACCAACTACGCGCTGCGCCAGAACGGCAAACAGGAACCAACCCCGATCCACCCCGAACTCCACCAGGCCCTGGAGCCCATCCTCGGCTCCACCCACCACCTGCTCGTCTACCAGGAGCAGATCATGGCCATCGCCCGCCAACTCGCCGGCTACACCCTGGGCGGCGCCGACATGCTGCGCCGGGCGATGGGCAAGAAGAAACCGGAGGTCCTGGCCGCCGAGTGGGAGAAGTTCCACGCCGGCATGCGGGCGGGCGGCTACTCCGACGAGGCGGTCAAGGCCCTGTGGGACGTGATGCTGCCGTTCTCCGGCTACGCCTTCAACAAGTCCCACACCGCCGGCTACGGCCTCGTCTCGTACTGGACCGCCTACCTCAAGGCCAACCACCCGGCCGAGTTCATGGCCGCCCTGCTCACCTCGGTCGGCGACGACAAGGACAAGGCCGCCCTCTACCTGGCCGACGCCCGGCGCAACCGGGTCCGCGTCCTGCCGCCCGACGTCAACGAATCGGTCGCCGAGTTCACGGCCGTCGGTGACGATGTCAGGTTCGGCCTGCGCTCGGTGCGCAACGTCGGCGACGGCGTCATCGAGGCGATCACCGACGCCCGCCGCAACAAGGGACGCTTCACCTCCTTCGCCGACTTCCTCCACAAGGTCGAGCTGCCCGCCCTCAACAAACGAGCCGTCGACTCCCTGATCAAGGCGGGCGCCTTCGACTCCCTCGGGCACACCCGCCAGGGCCTCGCCGCCGCTCACGAGAGGGCCATCGACGCGATCATCCCGGTCAAGAAGGCGGCCGGCTTCGGCCAACACGACCTCTTCACCGGCCTCACCGCCACCGACGACACCTCAGCCGCCCTGGGCCTCGACATCCCAGTCGACGACACCGAATGGCCGCGCCGCCAACTGCTGGCCACCGAACGGGAGATGCTCGGCCTCTACGTCTCCGCCCACCCCCTCGACGGCGCCGAGCACGTCCTCGCCGCCGCCCGCGACTGCTCCATCGCCGACCTCCTGACCTCCGGCCGCACCACCGGCGACGTCCGGCTCAGCGGGCTGATCACCAGCCTCCAGCACAAGGTCACCAAGAAGGGCAACCCCTGGGCCGTCGCCACCCTGGCCGACCGCGACGCCGGCCTGGAGGTCCTCTTCTTCCCCGCCGTCTACCCGCTCGTCCGGCACGCCCTGGCCGAGGACAACGCCATCACCGTCCACGGCCGGATCGAGGACCGCGACGGCAGCCTGAACCTCCACGGCAAGGAACTCGCCCTGCTCGACCTGTCCGCGGCCGAGCACACCGGCAGGCCGCCGGTCCGGCTCCTCCTGCCCGCCCACCGGATCACCCCACAGTCCGTCGCCGAACTCAAACGGATCCTCGCCGCCCACCCCGGCGACACCCCGCTGCGGCTCGTCGTGCGCGACCCCCGCAAGACGACCGTCTACGGCCTGCCCGCCACCGTGAACGCCACCACCATCGTCTCCGACATCAAGGCCGCCTTCGGCGCCGAGGCCTGGGCGGGCCCGGCATGACACCCCTGACCGGACTCCCGCCCGCCGTCGAGGTCAAAACCCGCCCATGCGTTCCTCACAGCGGTGGACGCCCGTCCGGCGCCGCGCGAACCCGCCGTCGGCCGTGGCCGCCCTCCGGCCCACCCGGGCCGGGCGGCGGAAATCCGGTGGGAGACACCCGCTCCGCCCGGCCAGAATGACCGCATGCCGCACGAAGCCGATCAGTTGCTCGCCGACCTCGACCCGCTCTCCCACCCGGAGCGCCAACGGCTCCTCGCCCGCAGGGCCCGGGAACTCGACCCCGACGGCGAGCTTCCCTGGCTGCTGTCCGACCTGGAACGCTCCGGCGTATACGGCCGGCGGCTGGCCGCGCTCGCGGCATCGGCCGGCCGCGCCACCGGCCACCTGACCGAGCGGCTGACCGACCCCGACCCGGTGGTCCGCGGATACGCCCTGCGCGCCGCCCGCACCCAGGGCATCCCGGACGAGGCGATCGAGGAAGCCTTCACCGGCGCCTCCTGCACCCTGCGCAGGCAGCTGACCCGGGTCGTCCGGCACGGCCGCCGACACCGGCTCGCCGAGCGGCTGGTGGGCCGCCTGCGCGCCGAGTGGGGCGACGCCGAGGCCGCCCGACTGCTCTCCGCCTGCAGCCCCGCGTTCGTCGCCCGGACCCTGCCCGACCTCGCGCACGCCGCACCGCTCGCCCCCCCTCGCCGCACGCTTCCCGGACGAGGTCCTCGACCACCTGGAACAGGTGCTCGCCGAGCGCCCCGAGACGTTGCGGCTGGGCCAGTGGCCTGCCCTGGCCGACGCCCTCGGTGCCACCGTACGGGCCCGCCCCGAACGGGTCCTCGACCTGATGGAGCGGTTCGGTCCGGACCTCCCGCTGCGCCGTGATCATCTGCCGCCACTGGCCACCGCGGACGCCGAACGCACCGTCCGCATCCTCGCCGACCCGCGGCGCGGCGCAGCCGGGCCGTACACCACACCTCCCACGAGCGGCACACTACGCCGACTCGTGCGCGCCGACCCGCCCTCACTCCCCGCCCTCGGCCGCCACTGGCTGGCCGCGCCCCGCTGCTTCGCCGCCCTGCTGCGCACCCTTCCGCCGGGCCGGCGCGACGCGTTCCTCGACCTCGTGTACGCCGACGTCCTCCCGCGGGAGGCCGAACTGTCCTTGCTGCTACCGCTGTTCCCGCACGCCCGCCGCCATGCCGAGGCACGGCGGCAGGTCGCCGCACGCCGCGCCGAGGGCCGCCCCTGGGCCCAGATCGCCCCCGTCCTGGCCTACCTGCCCACCGAGGAGGCCCAGCCGGAGCTGCGGGCGGCCCTTTCCCGCCCGGACGCCGACGACCGGGCCGCCGCCTGGACGGGCCTGCTCGCCAACGCGGCAGCCTCCGACGACCGGGCCGCCATCCAGGACACCCTCGGTCTGCTCGCGCGGCTGCGCAACGAGCAGGACCCGGTGCGCT
This sequence comes from Streptomyces sp. LS1784, assembly GCF_020103755.1. GTDB lineage: Bacteria > Actinomycetota > Actinomycetes > Streptomycetales > Streptomycetaceae > Kitasatospora. The sequence goes on from NZ_JAHSQD010000040.1 coordinate 28,954, forward strand.
GCGCGGCGCTGACCGCGCTCGTCCAGGTGCCCGCCCGGTTGCTGACCCCGGCGGCGGTGCCCGTCCTCGACGCCGCCGTGCGGGACGCGGTCGACGCCCGCGACTGCTCGTACGCCACCCGAGCCGCCCTGCAGCGGCTGGTCGCCGAGGTGCTGCGCGAGCACGCCGTCGCCGACGGGGCCGAGCTGGTCGACTGGGCACTGCGGAGCCTGCGGCGGATCGCCGGGCAGAGCGGCACGGTCGAACTCGGCCGACTGGAGCACCGGCTGCGGCGGGGCCAGGAACACGCCGTGTTCGCGACCCTGCGGCCATGGCTGGACACCATGGCCGACACCGCAGAGTACTGGCTGTTGTTCGCCCTGGCCCGCTCGCTCGGCCGACGGGCCCGAGGCGTCCCCGAGCTGCAGGAACTCCTCCTGCACGCCCTCCGGTTCGGGTCGGACGGCGCGTTCACGACGGCCGCCGCCCTGTGGCTGGACGACCCGCGCACCCGCGGCGCCCGGGTCGCCGAGATCCTCGAACTCGAGCCCTCCGCCGCCGTCCTGTCGCCGGTGCAGAACGTGCTGGCCGAACGGCGCACCGACCTGCTCGACCCGCTCCTCGCCCCCGTGCCGCCGTACGGGAGGTTCCTGAAGCGCCCGGAGCGGGCGACCCTGCCCCCTACCTGGTCGGCGAGCCGCTGGACCCCGAGCCAGTGGCGGGCCGCCGCCCGGCTCTCCGCCGCAGCGGCCGGCGACCCCACCCGGCCGCTGCACGGACGTGCCGCAGCCGTCC
>NZ_JAHSQD010000400.1 GCF_020103755.1 Streptomyces sp. LS1784
GCCAGCGGCGGTGGCAGCGGCTGGTCCGCGGCCAGGCGGCGCGGCTCGCGGGCGAGCAGCCCGGCGGCGCGGCGCAGGTCCTGCTCTATTCGGCCCCGGGCGAGCACCGGGTGTCGGGCGCTGTCCTGCCGGGAGGCCGGGTCGACCTCGGGCAGATAGGTGCGCACCGCTCCGCCGTAGACGGTGTGGTACTCCAGTGCGACGTTGAACCCGGTGCGGGCCCCGGGGTCCAGCACGTAGGCGGTGGCGAGGCCGGGCAGCTGCTGGCAGAGCGGGGACACCACGTCCTGCACCCAGCGGTCGACCGGGAGGTTCACCGGGACGCTGGCCACCACGGTGGGCAGCCTGCGTTCGGGGTCGCACAGCTCGTCGATCAGGGTGTCGACCTCGTCGGCCGTGATCACCCGGGGTGCGGAGTGGACTGCCGCCGGGCCGTCGGTGGCGTCGAGCAGTGGGAGGAGCGAGCGGGCGAGTTCGGGCACCGGCACCCGGCACGGGGTGCGCACGCCGCTGCCGGTGCTGTGGGCCTCGGCCTCCAACCGGACCCAGGTGGGGCCGTCCGAAGCGGTGGACACGGTGAGGGTGAGCTGCTGGGTGCCGTGCGGGGCCGGGATGCGCAGGCGGCGGCGGTCGTAGCGGCCGGTGCCCGGTCCGCCGCGCAGCGGGCCGTGATCGCGGTCGAGCAGGACGCGCTCGCCCAGGCGGAGGCGCTCGGCGGTGGGAGCCGGTTCGGCACTCTGCCCGACGGGGGCGGGGGAGTCCGGAGGGGGCTCCTCGAAGCCCTCCTGCTTCAGCCAGGAGGCCAGCTGCTCGTCGGCCAGGGCGACGGCCTCAGCGTGCGCGAGGGCCGTGGTGACCGTCATCCGGTAGGGCGTCGCGGGACCGCGGGGACCCGGTAGGTCGGCACCGGTGTGCGGGCGGACGCGGTTCGGGGCGGAGCGGTTCGCGATCAGGTGGTGGGTAGTCAGGCGGTTCGAGGTCGGGTTCGTCGCGGGCTGGGGATTCGAGGTCGAACGGTCTGAGGTCATGCGCATACCTCCGTGGTGCGGGGGTGGGGTCCTGTGTCCTCCATCGATGGTTTCGTCCGGTTCTGCCGGAGCCTTGCCCAGGAAACGCCACGGCCCGGAGCGGAAGTTCCAACTCCGGGCTACGACACTACGTTCGGGTGAATGTGCTCAAGCGGCCTTCCGCGTGGCGCAGGGCCTGGGCCACGGGAAACGGCCGGTCACGGGCCGTCCGGCGGCTCCTCCGACCGGCGGGACCCACGAGGTGCCGCCCGCCCCGGTGGTCAGACCGGCACCTCGACGTAGGTGCGGCCGGCCGGGGCCGCCACCGCGGTACCGCCGGTCGCCTCGGCCAGCCAGGTGTGGAAGTCCGCCGCGTCCGGCTCCGGCACGCCCACCTCGATCCGCACCCCGGCCGCCTCGTAGGCCAGGTCGGTCACCGCGTACCCGGCCGCCCGCAGGTCGTTCTCCACCCGCCCCGCCCGGACGTGGTCCACCGTCACCGCGAGCAGCGCGACCGGTCGGCGCTCCAGCAGGCCGATCTCGTCCACGGCCTCCGACACCGCGTTCCCGTACGCCCGCACCAGGCCGCCCGCACCGAGCTTGATCCCGCCGAAGTACCGGGTGACCACGGCGACGGTGTCGGTCAGCCCGCGCCGGCGCAGCACCTCCAGCATCGGCACCCCGGCCGTGCCGCCGGGTTCGCCGTCGTCGCTGGAACGCTCACGGCGCTGCTCGTCGCCGACCACGAAGGCGGTGCAGTTGTGCCGGGCGTCCCAGTACTGCTTGCGGATGCCGGCGATGAAGGCCTGCGCCTCCTCCTCGTCGGCGACCCGGGCGAGGTGGCAGATGAACCGGGACTTCTTGATCTCGATCTCGTGGCTGCCGGCCCGCCGGATGGTGAGGTACGGCCTGGCGGTGGGCTCCGGCGTGGCGGACATGGTACGGGGGTCCTCCCGAGGACGGCGAAGGCTGGCGGCGCAGGCCCCGGGGCACCGGGGCGGCACCGCCAGCCTAGTTGGCGCGCGGCGGGAGGGGTCAGCCGCCGGGCTCGGCAGCCGGTTCGACGGTCGGTTCGGCGGTCGGCCGCGATGCCGGCCGCCGGTGGGTCAGCGGCCGGCCAGGGCGTTCAGCCGCTCGCGGTCCAGGCCGGTCAGCGCGGTGACCTCGGCGAGGTCGACGGCGCCGCAGTCCAGTCCGCGCAGCAGGTAGCCGCTCAGCGCCCGGGCGCTGGCCGGCTCGTCCATCACGTCGCCGCCCGTCCTGGCGACGTACGCGGCCAGCCGGGCGGCGGAGGCCGCCAGGCCCTCGCGGTAGAAGGAGTAGACGGCGGCGTAACGGGTCGGCAGGTGCGCCGGGTGCATGTCCCAGCCCTGGTAGTAGGCGCGGGCCAGCGAGCGGTGGACCAGGCCGTGGTGGAGCTTCCAGGCGGCGTGCACCTGCTCGGTGGAGCCGGTCGGGACGACGTTGGTCGAGCCGTCGCAGAGCCGCACCCCGGTGCCGGCGGCCGCCACCTGCATGACCGCCTTGGCGTGGTCGGCGACCGGGTGGTCCATGCTCTGGTGGGCCGCGCTGACGCCGCAGGCGGCGCTGTAGTCGAAGGTCCCGTAGTGCAGGCCGGTGGCGCGTCCCCCGGCGGCCTCGATCATCCGGGCGACGGTGGCCCGGCCGTCCGGACCGAGGATCGCCTGGGTGGTCTCGATCTGGATCTCGAAGCCGATCCGGCCCGCGGGCAGTCCGGCCCGGCGCTCGAAGTCCTCCAGCAGCCGGACCAGCGCGGTGACCTGCTCGGCGTAGGTCACCTTGGGCAGCGTCAGGACCAGGCCGTCCGGCAGCCCGCCGTTGGCCAGCAAGGTGGCCAGGAAGAGCTCCAGGGTGCGGATGCCGCGGGCCCGGACGGGGACCTCCATGCACTTGATCCGGATGCCGAGGTACGGCGGGGCGCAGCCCTCCGTCACCGCCGCGGCGACCAGTTCGGCGGCGCGGACGGCGGCCGCGTCCTCCTCGGCGTCGGGGCGGGGGCCGTAGCCGTCCTCGAAGTCGATCCGCAGGTCCTCGACCGGCTCGCGCTCCAGCTTGGCGCGGACCCGGGCGTGCACGTCGGCGAGCAGCTCGTCGTCGGCCACACCGAGGGCGCGGGCCAGCTCGGCGGGGGTGGCGGCATGCCGGTCGAAGGCCTCCAGGGCCTGGCGGCCCCACTCCCGCACGGTATCGGCGTCGAAGGCGTCGGCCGGGACGTAGACGGTGTGCACCGGCTGCCTGGTCCCGGGCTCCCCCGGGTAACGGCGCGCCAGATCGGCGTCCACCGGGGCGAGCAGCGCCTCCACGGCGGCGCGGGCCGCGGTGGAGAAGGAGGGCCCGTCCGTCGGCCCGCTTCCGTCGACCCCGACCCGCCTCATCCGCACTCCTCCATGCCGAACCAGCGCTTCAACAATTTGTTGAGGCGAAGGTAGCTCCGGCGGGACCGGGCGTCAATGGCCGACCGAGCCCTGGACGGCGGCGGCTGCGGTCAGTCCCTCCCGGCGGCGACGTAGCGGTCGCGCAGCTCCGGGAACAGCTCGGCGACCTCCTTGGGGTGGACCGAACCGTCCGGGCCCTTGCCGGTGACGCCGAACTCCCTGGTCAGCCAGTCGGCGAGGCGCTGGGGATCGGGCTGGTGGCCGTGGACGTCCATGTACGAGACGAGCGCCTCGTAGGCGACGTCCGGGTCGAGGCGAGCGGGCGCCGGGGGGAAGCCGGGCTGCTCGGCATGCACGGGCTGCTCGGCCGGGACCGGCTGCTCGGGCTCGGCGGGCTGCTCGGGCTGCTGCTGGGGGCCGGTCGCCTGCTGGGCCTGCGGACCGGGAGCGGGCTCGGCGGCGGGGACAGGCTCCTCGGCAGCCGGGCGCGGAGGCTTGAACCAGGGCGAGGCCTGCCCGGGCACCCGCCCGCCCGGGGCGGCGTCGGCCGGGTGGCCGGTGGTGCGGACCGGGCGCTCGGTCCAGACGTTCAGCTCCTCACCACGCGGCTGCGGGACATCGTCGGCCGCCTCGTCCGGTTCCTGGGCGGCCCGCAGCCTGACGGCGGCCAGCTTCGCGAGCATCGGTGCGGCGACCTCGGCGGACATCGGCGCGACGGCCGCGGGCACCTGCGCCGGAGCCTGTTCGGGCTGAGCTTGTTCGGGCTGGGTCTGCTGGACCTGCGGTGCCTGCTGGGGCTGCTGTACCTGCTGGGTCTGCGGTACCTGCTGGGTCTGCGGTACCTGTTGGGGCTGCTGGGGCTGCGGCACCTGCTGGGAGTGGGCCTCAACAGCCGGGGCGATGGCCGCGGCGACACGGTTCTCCTGGGCGTCGATCCCCTGCACCTCCTGCCCCGTCAGCGTCTCCTCGGCTTCGACCTCACGGCCCTCGTCATCCAGCCGGTCGAGCAGCGCCGGGTCCAGCGGCACGCCGAACTTGGCGAGCTTGAGCGGCAGCAGCGCCTGGATCGGCGCCGAGCGGCGCCAGCCACGGCCGTACCGGAAGCGCAGCTGCGCCCGGTAGACCAGGCGGTTCTGCTCGAGTCGGATGACCTCGTCGTAGGAGCGGAGCTCCCAGAGCTTCATCCGCCGCCAGAGCCGGAAGGTCGGCACCGGGGAGAGGATCCAGCGCATCACCCGGACCGACTCCATGTGGCGGTCCGCCGTGATCGCGGCGATCCGGCCGACCGCGTGCCGCGAGGCCTCGACCACGACCACGAAGAGCACCGGGATGACGGCGTGCATCCCCATGCCCAGCGGGTCGCCCCAGGAGGCGGCCGCGTTGAAGGCGATGGTGGCGACGGTCAGCAGCCATGCGGTCTGCCGCAGCATCGGGAAGGGTATTCGCAGCCAGGTCAGCACAAGGTCGAGCGCGAGGAGCACGACGATGCCGGCGTCCACGCCGATCGGGAAAGCATAGGAGAAGGCGCCGAAACCCTTCTCCTCGGCCAGCTCGCGCACCGCGTTGTACGAGCCCGCGAAGCCGATGCCCGAGATGATGCAGGCACCGGCCGCGACCAGGCCGAGCAGGCCCCGATGGGCCTTGGTGAGCGTTGGGCGTGCCATTACGTCTATCAACCCCTGGATGTCGGCTGCTGCCGTACGCTGCCACGACTGCCGGGTCCCGCTGGTCGGGCCGCCGGACGGCTGGGCAACCTCCGGGCTCGGCCCACCGGAGTTTACTCGTACACGTGTTTAAGCGTTCCCACAGCCTGGAGTGTCACGGTGAGCAGCCCGACACCGGCCCCGGCACCGTGCGGAGCTGCGCCGGAGGCCGGACCGGATCGTCAGCGGGTCTGCCCCGCCGTGCCGTTGAGGTAGGCCAGTACGGCCAGCACCCGGCGGTTGGCGTCCTCGTCGGGGGCGAGTTCGAGCTTGCTGAAGATGTTGGCGATGTGCTTCGCCACCGCACCGTCGCTCACCGAGAGGCGGGCGGCGATCGCCGAGTTGGAACAGCCCTCGGCCATCAGTTCCAGCACCTCACGCTCGCGCGGGGACAGCCGCAGCAGTGGACCGGGCCTGCGCGACGTGGTCTGCATCAGCTTGGCGATCACGTCCGGGTCCATCGCCGTGCCGCCCGCCGCCACCCGGCGGACCGCATCGATGAACTGCCCGGCGTTGAACACCCGGTCCTTCAACAGGTAGCCGATCCCCCCGGTGCCGTCGGCCAGCAACTCCCGCGCGTAGAGCTGCTGGACGTGCTGCGACAACACCAGCACCGGCAGGCCCTGGATCTCCCGCCGCGCCTTGAGCGCGGCCTGCAAGCCCTCGTCGGTGAGCGTCGGGGGCAGCCGGACGTCGACCACGGCCACGTCCGGGCGGTGGGTCAGCAGCGCCTCCAACAGCTCGGGGCCGGTCTCCACCGCCGCCGCGATGGTGAAGCCGTGCGCTTCCAAAAGCCGGATCAGGCCTTCGCGGAGGAGATAGAGATCCTCGGCGAGGACAACTCGCACGGCAACTCCAAGGTGATGGTGGTGGGTCCGCCCGACGTGCTGTCGATGGAGAGGACACCGTCGAAGGTACCCAATCGCTTCTCGATCCCGCGCAGTCCGGTCCCCCGCGAGGGGTCCGCCACCCCTGCACCGTCGTCCGTCACCGTGACCCGCAGGAAGCCGGCCCGGTAGAGGATGTCCACCCATACCTGGTCCGCCCCCGAGTGCTTGGCCGCGTTGGCCAGCAGCTCGCAGATGCTGAAGTACACGGCGGCCTCCACCGGGGCCGGCGGCCGGTCCGGCAGGCTCACGCAGACCTCGGTCGGCAACGCGCTGTCCAGCGCCAAGGCCCGGACGGCGTCGCCCAGCCCACGCTCGGCGAGCACCGGCGGGTGGATGCCGCGCACCAGGTCCCGCAGCTCCTGGAGCGCCCGGGCCGAGGACTGCCGGGCCTCGGCGAGGAGCTCGCGCGCGGCCTCCTGGTCGGTGTCCATCAGGTGCTCGATGGTGCCCAGCGTCATGCCGATCGCGACCAGTCGTGCCTGGGCGCCGTCGTGCAGGTCCCGCTCGATCCGCCGCAGCTCGGCCGCCTGGTTGCCCACCGCGTCCGCCCGCGTCTCGGTCAACTCGGCCACCCGCCTGGTCAGCTGGGCATGCGTCGCCCGGCCGTCCTGGTCCAGCACCCGGCGGGCCGCCTCCGCGTACAGCCGCACCGCGAACGGCGCCACGAGTATCCCGACGACGATCATCGCGGCCCCGAGCACGACGCTCAACAGGATGGACGCCATCCGGCCGCTCAGCGGACCGAAGTCGGACGCGGGAACCGGCCCCGACAGAATGTAGGCGGCTCCCAGCCCGAGCAGCACGGCCACCGGGCCGACCAGGGCCACCGCGAGAAGCGGGTTCACCACCATCCAGAGCAGCTCGGCACGGGTGGTCCGGTCCCGCAGGCCCCAGTGGAGCACCTGCGCGTACTTCGCCACCGTCCGCGAGCGGTGGTAGGTGTAACCCGTCCACCAGTGCCCGCGACCGTCCAACTCCAGCTCCGGACGAGGCTCGTAGGTGGCCGGCAGCCGTATGCCGAACCAGCGCTCCAGCTGACCGCGGGTGCGGTCGGCGACGCCGCGAACGAGGAAGGCGGCCACGAAGGAACCGGCGGACGCCGCCACCAGGAGCGCAGCGAGGATTCCCGGAGAGTAGTTCTGGAGGATCTGTGCCGCGATCACCCCGGAGAGAACGGCTGCCGCCACCGGCAGGACGAACCCCGGCACTGCGGCCAGCAGCACCAGGACCAGCCGTGTCAGGCCCTCACCGCCGGCCGCGAAGGCAGCCCGGGCCTGCGCACGTACGGACGTGCCGCTCGTACGACTCACTGTTGTCACGGGAAGCTCCTGATGCCGGTACCGATCGTCCTCCATCAGTGTTCACGAAGCACCCGCCACCGGCACGGGCCATGGCACCCCAATTCCGGGGTAGACCTAGGACCACCTACTGGTGGACAAAGTGGCACCGACGGGTGAGATGATCCGGAAATGCGAAGAACCCCCATCCGGGTCCCGGATGGGGGTTCTTTCTGAAGAATTGTTCGGCGGCGTCCTACTCTCCCACAGGGTCCCCCCTGCAGTACCATCGGCGCTGTAAGGCTTAGCTTCCGGGTTCGG
>NZ_JAHSQD010000401.1 GCF_020103755.1 Streptomyces sp. LS1784
TGCTCCGCCAGCCCGTCCCGCTGCCCGGCCACCAGCGCCTGGCGGGCCGTGTAGGCGGCCTCGGCGGCGCGGCGGTCGGCCTTGGCGACGGCGAGTTCGGCGAGCAGGTCGGCGAGGCCGGCCTCCTCCAGCCCGACGCGCAGGCCGCGGATGGTGGGCAGGCGGTAGAGGGTGCCCTCGTCGGCGGCGAGCCGCTCGACCAGGTCGATCAGCTCGGCGAAGGGCAGCCCGTCCAGGTCGTGGTCGGGCAGCAGCCGGGCGAGGCCGCGCAGGCCGGTGTTGATCGCCTCGAAGGCCTGGGCGGTGCGGTCGACCAGGGCGCCGTCGGCGGGCACCCGCGGGAGGGTGCCGACCGGGGCCAGTGCGGCCCAGGCGCGGCGCTCGACCTCGGCGGAGGCAAGGGCCTCGTGCAGGTCCTCCCGGCGGATGCGGCGATCGGTGGCGAGCGCAACGGCCTGCTTGCGCAGCGAGCGGCCGCGCAGCCAGGAGAGCTTGACGCCGTTCTCGCGGCGCCAGGCGCTGTCGGCGGTGGCGGCGGTGAGGGCGCCGAGGTCGGCGTCGTACGCGGCGGGGAAGAGGGTCGCGGAGGTGCGGTGCACCCGCTGGAGCATCTCGACCAACAGCGCGGTCTTGGCGACGGTGTCGGGCTCGTCCAGCTTGACTTCGGCGGCGAGGGCGGTGACGGCCTCCCAGGTCTGCTGGAGGTCGCTGCCACGCAGTTCGGCGAGGGCCGTGGAGGCGGCGCGGGCGTCCTCGGGAGTGGCGACGGTGTCGACGGCCGCGTACCAGGCGTGGGTCTCGGCGGTGAGCGTGAAGGCCCCGAGCTCGGCGTAGCGGCCGAGGTCCTCGCGGAGGTTGGGCTCCGCGGCGGCGTCCTGGGGGTCCTTGACGTCTGCGGCGTCGGCGACGTCCGCCGGGTCGGCTGCGTCGGCGTTGCGCGAGTGAAGCACTGTCATGTGAGGTCCGGTTCTGGGCGACGGCGGCGGGGCTGGCGGCGAGGGGGCGGCGGACCGGTTGCGCGCGGTCGCCCCTGGGCGGGGCCGGGGGGCGCGCGGTCGGGCTGCCGGTTGTGGAGGCCCAGAATACGGGTGCCCGTTCGAGCCTTGCACGCACCCACCGCTCCGACGGGCGGGTGTCGTGTGCCATACCGCCCGCCTGGCCGCCACCCGGGGGGTCCGGCCGGGTGGTCCGGCGTCGGTCCGGACGGGTGTCTCCGCTGCTCACCGCTCCTCCCGGCGGCCCCTCACCGCGGCTCCTCGCGCTGCTCTCCGGCGGACGGACCGGACCGACGGTCGGGCCTGGGGCCGGTCCGACGGCTGCGCCGGCGGAACCACTCCAGCGGCACCTCCCGGACACCGCGTCCCTGCGCCGGCCCCCGTCGGCCGAGCGGCGGCCGGAAGCCTGCCCGGCCGAGGGCATGCAGATCAACCGGCGCGAGGTACTCGCTGAGCGCGATGCGGTGCCACCACGCGCCGGTTTCCCGCAGTTCGCGCCAATCGGTGAACCGGTAGAGGTAGAGGGTCGCCCGGACGTGGGTCGGCGGGGCCTCCGGGAAGGGGTTGTGGCGCAGCAGGCGCAGGGTGTCGCGGTCGCCGGACAGCAGTCGGGCGACGAAGGGCAGGAACCACGGGCGGGCGTAGGCGGGCGAGATGCCGGCGAACCACATCAGCCAGTCGAGCCGCAGGTGGTAGGGCGCGAACTGGCGCGGGAGGCGGCGCACGTCACCGGGCTTGCCCTTGAATCCGTACTCGCGCCAGACGGTGTGCGGGGTGAGCACCGTCTCGTCGGTGCCCTCGACCACCACCTCCTGGCGGAGCCGGTTGATGCTGCCGAAGGCGCCGTAGGTGTTGACGAGGTGCAGCCGGTTGAAGGAGCGGTTCATGGCCTGGCCGCGGGAGATCATGTTGCGCACCGGCCAGTAGCTGAGCACCATGACGGCGGCAGTCAGCGCGATCACCAGCGCCTCGTACCAGACCGGGGTGCCGGGGTGGTCGCGGGCGTGGACGGGCAGGCCGAGGCGGGCCGGCTCCACGGCGGCGAGGACGAGGACGATGGTCAGCCAGTTGAGCCAGGCGAAGTTGCCGGAGGCGACCAGCCAGAGCTGGGTGACGAGGACGGCGCAGGCCGCGTAGCTCGCGACCGGCTGCGGCAGCAGCAGACCGACTGGTACGACGAGTTGGACGAAATGATTTGCGGCGGCCTCCACCCGGTGCAGCGGATCGGGCAGGTGGTGGAAGAACCAGCTGAGCGGTCCGGGCATCGGCTGGGTCTCGTGGTGGTACCGGAGGCAGGTCAGGTCGCGCCAGCAGCTGTCTCCGCGCAGCTTGATCAGCCCGGCGCCGAACTCGACCCGGAAGACCAGCCAGCGCATCAGCCACAGCACCGGGGCGGGCGGGGCGGTGTCGGCGTTGCCCAGGAACGCGGCGAGGAAGCCCGCTTCGAGCAGCAGGGACTCCCACCCGAAGGAGTACCAGGTCTGCCCGACGTTGACGATGGAGAGGTAGAGGACCCAGAGCACCGCCCACAGCGGGATCGACGCCCAGAGCGGAACGGCGTCGCCGAGCCCGGCCGCGACGGCGGCGGCGAGGGCGGCACCGCTCCAGGCGACGGCGGCGAAGAACCGGTCGCTGTAGTGGAGGTGGAACAGGCCGGGCGCCCGGCGGAACGGGACCCTGGCGGTGAACCGGGGCACCGGAAGCATGCCCTCGGCGCCGATCAGGGCGCGGAACTGCGCGGCGGCGGCCAGGAATCCGATCAGGTAGAGGGCTGCGAGCAGGCGTTGGACGAGCAGCCGGCTCAGCCAGTAGTCGGGGGCGGCGAACCAGTCCATGCGGCCCATGCCTACCACCCACCGGCCCCGGCGCGGGCCCGGCCGGGGCGGCGGAGCGGGAACGGTTCACCCGCTCGGCCCGGGCGGCGGCCCCGGGAGGACACCGGAACGGAACCGCCGGACCCCGGCGAACTCACGCTCCCGGACGGCACCGTGGCAGGGTCCTCTCCACGGGGGTGAGAGGCGCCCCGCCACGGTGGTGGCCGGTCCGCGCCGGCCGGCGTTCAGCCGGGCAGGACGGAACCGGCCCCGCCGGGGATCGCCGAACGGCCGGGTACGGAAGCGCCGCTCTGCTGGAGCCGGTCGACGAGCAGGGCGGCCAGCGTGCCGAGCTCCTCCTCGGTGCGGGACTGGGCGGTGATGTCCATGCCGACGGTGAGGACGCCGTTGATCCGGCCGGTGAGCGCGGCCCGCAACGGGGTGCAGGTGAAGCTGAAGACCTGCCGGCCGCGCTGGGCGTCCGGACGGGCGGACTGGATCCGGACGTTGTCGAGGACGGAGGTGCGACCGGTGTGGTACGCCTCGGCGACGGCCTGTTCGAGGCCCGCAGCACCCAGCTGCGGGTACGCGGCGCCGATCGTGCCGTACGCCGAAGGCGCACCGAAGGTGTCGGCGTGCCGGGCGTTGGCGTACCGGATCTCCTGGCCCGGTCCCTCGGTCAGCATGATGGGGAACGGCGAGCCGTCGAAGGCGGCGAACATCTCCTGGCGCTGGGTGAGCAGGCTGTCGCGCAGCCGGATCTCGGAGAGCAGCGCCTCGGCGAGGTGCTGGATGTCGCGCAGCCGCTCGCGCCCCCACTGCCGGGGTTCCCGGTCGAGCACGCAGACGGTGCCGATGACGGTGTTGGTGTCGTCGACGAGCGGGGCGCCGAGGTAGGCGCGGACGCCGAGTTCGTCCACCACCGGGTTCCCGGCGAACCGGGGGTAGGCGAGGATGTCGTCGAGGGCGAGCGGGGAACGCTGGGCGACCACGTGCGGGCAGAAGCCGTGACTCAGCGGCATCTCGCGGGTGGGGAGGTCGAAGGCGATGCCGCGGTCCGCCCAGGACGATCCGTCCTCGGCCGTGGTGTCGGCCGAACTTGGCGGAATGTAGAGCCCGCGGAACATCTGGCGCTCGTCGTTGATGAAGTTGACCATCGCGATGGGAGCGCGCGTGATACTGGCTGCCAGGTGGGCGAAGCGGTCGAAGGCCTCGTCCGCGGACGGGTCGTTGAGCCCAAGGCCGCGCAGCCTGCGGGTTCGCGCGGACTCCCCGGAGGCACCCGGGAACTGGCCTTGAGTGCTCATCACATCAGTCATGGCGGACATGTAACCAGACATCAGAACGACCGAGCGGTTCCGATCGGCCGATCCTCGACCATGCCGACGACCAGTCAAAACAACATGTGGACGAGCGATCGACTGACCGTCACGGAAGCGAAGATCGATTCCCTTCCCGGGCCGGAACGAAACCCCTCTCGGTGAGGACGGGCCGAATCACGCCAATCCAAGATCGACTCTGGGATGCCCCGGCACCCCATACAACAATGAGCCCTGCCGAAGACACGGACGGTGCCCGCCACCGGGACACCGCCCGGTGACGCATGCGCCGATCGCACCGGGGCGACCGGCCGACACTCCCGCACACCCACCGCCCCCCGTGGGGGGGGGGTTGCCGGAGCGGCATCGACGGCACGGACGGAGGCACGGCACCGCACGCATCGAGAGGACCGGAGCATGGCGATGGACTACTTCACCGACGACCGTCACGAGGGCCTTCGCGCCGCGGTCCGTGACTTCGCGGAGAAGGAGGTGCGTCCGCGGGTGGCCAGGATGGAGGCCGAGCGGAAGATCGAGTTCGAGCTGGCCCGGGAGATCGCCCGCCGGGGCTGGATCGGCGTGACGATCCCGCAGGAGTTCGGCGGCCTCGGCCTGGGCCACGTCGCCAAGACCGTGGTCATCGAGGAGCTGGCCCGGGTCAGCGGGGCCGCGGGCTCGATCGCGCAGGCCTCCCAACTGGGCGTGGCCAAGGTCCTCCACTACGGCTCCCAGGCCCAACGCCGCAAGTGGCTGCCGAGGTTCGCCTCCGGGGAGTGCCTGCCGACCATCGCCGTCACCGAGCCGGAGTCCGGCGGGCACGTGCTCGGGATGACCGGCACCGCGGCCCGCGACGGCGACGAGTACGTCCTCAACGGGCGCAAGTGGTTCGTCGGCAACTCCCACATCGGAGACGTGCACGGCGTGGTCCTGCGCACCGGCCAGGGCACTCGGGGCCTGTCCGCCTTCCTGGTCGAGAGCGACCGTCCCGGGTTCCGCACCGGCTCCCCCGGGTCGCAGAGCGGGCTGCACGGCTTCAGCTTCGGCGAGATCCTCCTGGAGGACTGCCGCATTCCGGCCGGCAACCGGCTCGGCCGGGAGGGGCAGGGGCTGGACGTCGCCTACTCCTCCTCCACCCTCTACGGCCGGATCAACCTCGCCGCCGTCGCGCTCGGCATCCACACCGCGATCGTCGAGGACACCGTCCGGTTCGCCGAGGGGCGCGTCCTGTACGGCCAGCCTCTCAACCAACTGCCCAACATCATGCTGAAATTGGGCGAGATGCAGTCACGGCTGATGACCGCCAGGCTCGCCGCCTACCACGCCTCCCACCTGCTCGACCACGGCCGCGCCTGCGACGCCGAGCTGATGAACGCCAAACTCATCAACACCGAGTACGCGCTGGACTCCGCGCGCAACGCGATGGAGATCCACGCCGCCCGGGGCCTCCAGCCCGAGTTCGGCATCGAGCGCTACCTGCGGGACGCCACCCACGTCTACCCGCCGGCCGGCACCTCGGACGTCCAGCGACTGCGACTCGGGCAGGTCGCCTCGGGCACGTACGGCAAGCAGTGGTCCGCGGAGCTGTCCGACGTGACCAGCTGGGCCTGGAGCGAACTCACCGCCCAGCGGGAGGCCCCGGTGGAGAAACCACCGGGGCTGGGCGGACGGGTGCTGCCGATGCCGCTGGCGGGCTGAGGCCCGGAGGCAGGGTGGCGGCAGGGCGGCGGCCGGAAGCCGGAGAGGATGTGGCGGACGTCCGCCACAGCGGCACTTGACCTGTGCCTGACGGATTCCCCGGGGTCCGCCCCCGGCCTCCCGGGGCCGCCGGCCCGATCCGGCCGACGCCCACGACCTGCTACGTTGTGCCGGCGAACCATCCGGACCGAAGTCCACCCGAACGCCACCATCCCTGCGTGAACGGCCAGTTGATGTTGCGTCGGCGGCGTCCCGGGCTGATAGCGTTCCGTGCCGTCGGCGGCCGTGCTGCACCCCGCCGGGCCAGTGACAGCACGTCACCGGCTCCGGCAACCCCCGGCCTCGACGCCCTGAAGCCCGGCCGCGCCGTACGGGGTCGACCCGCCGCTCGGACCCACCGGTCCGAACCCGGCGTCCCGGTCCCGCGACTCGGCCCTGCAGCAAGGAATCAGATGCCAGGCATATCGGCCCACCGCACGAGCCACCGCGCCGGCCGGTCCGGCTCCCTCCGCAGCCCGCTCCTCGGCCTCGTGCTGGTCCCCAGCCTGGGTCTCGCCACCGCCTGGGGCTACGCCGCCTACCTGCTGCGCGGCTCCGGGGAGCGCACCGCGCTGCTGGCCGGCAGTGCGGTCGTCGCCCTGGTGGTGCTGATCAGCCTGTTCCGCGGCGTCCGGGCCGCCTGGACACTGTCCGCGCGGCTGTCCGAACTGCGGGCCGACACCATCGCGCTCGCCGAGCAGGAGATCCCCGAGGTCGTCGACCGGTTGCGCGCCGGGGAGCAGGTGCCCGCCCCGGCCCTCTGGGCGCCGTCCCGGCGGACCGGCGACGACGTCCAGCAGGCCTCGGACGGCCTCGCCGCCGTCCGCCGGGCCGCCGTCGCCGCCATCGTCCACCAGGCCCAGGGCCGCGAGGGGACGAAGAAGGTCTTCCTCAACATCGCCCGGCGCACCCAGATCCTGATCCACCGGCAGATCAGCATGCTGGACGCGCTGGAGCGCGAACACGAGGACCCTGAGCTGCTGCGCGAACTGTTCGCGGTCGACCACCTGGCCACCCGGATGCGGCGCAACGCCGAGAACCTGGTCATCCTGGGCGGCGCCCTGCCCGCCCGGCGCTGGCGCAACGCCGTGCCCGTGGTCAACGTGCTGCGCAGCGCCGTCTCGGAGACCGAGAGCTACTCCCGGGTCGTCGTCCAGGGCATACCGCGTGTCTCACTCGACGGGCAGGCCGTCGCCGACGTCATCCACCTGGTCGCCGAGCTGGTCGAGAACGGCACCACCTTCTCCCCGCCGTACACCCAGGTGCAGGTCTCCGCGCAGGAGGTCCCCGAGGGCCTGTCGGTCGAGGTCGAGGACCGCGGGCTCGGCATGACCGAGGAGGAGTACGAGCGGCTCAACGCGTACCTGGCCAACCCCCCCGAGCTGGACGTCTCCGCACTCGGCGACGACCTGCGGCTCGGCCTGTTCGTCGTCGCGCGCCTGGCCGCCCGGCACGACGTCCAGGTCTCCCTGCGGCCCTCCCCGTACGGCGGCACCCGGGCCGTGGTGCTGGTGCCCGCAGCCCTGCTGGAGCAGGCCGGGCAGTCGGCCACGGTGCCCGGCCTGCCGTCGGGCGCCCGGATCACCCGGGCCCCGGCGTCCGACCCGCAGCCGGGGGCGGGGGCGAGGGCCGGTTCGGGTCCGGGTTCCGGTTCCGCGCTCGGTTCCGCGCCCGACGGCTTCGGACAGGCG
>NZ_JAHSQD010000402.1 GCF_020103755.1 Streptomyces sp. LS1784
TGTCGTTCGCGGACGTGGCGGTGGAGCTGTCGGCGGCGGTGGGGCGTGAGGTGCGGTTCGAGGCGGTCTCGCAGGAGGCGTACCGGGAGGTGTTGGAGGCGGCGGGGCTGCCGGCGGACTTCGCGGAACTGTTCTCGATGATCCTGGACGGTCGCAACGCGTCGCTGGGTGACGGTGTGCGGCGGGCGCTGGGCCGTGAGCCGAGGGACTTCGCCGACTACGCCCGCGAGGCCGCCGCCTCGGGCGTGTGGAACGCGTGACCAGCCAGAAGAGCAACACCTGCCGTCCGTACGGCAGTCCAGTTGATCGTCGGTGCCGGGCGGCGCCGACCACCTGACCGACCACCCGGCCGCGGCCGGGAGCGGTGAGGAGGCCGGCGGCCCGGACACCGGGAGGGTCCCCGCGTCGGGCGGGGACCGGGGAAACCGAAGGAATACCGATGCGCTCGAATCAGACCGCGACCCCAGCTTCCTACACCGCTGCACAGTCCTTCACCGGCCTCGCGCCGGGCGGCACGGCCCCGGCCGTGCCCGCCACCCGGAGCAAGGCCGCCGGGCCGCTCCTGGTGGGCGCCACCATCGCGATGGGCCTGATGGCCGGCCTGTTCTTCGCCTTCGACGTCTCGGTGATGCCGGGCCTGGCGGCGGGCGACGACGGGACCTACGTGACGGCGATGCAGCACATCAACAAGTCGATCGACGGGAACGGGCTGTTCGGCCTGGTCTTCATCGGCGCCTTCCTCGCCACCGGCATCGCCGCCTGGCTCCAGCACAAGGCCGGCCGGCGCCGGGCCGCGCTGTGGGCGGCGGCCGCGACGGTGCTGTACGTGGTGGCGCTGATCGTCACCATGGGCGTCAACATCCCGCTCAACAACGAGCTGGCGGCGGCCGGCGACGTGTCGCAGATCCACGACCTCGCCGCCGTGCGGGCCAAGTTCGCGGACACCTGGGTGCCGGTCAACATGCTCCGCACCGCGCTCTGCACCGGCGGGCTGCTCGCGCTGACCCGCTCCCTGGTGCTGCACGGCCGCGCGGAGCGCTGAACGCCGCCCCCGCCCACCGCCCCCGACGGAACCCCGCCGGGGGCCTTCGGCATGCCGGCGGCACCCGGTGCCCGGCTGGCCGATTCCGTTCGCTCGCGACCGACGGCGGGTCGCGGTGGACGGGCCGTCGGGAGCAGACTGGCCGGTGCACGGAGTTCCGACCGCAGGGAGCAGGCATGTCCGTACGACCCGGCAGGCGCAAGGAAGTTGGCAGGCTCAGGACCGCGATCGGCGCGCTCGTCGTGGCCCTGGCGGCGGGGGCGGCGGTCGCCCTGCCCGCCGCGGAGGCGGAGGCGGCCGGCACCAAGGGCGGCAAGGTGGTCTACCTGACCTTCGACGACGGCCCCAGCCCCGCCTACACCCCCAAGGTCCTGGCGACGCTCGACCGGTACGGAGTGCGCGCGACCTTCTTCGAGATCGGACAGAACGTCGCCGCCCACCCCTCGGTGACCGCGCAGGTCGCCAGGCGGGGACACAGCGTGCAGAACCACTCCTGGTCGCACCCGGACCTGCGCAAGCTCTCCGCCACCGCGCTCAACGCGCAGGTGGCCGACACCGACAAGGCCATCCGTGCGCAGACCGGCCGCACCCCGAGCTGCCTGCGCCCGCCGTACGGCGCGGTCAACAGCACGGTGCGCTCGAAGGCCGCGGCGCTCGGCAAGCAGGTCGTGCTCTGGTCGGTGGACCCGGCGGACTGGTCCCGCCCCGGTACGGCCGCGATCCGGTCCCGGGTGCTGAACAACGTCCGGCCCGGCTCGGTGATCCTGCTGCACGACGGTGGCGGCGACCGCAGCCAGACGGTGGCCGCGCTGCCGGCGATCATCTCCACGCTCAAGGCGCGCGGGTACGGCTTCGCCACCCTCTGCGGCTGAGTCCGGCCGCAGAGGGTGGCGGGTACGGGCGGCGTGGTCGGGCCTGCCCGTCGAGCGGGTCCGGGCCCGGTCAGCTCCGCCCGTTGAGGACGAGCGCCCAGGCGAGGCAGGCGAGCGCGCCGGTCGACAGCAGAGCGCGCAGCACGTTGAAGCGCACCCAGCGGGCCTCGAACCGGCTGCGCACCGCGGCCGGGTCGGTGATCCGCTGGGCCGAACCGGCGGCTTCGAGCTCGTCGTTCAGCGGGATGTTGACCGAGCGGGTGACCCCGATCATCGCGACGTACAGCACCAGCGCGGCGATGGTCGCGGGCAGGACGTCGTGCCCGTCCGAGGGCAGGTGCAGGGCGACCGCGGCCGCGGTGGCGAGCAGGGCGCCGACGAAGCCGAGGACGAACCAGCCGTTCAGGATCGCCACGTTGACGCGCTGCATGACCTCGATGAAGGTCCGGTCCTCGACCCGCGCGAGTGCGGGCATGACCGAGCACGAGTAGCCGTAGAAGAGTCCTGCGGTCAGTCCACAGGTGACAGTGGCCGCCACCAGGACGAGTGTGCGTGCCGTTTCCATCGTCGTGAGCCCCTCACTTCTCGCTGTCGGTATCGCGGTACCGCAGTCGCCGTGTCCAGTCCGTACCCCGTGGGCAGATCATCCGGCATTTGAGCGGCGCGAGCCACCTCGATCGCTCAAGAGTCTCTCAAATGACAAGACGTCAAATGATGTCCTGCCGTCTAGACTTGACGCCATGGACACTCTGACGGGACTCCTCGACGGCCCCAAGGCCCGGGGCGCGTTCCTGCTGCGCTCCATCCTCACCCCGCCGTGGTCGCTGCGGATCGAGGACCGGGCTCCGCTCTCGGTGGTGACGATGGTCCGCGGCGACGCCTGGATCCTGCCCGAGCGCGGCACCCCGCTGCTGCTGCACCCCGGGGACGTGGCGATCGTGCGCGGCCCGGAGCCGTACACCGTGGCGGACGACCCGGACACCCCGGTGGACGTGATCGTCGGCCCGGGCCAGGTCTGCACCAAGGGCGGGGTGGACGTCTCCGAGGTGATGTCGCTCGGCGTCCGGACCTGGGGCCAGGGCCGGGAGGGCGACCAGGCCTCCTCGGTGGTGCTGTCCGGCACCTACCAGGCCGAGCACGAGATCGGCCAGCGGCTGCTCGGCTGCCTGCCCGCGCTGCTGGTCCGTCCGGCCGGCACCGGCGCCGACGACACCCTGGTGCACCTGCTGGCCGCCGAGATAGGGCGCAACGAGCCCGGCCAGGAGCTGGTCCTGGACCGCATCCTGGACCTCCTGGTGGTCTCCGTGCTGCGCGCCTGGCTGGCCGCCCCCGACTCCGGCGCCCCCGCCTGGTACCGCGCCCAGCACGACCCGGTGGTCGGCCCGGTGCTGCGGCTGATGCACGACGACCCCGCCACCGCCTGGACGGTCGCCGAGCTGGCCCAGCAGGTCGGGGTCTCCCGGGCCGGCCTGGCCCGCCGCTTCACCGCCCTGGTCGGCGAGCCCCCGATGGCCTACCTGGCGGGCTGGCGCCTGGCGGTCGCCGCCGACCTGCTGCGCGAGCCCGAGTGCACCGTCGCCTTCGCCGCCCGCAAGGTCGGCTACAGCAACGCCTTCGCCCTCTCGGCGGCGTTCAAGCGGGTGCGCGGCATCAGCCCGCAGGAGCACCGCCGGCTGGCCGCCACGGGCGCCCCGGCGCAGCCGGCGGGCTTCTCGGGGCCGGCGGAGACGGTGATCCTGGCGGGCTGACCGAGCCGTTCTCCAGTTGCCTAAACAGTTTAGGCAATTCCATACTGTCCGTAGATCACCGACGTGACCGGACGGGAGAACGCACATGGCAAGGGCAGGACTGACCGTCGAACGCCTGGTCGTCGCGGGCGCCGAGCTCGCCGACGAGGTCGGCTTCGACCAGGTGACCGTCGCCGCGGTCGCCCGCCGCTTCGGCGTCCAGACGGCCAGCCTCTACTCCCACGTCAAGAGCTCCCAGGACCTCAAGACCCGGATCGCCCTGCACGCCCTGGAGGAACTCGCCGACCTGGTCGCCGACGCCCTTGCCGGCCGGGCGGGCCGCGACGCGCTCGCGTCCTTCGCGGACGCCTACCGCGACTACGCGGCCCGCCACCCCGGCCGTTACGACGCCACCCGCCTGCGCCTGGACGCCGTGACGGCCGCCGCCGGCGCGGGCGTCCGGCACGCCCAGATGGCCAGGGCGATCCTGCGCGGCTACGACCTGACCGAGCCGGAGCAGACCCACGCGGTGCGCATGCTCGGCAGCGTCTTCCACGGCTACATCAGTCTGGAGGCGGCCGGCGGGTTCAGCCACACCGCAGTCGACGCGCAGCAGTCCTGGGACTGGATCATCGACTCCCTCGACGCCCTGCTGCGCGCGGGCGGAGCCCGTACGGCCGGTTGACCGGCCTCTCGTACGAGGCATGCGGGCCGTGCGACTCGTACGCCTCGCGAGATGCATGCGACGTATGTGACAACCCGACGACCCGACGACCCGAAGAGCATCATGACGACGATCACCACCCCCGTCACCGAGGACCTCCTCCACGGCCACCTCGACGTCGAACACACCCGCCGCGGCCTGCTGCCGCACCGCCTGCCCGCGGGCGCCCGCCGGCAGATCCCGGACGAGCAGCTCGCGATGGCCGAGTCCCAGCCCTCGGGTGTCCGGCTGGCCTTCCGCACCCGCGCCACCACGATCACGCTGCACGCCGTCCCCACCAAACGCGCCTACCCGGGCGTCCCGAACGTCCCGGACGGTGTCCACGACCTCCTGGTGGACGGCCGGCTCACCGCGCAAGCCGGCGTTCCCGGCGGCAACCTGCGCACCGTCGACCTGGCCACCGGCCGCTTCGAACTGACCGAAGGACCGTCCGGCAGCGCCCGGTTCACCGGCCTGCCGGAGCGGGACAAGACCGTCGAGATCTGGCTCCCGCACACCGAGACCACCGAGCTGATCGCACTCGACACCGACGCACCGATTCAGCCGATCCCGACCGGCACCCGCAAGCGCTGGCTGCACCACGGCAGTTCGATCAGCCACGGCTCCAACGCCGCCCACCCCACCGGCACCTGGCCCGCCCTGGCGGCCAACAGCGCCGGGCTGGACCTGACCAACCTCGGCTTCGGCGGCGGCGCCCTGCTCGACCCCTTCATCGCACGCACCATCCGCGACACCCCAGCGGACCTGATCAGCCTCAAACTCGGCATCAACCTCGTGAACAGCGACCTGATGCGGCTCCGCGCCTTCACTCCGGCCGTTCACGGCTTCCTGGACACCATCCGGGACGGCCACCCGACCACACCGCTGCTGGTCGTCTCCCCGCTGCTCTGCCCGCTCCACGAATCCGTGCCGGGCCCGCTCGCCCCCGACTTCAGCAGCGGCACCCTGCGCTTCCGCGCGACCGGTGACCCCGCCGAAGTCGCCGCCGGCCGGCTCACCCTCACCGTCATCCGCGCCGAACTGGCCCGCATCGTCGCCCAGCGCCGGGCCGACGGCGACCACCACCTGCACCACCTGGACGGCCTGGCCCTCTACGGCGAGCCCGACCACGACGCCCACCCGCTCCCCGACGGCCTCCACCCCTCCCCGGAGGCCCACCAGCTCATCGCGGAGCGCTTCGCCCGACTCGCTCTCACCCCCGGCGGCGCGCTGGCCCCGTGAGCCGCGTCCGCCAAGTCCCCTTGACGGAACCGACGGTGAAGCCGTTGCACAACAGGACGGCCAGGCTCGCCGGCCGCAGCGCGAACGCGTGACCGGCGCGACACCCCACAGCCGCGCCCCGCCCGGCATCAGCCGTGCCGATGCCGGGCGAGGGGCGGGGCTCGTGGAGTGGGCGCGCTCGCATGGCTACGGGCGTCACGGGTGCTCGAACCGCCACCGGAGGCCTCAGGCGGCGGCCGCCCGGTACGGCGGGAGCGCGAGCGCGGTGACGACCGTGCCGCGGTGCACGACCCAGGAGCCCGTGCGGACGGCGGGATGGTGCGGGTGCCGGGCCGTGAAGGTGCCGTCGGCGTGCACGGTGACGGGGATGGCCGCGAGCGGCGCCCAGGTGCCGGTCAGCGGATGGACGGCCTTGTAGGTGGCCTCCTTGGCACTGAACAGGACGGTGTCCCACGGGACGCAGCCCTCGGGCAGCACGGCCAGGCCACCCCGCTCGGCTTCACTGCTGACCAGCTGGAGCACACCCCGGGGGAGCGGCCGGGCGGGCTCGGCGTCGATCCCGAGCGAGGCGAGGTGCCCGGTGCCCGCGACGGCGCAAGCCGTGTACCCGTCCGTGTGGGTGATGCTGCCCGTGACGCCCGCCGGCCACCGGGGCGCCCCTCCCGGACCGGGTAGCAGCGGCACCGGCGGGTGCCCGAGAGCGCCGAGGGCCTGGCGGGCGAGCGTCCGGGCGGTGGCGAACTGCCGGCGGCGGCGCGGTGATCGGTCGTGGATGTACGCCGCCTCCAGCGGCAGCAGCCGGGCCTCGGCCGGGGCGCCGAAGGCCTCGGCGCAGTGGACGTGGGGCGGGAGCAGCGCGGCCAGGACGCCGGCCGGGGCGGTGGTGGTCACGGTCGTCAGCGGCCGGCCGTGACCAGCAGGTGAGTGTGGTGCGCGATGTGCTGCGGAGTCTCCAACGGCACCATGTGGCCGGTGTCGGGAATCCGGTGCAGCTCGGCGTGCGGCAGTGCCGAGACGAGCTCCTGGCTGAACACGGGCTTCACGATCTTGTCCTCGGTGCCGGTGATGACCGCGGTCGGCGCAGTGATCCCGGCCAGGCCCGCGCGCTGGTCCATCTCCTGGGTCGACGCGAAACAGGCGGCCCGGGTCGCCGGCAAGGTGGCGGCGAACAGCCGACGGTTGGCCTCCCGAGCGGGCAGTGAGGCACCCGGCGCGTGCGTCCCTCCGAGCAGTCGACGTCCCAGCCACGGGGTCCGCAGCGCCCGGCTGAACAGCTTCGACCCCATCATCTTGACCTCGTTCGCCGGGGTGTTCTGCCCGTGCGAAGCAGTCGACACGAGCACAAGCCCCGCCAGCCGCTTGCTGGTTGCGCCACCCCGCCCGGCGGACAGCCCCGCCGCCCAGGCCAGTGCCGCGTACCCCCCGCCGGAGTGCCCCACCACCACGACCGGCCGCTCCGGCGTGGTGAGCGTCCCCACGACGGTGTCCAGGTCCCGCGCCAGCCGCTCGATGCTGATCGGCTCCCGCCCGGACGTCGACGAGGCGTGACCCCGCTGGTCGTACGTGGCCACCGTGTGCCCGGCCGCCGCAAGTTGGTGCGCGGTGGCGTGCCACACGGTCCGGGAGGCTGCCCAGCCGTGGACGAGCAGCACCAGCGGGCGGCTCGGGTCGGGCTCGCCCGGCTGGTGGACCGTGATGGCGAGGTGCGCGTGATCGTCGGTGGTCGCGGCGTGGTCGGTGGTGGTGACGGCGTGCGGGGCGGGGAGCGCGGGGATTTCGGTGATGGTCACGGGGGCCTCCTTTTCCGGTGTTGTTTTCGGTTCTTCTATTCGGGGTTTTGGTTGTTGAGGTGGTGGTGGAGGTTGGTGAGGGCGTTTTGGGTGGCGGTGGTGTGTTTGGTGGTGAGGTTGGTGAGTTTGTTGAGGAGTTTGGCGAGGTGGTGGGGTGTGGTGGTGAAGGTGATGG
>NZ_JAHSQD010000403.1 GCF_020103755.1 Streptomyces sp. LS1784
CGCCCGGCTGCCGACGCTGCCGATCCGCAGCCGCCGCTGCCGGCCGGGCCCGGCGGCGTCCCTGGCCTCCTGGCGGGCGGCGGCCACCAGGGCGGCCATCTCGGTGATCACCGGCCGGGCCCGGGAGAGCACCGAGTGGCCGAGCGCGGTGGGCCGGCTGCCGGTCTGCTCGCGGGTGAACAGGGTGCCGCCGATGGCCCGTTCGATGCGGTGCAGCTGGGTGGTGAGGGAGGGCTGGGTCATGCCGAGCTGGAGCGCGGCCTTGCGGAGGCTGCCGCTGTCGGCGATCGCGCACAGCACCCGGAGGTGTCTCACGTCGAGCTCCACGTCCGGAGCATAGACGCCGTCACACCTCATCGCCAAGGACATGACAGGTATTCAAGGGCATGCCGGAGGGCCGGCCGACGGATCGACCGGCGTGGCGCGCGACGAACCCCGGCCGCCATGCGGCGGAGCTATCGCCGGTTGGCATCATCCGCGGCGGCCCCGGGCGGGTCGAAGCTCGGGGGACAGCAACCCGCCCAGGGCACCGCCGGGGCGGCCCCCACCGTGCGCCGTCCCCGGGTCCGGCCCCCACCGGCCCCGGGCGAGTCGGCGCACCCCGAAACCGGAGTCCCCACATGAAGCGTTCCGTGCTGTCCGCCGCCCTGGGCCTGGCCCTCGCGGCCGGCCTCGCGACCCTGCCCGTCACCGCCGCCTCCGCGGCCCCGGCCAGCCCCGCCGCCCCGGCCGTCCAGGGCTACACCCCCTCGACGTACGCCGGTTCGGCCGCGGAGACCGCGGACAACCAGGCCTTCTTCCAGGCCGTGATGGCCTCGGCCAAGGCCCGGCAGGCCGCGAACCCGTGGCTGCTGACCGTGACCGTCACCTACGACACCGCGAACGCACCCTCCTTCACCGGCCAGATATCCCAGGCCGCGCAGATCTGGAACGGCTCGGAGCGCAACGTCCAGCTCCAGGAGACCAGCGGCAACGGCGACTTCTCGTACTACGAGGGCAGCGACAGTCGCGGCTCGTACGCCAGCACCGACGGGCACGGCCACGGCTACGTCTTCCTCGACTACCAGCAGAACCAGCAGTACAGCTCGCTGCGCGTGGTGGCGCACGAGACCGGGCACGTGCTCGGTCTGCCCGACGACTACTCCGGGCCGTGCAGCGAGCTGATGTCGGGCGGCGGCCCCGGCCCGTCCTGCACCAACCCGTACCCCGACGGCAACGAGCGCAGCCAGGTCGACTACCTCTGGTCGAACGGTCTCGCGGCGCGGAACTGACGTGTCCGCTAGGTGAGTTCGGCGCGGCGGGCCGCTCGGCCGGAATCGGGCGGCCCGCCGCGCCGGGTACTTCCCCGGATGGGAGCCTAGCCGCCGCCGGAACGGAATTCCAGGGGCACGATTGAGTCAAGGCGAGGAAAAGACAACTCAATTCGGCTCCATCGGCGGGGTATTGGGCGGGGTATTGAACGGTGTTATCGCGGGTTGGCATCATCCGCGCACGCACCGGGTTGCCCGAAGCTCTGGGGACACCACCCGTTGACCAGGTGTTCCTCGTGGCCGGCCCCCAACCGGCCACACCACCTCAGGAATCGGAGCCCCCACATGAAGCGTTCCGTGCTGTCCGCCACCCTCGGCCTCGCCCTCGCGGCCGGCCTCGCCGTCCTGCCCACCACCGCCGCGTCCGCGGCTCCGGCCGCCCCGGCCGTGCAGGGCTACACCGCCTCGACGTACGCCGGTTCGGCCGCGGAGAGTGCGGACAACCAGGCCTTCTTCCAGGCCGTGATGGCCTCCGCCAAGGCCAAGCAGGCGGCCAACCCCGGCCTGACGACCGTCACCGTCACCTATGACGCCAGCTCCGCGCCGTCCTTCCGCAACCAGATATCCCAGGCCGCGCAGATCTGGAACGGCTCGGTCGCCAACGTCCAGCTGCGGTCCGGCTCGGCCGCTGACTTCCGCTACTACGAGGGCAACGACAGCCGCGGTTCGTACGCCAGCACCGACGGCCACGGGCGCGGCTACATCTTCCTCGACTACCAGCAGAACCAGCAGTACAGCTCGGTGCGCGTGGTGGCGCACGAGACCGGGCACGTGCTCGGCCTGCCGGACCACTACACCGGTCCGTGCAGCGAGCTGATGTCGGGCGGCGGCCCCGGCACCTCCTGCACCAACCCCTACCCGAACAGCACCGAGCGCAGCCGCGTCAACTCGCTCTGGGCGCGCGGCTGACCCGAGCGGTGAGCACCCCGGACCGGTCGCACCGAGGCGGCCGGTCCGGGGCGCTGCGGCTTCGCGGCCTCCTCGGGGCGACGCCGGTGCGGGGCGTCGTCGCTGCCGGGCGTTGTCGGCGCCGCGTGCGAGCATGCGGGCGAGACCCCTCCGTCCGCGACCGCCAGGAGCCGCCGCCATGCCCCGTTCCGTCCCCGACCGGCTCGCCGACCTCCCGTACGCCGAGCTGCTGCGCCCGCACACCGGGCCGCTGCGCAGCGACGAGCGGTACGACACCACGCACTTCGACGGCGGCGAGCACACCGACGAGTCGGGCGCCGGGGCGGCCTTCCTGGAGTGCGCCTTCACCGGCGTCGCGCTCAGCGGGGTCAAGCTGCGCCAGGCCCGGTTCAACGAGGTGTGGGTGCAGGCCGGCCGCTGGGTCGCCTGCGACCTCAGCGACTCCGAGTGGCAGGACAGCTCCTTCGTCGGCGGCGTGCTCGCCGGGGTCGCCGGGTACGGCTCGGCGCTGCGCCGGGTCGTCTTCCGGGGCTGCAAGCTGGAGGCGGTCAACCTGCGCTCGGCCGTCCTGCGGGACGTCGTCTTCGAGGACTGCCTGCTGCGCGACGTGGACTTCGGCGAGGCGAAGCTGACCGGGGTGTCCTTCCCCGGCTCCACGCTGGAGGAGGTCCGGCTGCGCGGGGCGACGCTGAGCAAGACCGACCTGCGCGGCGCCGTCCGGCTCGGTCTGGCCGACGGTCACCAGGGGCTGCGCGGCGCCGTCATCAGCTCCACCCAACTGCTGGAGCTGGCACCCCAGTTCGCCCACGCGCTGGGAATCGAGGTCAAGGACCGCTGATCACCCCAGCCCCTTCGCCCGTTCAGCCGGGCGTCGCTCGGTGACACCGGGGCGAACAGTCCGCCAACCCTGCCGCGCGGATCTGGTGGACCGCTTCGCGCGCGGTGGAGACTGCTGCGCGATCGAGTGAGCCCCGACTTGTGTACACAACATCGCCAGCGAAGGGACGGGCCGGGCTGATGGCCGAGTTGAGTCGTAGGAAGTTCGTCACGCTGTCCGGCGCCGCCGCCGCGGGCCTCGCCGTGGCCGGCACCGGGGCCGGTGCCGCGGGAGCCGCCCCGAGCGGAACGGCCGCGACCGCCGCCGCCACCGCGCTCAACACGACCGGCACCATCACCGACGCCCAGCACGTGGTGATCCTGATGCAGGAGAACCGCAGCTTCGACCACTACTTCGGCATGCTGCGCGGCGTGCGCGGCTTCGCCGACCGCAGCGCCATCCAGATCTCCGGCGGCTACAGCGTCTTCAACCAGCCCAACGGTCTGCTCGGCCGGCAGTACCCGTGGCAGTTCAGCCAGACCAAGCCGGCCGGTGGCGCCGACCCCGAGCGCCTCGCCCAGTGCAACGGGGACCTCAGCCACGGGTGGAGCGACCAGCACAAGGCCTGGAACGGCGGCAAGATGGACTCCTGGGTCGCCGCCAAGGGCAACGTCCGCACGCTCGGCTTCCTCACCCGTCAGGACATCCCGTTCCACTACGCGCTGGCCGAGAACTGGACCATCTGCGACGCCTACCACTGCTCCGTGCTGAGCGCGACCGGCCCCAACCGCACCTACCACTGGTCCGGCCAGATCGACCCGGCCGGCGCCGCGGGCGGCCCGGCCTACGACGGCGGTGACGAGAAGGGCCTGCGCTGGCAGACCTACGCCGAGGCGCTGGAGGGCGCCGGGGTCAGCTGGAAGGTCTACCAGAACGCCGCCGACAACTACGGCGACAACGCCCTGGCGTACTTCACGAACTTCACGAACGCCCCGGCCGGCAGCCCGCCGGCGGTCAAGGGCATGGGCTCGGTGCCCAAGGTCACGGGGAAGACCCCGGACGACATCGCCGCCGCCATCAAGGCCGACGTGCTGGCCGGCACCCTCCCGCAGGTCTCCTGGATCGTCGCCGACCAGGCCTCCTCCGAGCACCCGTACGCCACCCCGGCCGACGGCGCGCACTTCGTCCACATGGTGATCGACGCTCTCAACGCGGACCCGAACGTCTTCAACTCGTCGATCCTGTTCATCAACTACGACGAGAACGACGGCTTCTTCGACCACGTCCCGCCGCCGGCCGCCCCCGCCGGCACCCCGGGCGAGTTCTACAACGGCACCAACATCGGCCTCGGCTTCCGCGTCCCGCTGATAGCCGTCTCGCCCTGGACCCGCGGCGGCTGGGTCAATTCCGAGACCTTCGACCACACCTCGGTGCTGCGCTTCCTGGAGGTCTGGACGGCAGCCCTCGGCAAGCCCGCCACCTGCCCGAACATCAGCGACTGGCGCCGCCGCGTCTGTGGCGACCTGACCAGCGTGTTCGACTTCGCCACCCCGGTGTACGGCCTGCCGGCGCTGCCCGACACCTCGCAGACGATCGGCCTGTCCGCCTGCGGCCCGCTGCCCAACCCGGCCCCGGTGAACAACCAGCTGCCGGTGCAGGAGTCCGGCACCCGGCCCGCGCGGGCCCTGCCGTACCAGCCGAACGCCAACCTGGACCACTGGGACGCCGACGCCGGCGGCGTCATGCACGTCTGGGTGAAGATGTCCAACGACGGCGCCGCCCGCGCCTCGCACTTCGCCGCCTACGCCAACGCCTACCGCAGCGGCGGCCCCTGGCAGTACACCGTCGACTCCGGCAGCCCCGTCACCGACTTCTTCAACTGCGGCACCAACGGCTTCGGCAACGGCAAGTACGACCTGACCGTCGTCGGCCCGAACCGCTTCCTGCGCCGCTTCACCGGCGACCTCACCAAGGCGGGCAAGAACGCCGCGGTCACCGCCTCGTACGCCGTCGAGCCGGGGACGGGCAAGCCGGCCGTCTACTTCAAGCTCGCCAACAACGGCAGCACGCCGATGACCTTCACGATCGCGTCGAACAACTACCGGACGGACGGCCCCTGGACGTACCAGGTCCCGGCCGGCGGCAGCGTCACCGACTTCTTCAACGCCGTGGCGTACACCAACGGCTGGTACGACTTCACCGTCACGGTGGACGCGGACAGCAGCTTCTCCCAGCGCTTCACCGGCCACCTGGAGACCGGCGCGCCCAGCGTCACCGGCTGAGTGCACAGGGCGCAGGCCCCACCACCCGGCCGCCGCCGGGTGGTGGGGCCCTGCGTCACCGTCGCCAGAACAGGTGGTGCGCCACGCCGCTCGGGCTGGGCACGACCTCCAGGTGGAACCGGTCGAGCAGCTCGTCGGGGGAATCCCAGAGCTTCAGTCCGGACCCGAGCTTCACCGGTGAGACCACCACGTGCAGGGTGTCCACGAGGTCGGCGTCGAGGAACTGCCGGACGGTGGTGACCCCGCCGCCGAGTCGCACGTCCTTGCCGTCGGCGGCTTCCCGCGCCCGTTCGAGGACCGTGGCCGGGTCGCCGTCGACGAAGTGGAACGTGGTGTCGGAGAGCGTGAACGACGGGCGCTCGTGGTGGGTCATGACGAACACGGGGGTGCGGAACGGGGGCTCGTTCCCCCACCAGCCGCGCCACTCGTGGTCCTGCCAGGGCCCGCGCTGGGGCCCGAACTTGTTGCGGCCCATGATCTCGGCGCCGATGTTGCGAGCGAAGTCCCGGGTGAAGTAGTCGTCCAGGCCCCGGCTGCCCCCGGGATCGGTGCGCATCGGCCAGCTCGCCGTGGCCCCGGCCCAGGAGAACAGCCGCTCGGGCCGGTCGAGGCCGAACGGGAGCTCGAAACTCTGGTCCTCACCGGCACCGATGCCGTCGCTGGAGACGTTGAAATTCATGACTCTGAGCAGTTGATCCATGGCTGAATCTCCGGTTGCGTCCTCGTGCGGCGGGGCGCCGCACGCCAGGACGTCGGAGCGGACGCGGCCGGATTGACATCGGCCCGCGGATTTTTTTCCGAGGGGTGTCGGGAATCGGCCCCGGCGCTGTGGCCGCCGCGCGACCGTTCACCCGGGTCGCACGGGCGTCACCGCCCGTCCAGCCGTTCCGACCGGCATCCCGTGAGGCCGCCCGTCAGGCGAACGGGCCCCGCGGGAACCACGGGTCGTGGACTTCCCGTGGGCCGTTCGGGGTGAGAAGGGTGAGGCTGTGGGCGCCGGAGGCGTACTCGGCGAGCTGGACCGAGCCGTGGCGGGTCTCCAGTTCGGCCTGTACGGGTACCGGCAGCTTGGTCAGCGCCCGCCGCAGTTGCAGGGCGTCGCGGCGGCTGACCGGCTGCGGGGAACGCAGGACCAGCCGCAGCGGGCTGAGCGGACCGGTGACCGGTACCCCGCTGCCCAGCTCGTAGCCGACCGCGCCGATCGGGCCCCAGGGCAGTCGGTGGTCGGCCACCAGTCGGCCGACCTCGGGCAGCAGGGCCAGGGCCGGGATGCCGGCCAGCCGTTCGGGGGCCAGGTGCTCGCGTCGTTCGGGGAGCTGTTCGGGGCGCAGGGTCCGGGCCACCGCCGCCCACGGGGCGAGGGCGTCCAGCCGCAGTCCGGGGCGCGGGCCGCGCACGGTGACCGGGAACCACAGCTCGGGTGCCGCCTCGGGGTCCCGGGTGCAGCGCTGCGGATGCGGCAGGTCGACCGGGTTGCCGACCACGGCGGGCGCCCGGCCGACCGTCACCCAGGGGTGTACCCGCAGCACCGCCCGCGCCCAGTCCGGCAGCCGGCCGCCCGCGAGGGGCCGCAGCGAGCTGGGGCACTGCATCAGCAGCAGGTCGTGCGGGCCGGGCAGCCGGCCGTCCAGCGCGGCGAGCGGGCCGACCCGGCGGCGCGGTCCGTCGTGCAGGTCCTCGGCGGTGCGCCGGGCGGGGCTTCCGGGATGTACGACGGTCACTGCGGGCTCCAGGGGGTGGCGTGGATGTCGCCGACGGTCCCACCCTCCGCCCGGCCGACGGCCTGCGGCTACGGCCGTTGGGCGCGGTCACCAGGGACCAAAGGCTCAAGGTGCGTCCGTCGACACGCGGTGTGAGAGTGGGGGCAGCCCGGTATTCCGACATTCCGTCCATCCCCTCTGGAGGAGTCATGGGCATCTTCGACAGGTTGTTCCACCGGCCGCCGCACGAGCCCGCCGGGCAGGAGGCCGCCCAGCGTGCGGCCCTCGCCCACGACGAGGCCGCCGACGCGTACGGTGACGAGGTCGAGCGCACCCGGGAGACCCAGGAGCGGCTCGCCCAGGAGGAGGCCGACCGGCGCGCCGCCGAGAACATGACGGCCGAAGGCGACCCCTGGGACTGAGGCCCCACCGGTCCGGTAGCGGCCGTCACCGCGCCCGCGGCGGCAGCGGCGGGCGCCGCAGGTCCGGCCGGGGCGTGGACTCCGGCGGGGGCTCCGCGGCG
>NZ_JAHSQD010000404.1 GCF_020103755.1 Streptomyces sp. LS1784
CGCCCGCGCAGCCGTACGTGCGGCGGCGCGACGGCGTGCCGCGCGGGCGGACACTCCCCCGTACGGTGGCCGGCCGGCGGGTGGACGTCCACCTCCCGGCCGGGCACCGCGCGGACGGCGGCCCGTACCCGGTCGCGGTGCTGCTGGACGGCGAGATGTGGGGCGAGGTGCTGTCCGTCGGCGACACCCTCGACAACCTGACGGCGGACGGCGCGATCCCGCCCACCGTCGCGCTGCTGGTGCACACCATGGGCCCACAACGCCCGGACGACCTCAGCTGCAACCCGGCCTTCGTCGACCTCCTCGCCGACCGTCTCCTCCCGTGGGCCTGCGCGGAGTTCGGCGCGAACGACGACCCGGCCGCCACCGTGATCGCCGGCCAGAGCGCGGGCGGCCTCACCGCCGCCTACGCCGCCTACCGCCGCCCGGAGCGCTTCGGCAACGCGCTGTCCCAGTCCGGTTCCTTCTGGTGGCCCGACGAGACCGAGTTCGACGCGGGCAGCGAATGGCTGACCCGCCGCTTCGCCGCCGAGGAACGACGTGCGGCCCGCTTCTGGATCGAGGTCGGCCTCCAGGAGTGGATGCTCCTCACCCAGAACCGCCACCTGCGCGACGTCCTGACGGCCCGCGGCTACGACCTCGCCTACCGCGAGTTCAACGGCGGCCACGACTACGCCTGCTGGCGCGGCGGCCTGGCGGACGGGCTCGCACACCTGCTCGGATCACCCGGAGGGGTGGTTTCGACCGATTCGCACACCACCGAACCACCGGGCACCTAACGTCGGGAGTCCACACCGGATGACCTTGGGGGGTCAGCGATGAACGCGTCCTCGTCCGCCACTCCGCCGCCGATGTCCTGGCTGTACTGCGGCAACCAGATCAAGCTGTGGCGGACCCGCGCCGGAGTCAGCCGCGAGGCCTTGGCGGCCGAGGCCGGGTACAGCTGTGAGAGCTTGCGGTCGATGGAGGCCGGGCGGCGGAAGCCGTCGCTGCACCTGCTGCGGGTGGCGGACGACATGTGCGACGCGAAGGGAATCCTGGCAGCCGGAGCGCAGTTCCTGAAGCCGGAGAAGTATCCACACTTCGCCGAGGACTTCATGCGGTACGAGGCCGTCGCGATCGTCCACAGCTCCTACGAGAACCAGCTCATCCCGGGACTGCTTCAGACCGAAGAGACCGTCCGGTCACTCCTGCACGCACACTGGCCGCCCATGGACGACGAAACCGTGGAGGAACGCGTCGCTGCCCGCCTTCAACGACAGGAACTGCTGAAGACCCAGACCAAGTCGTTCAACTTCCTGATCGAAGAGCACGTCCTGCGGCACCCGTTCGGGAGTGCCGAGGAGCAACGCCACCAACTTCGTCACCTGCTGACCAGTGGCGAGCCTCGCCACATCGCGATTCAAGTGGTGCCGGACACCGGAGCCCATCCCGGCCTCAACGGTCCTTTCGTCCTTCTTGAGACGCCCGAACATGACCGTCTCGCCTATGAGGAAGGTCAAACGATGGGCCTGCTCTCTTCGGAGCCGGACAAGGTCAACCAGATCTGCCAGCGGCATGAAATGATCCTCAGGAAGGCCCTCAGCCCCGAGGCCTCGGCGGAGTTCATCGGCAAGCTCGCGGAGGAACTATGAGCACCGAACCGGCCTGGTTCAAGTCCAGCCACAGCGGCACCGAAGGCGGCAACTGTGTCGAGGTCGCCCTCACCCCGGGCACCGTCCGCGTGCGGGACTCCAAGGACAAGACCGGCCCCCAGCTCGCCTTCGCTCCCCAGGCTTGGGCCGACTTCGTCGAGTTCGCCCGGAACGCTTCTCCTACGACCGGCTGACGCCGCCACCGGCCCGTGCTAGCGTCCCCGGGGCGGCGCAGCGGTGCCGGCCCCGGACGAGACGTGCGCCGTACCCGGCCTGCCAAGACGACGCACTCTGGAGGCGTCGTGTCCGCTGCCGGTACTCCCGTCACCCGTCCGCTGGACGTGCGATGGATCCACGGTTCCCCGTCCGCGAAGCACAACACCGACCCGGACATCCAGGTCCACGAGTACGACGAGCACACCGTCATCCTGCGCCAGAACAAGGCGGTCCACTACGAGGCGCCGTTCCTGTTCCTGCTGTTCGGGACGGAACGGGCCGTGCTGATCGACACCGGGGCGACGGCCGAGGCCGCGTACTTCCCGCTGCGCGCGACGGTCGACGAGCTGGTGGAGAAGTAGCTCGCCCGCAACCCCCGGCCCGGTGGCGACTATCCGCTGCTGGTCCTGCACACCCACCCGCACGGCGATCACGTCGCCGGCGACAGCCAGTTCGCCGACCGGCCGGCGACCACCCTGGTCGGCGGGGAACTCGCCACGGCCTGGCCGTACTTCGGCTTCGACCGGGACGAGGAAGCGGTGGCCCCGGTCGACCTCGGCGGCGGGCGGGTGCTGAAGTGCCTGGCCACCCCGGGACACCACCGGGCGTCGGTCACCTACTACGACCCGTGGACCGGCTTCCTGCTCACCGGCGACACCGTCTACCCGGGGCGGATCTACATCAACGACTGGCCGGCCTTCGGGCGGACCATCGAGCGGCTGGTCGCCTTCGCCGAGAGCCACCCGGTGACGCACGTGCTCGGCTGCCACATCGAGATGACCCGCGAGCCGGGCGTCGACTACCCGATCCGCACCACCCACCAGCCCGAGGAGCCCCCGCTCCAGCTCACCCCGGCCCACCTGCACCGGATCCGGGCCGCCGTCGCCGAACTCGGCGACCGTCCGCGCCGGTACCCGCTGGACGACCTGATCCTCTGGCCGCACGAGTGAGCGCCCGGGGCCCCAGGGCCGGTCAATCCCGGTAGGGCACCAGCCAGGTCAGGTCCAGCTCGAAGCCGAACGGCTCCGGGATGCGGATCTTCTCGCCGAACTCCCGCTCCGTCCGGGTGTGGTAGCGGTCGCGGTTGGGCTCGGAGAACAGCGTCACCGTCTTCTGCCGCGGGTCCACGATCAGATACATCGGAAAGCCCATCCGCGGGTAGTCGCGGACCTTCCCGTTCCAGTCGTTGTCGGGGTTGGACGGCGAGACGACCTCGACCGCGATCAGTGCCAGGTCGGCCGGGATCTCTCGGCCCAGCTCGATCACGTCCTCGGGCAGGTAGGTGAGGTCGGGGTTGCGGACGGAGCCGATCTCGGGCGAGGAGAGGTCGCTGTTCCCGGTCGGGACGTAGCCGGCGGGGCAGTGCGCCTCGAACTGGCGCTGGACGATCGCGAGGTTGAGCTGGTGGATCGACGGCGGTGACGCCTGCATGACGATGATGTCGCCCGACAGTTCGACCTTGTAACCATCCGGCAGGCTGCGGCGGGCCTCTTCGAGCAGGCGGTAGTGCTCAGGGTTCATGCGCTCTCCTCCGGTGCTTCCGGCACAGTATCGCGCCGGCGCCGTAGGCTCGGCGGATTGGTGACGCGTGCGGGAGGGGTGGCCCGGGTGGGGCGTGTGGTGGTGACGGGGTCTGCCGGGTTGGTGGGGTCGGCGGTGGTTCGGCTGCTGCGGGAGTCGGGCCGTACGGTGGTCGGGGTGGACCGGGTGAAGTCCCCCGACACCGACGTGGTGGCGGACCTACGGGACGGCGCGGCATGGCGCGGGGCGCTCGCCGGGGCGGAGGCGGTCGTCCACGCGGCCGCGCTGCACGCGCCGCACGTCGGGGTGCGGCCGGATGCGGAGTTCCACGCCGTGAACGTCGGGGCGACCGGGGAACTGCTTTCCGCCGCCGAGGCGGCCGGGGTGCGGCGGTTCGTCCTCACCAGCTCGACCTCGGTGTACGGGCATGCGCTGGTGCCGTCCGACGGCGCGGCGGTCTGGGTGACCGAGGACTTGGTCGCCCGGCCGCGCGACGTCTACGACGAGACGAAGCTGGCCGCCGAGCGTCTGGTGCTCGAAGCGACCGGCATGACCACGGCGTGCCTGCGGATCGCCCGCTGTTTCCCGGAGCCGCCGCCCCTGCTGGCCCGGCACCGCCTCTACCGGGGCGTGGACCTGGCCGATGTGGCGCGGGCGCACCTGCTGGCCGTCGAGAGCGCCACGGCTGCCGGGGTGGTGAACATCGCCGGCCCGTACCCCTGGCGGACCGACGACCTCGCACGTCTTCACCGGGCCCCGGCAGCCCTGATCGCGGAGCGTATGCCGAAGGCGGCGGCCGGGTTCGACCGGCTCGGGTGGGATCTCCCCTCCTCGATCGACCGCGTCTACGTGTCCGAGCGGGCCACCAGGCTGCTGGGCTGTCGACCTCGTCGCACCGTGGCCGACGTGCTGGCCGAAGCAGCCGGACGGCGCGGCTGGTCCGATGGTCGGATCGACCGTCAGGATGGCAGGCATGCCGACTGATCGAACCGCCCGGATCCTGGGAGCCGTTCTCGGGCTCGTGTTCATCCAGACCGGCGCGAGCACGCTGCCTGCGGCAGTCGAGGTGGGGCTGCGGGTGGTGTCGCCGGCCGCGTTCATCGCGCTGATCGGGGCCTGGAACCGGTGGGGTGGCCGGGAGGAGCCGCTGGACCGGACCGGGAGCAGGCCGAAGAACGCCGTCGGACGGAACTACCAGTTCATCCCGGCTGCCGGGGGAGCCGCGATCGTCGTCGGCATCCTGGTGGTCAACCGCCTGCTGCACACCCCGCTGGCGACCGGACCATGGATCGCCACCGTGGTGAGCGCGCACTTCTTCGTCCTGGCGGCGCTCTGGCAGCGGCCCTCGCTGCACGCCCTCGGGGGCGCGATGACGCTGTGCGCGATGGCCGGGCTGGCGCTGGCCTTCGGCGATGCGCCGACGGCCGCCGTCGGCGTGGTCGCCGGGGTCGCCCCGGGATTGCTGCTCCTGGGCTCGCTGTGGCGGTGGTCCGTCCGGGCGCGCGCCGTTCCCGAGCGGACCACCGCCTGAGGGTTCAGTCCACCGGGGGCGGGCCCGGGGCCTCCGCCGGGAGCCTGGCGGCCAAGAGGGCGCCGACGGCCACCAGGCCGGCGGTGAGCAGGAGGGCGATGCGGTAGGGCGTCGGGCCCGCGCCGTCACCGACCGCGCCGAGCAGCGCCGCCGTGGCGGCGATGCCGAGGGCGCCGCCGAGGGTGCGCAGGATGGTGAACAGGCCCATCGCGCGGCCCATGGCGGGGGGCGGGACGTCGGCGAAGCCGGCGATCTGGACGGTGAGCACGGCAGTGCCCAGGATCAGGCCGACGCCGAACATCAACGCCCTTACCGCCCAAGGGTTTTCCGCGAAGCCGAGGGAGCCGATGACCACCGCCGCGAGCAAAAGCGCGGGCAGGACGAGGCGGCGCGGACCGAGCCTCGGAAGCAGCCGGTCGACCACCTGCGAGGCGGCCATCAGGCCGATCGCCTCCGGGAAGACGCTCAGCCCGGCGTCCAGGGCGGTGGCGCCGCGCACCGCCTGGTAGAGCAGCGGCAGCACGAACAGCGCGCCCATCAGCCCGGCCGCGGTCAGCAGCGCCAGCCGGCTCGCCGCACCGAAGGTTCGGTCGGCGAGCAGCCGCAGGTCCACCAGCGGTTCGGCGGTGCGCAGTTGGTGCCGTACGGCCGCTCCCAGCAGGGCCAGTCCGAGCAGCCCACCGAGGGCCACGCCCGGGGATGTCCAGCCGTGCGCCGGGCCGAAGCCGAGGGCGTAGGTCAGCAGCCCGAGGCCGGGGGTGGCGAGCAGGAAGCCGGTGGTGTCGAAGCGGCCAGCCGGAGGTTCCTGCTCGCTGCGCAGGCCGAGCAGCCCGATGACCACGGCGGCGGCCCCGATCGGCACGTTGACCAGGAACAGCCAGTGCCAGGACAGGTGCTCGGTGAGGAAGCCGCCGAGCGGCGGCCCGAGGGCGGGCATCAGCGCGGTCGGGACGATCAGGATGCGGCCCAGGCCGGCCCGCTCGTGCGGGGCGAAGGCCCGGAACAGCAGGGTCATCCCGACCGGGGTGAGCAGCCCGCCGGCCACGCCCTGGACGGCCCGGGCCGCCGACAGCGAGCCCAGGCCGGGCGCCGCCGCGCAGAGCGCGGAGGCGAGCGTGAAGGCGGCGAGCGAGCCGAGGAAGACCCGCTTGACGCCGTACCGGTCGCCGAGCCAGCCGGCCACCGGCAGGCCGAGGGCGAGGCCGACCAGGAAGGCGGTCTCCACGGCGTTGGCGGCCTCGACGGGCCGGCCGAAGTCCTCGGCGATGCTGAACAGCGCCGGGTTGACGATGGTCGAGTCCAGGCCGTTCATGCACATCGCGGCCGTGTAGACGACCACCACCGCGGCGCGCCCCGCGAGCAGGGGGCGCGCCGGGGCCTCGACCACCGGAGGGCTCACAGGGTGATCCAGTTCGCGGTGATCCACTCCAGTGCGGCCGCTCGCCCGCACGGGCCGTGGGCGATGCTCCAGCCGGCCGGGACGGCGGCGAAGGCGGGCCACAGGGAGTGCTGTCCTTCGGAGTTGACGAGCGCGAGGAACTCGCCGTCGGCGTCGAAGGGGTTGGCGGGGGCGTCACTCATGGGAGGACCTCTCCAGGTGGTCGGCGATCACGCTCGCGATGTGCGCGATCGGGGCGGGCAGGGTCATGTCCTTGTGGGAGCAGGCCACGTCGGTGTCGGCGATCCGGCCGGACACGTACGGCGTCCAGAGCTCGGGCACCAGGGCCTCGTCGATGGTGTCGACGGTGGCACGGAAGAACAGCACGTCGCCGTCGAAGCGGCGGTGGTCGTAGCCGCGCACCAGGTGGTTGGTGTTGAGGTAGATCCGGTTCAGCGCGGCCACGGTGGCCTCGTCGAGACCGGCGAGCGGGCTGCCCTCCCGGCGCAGCAGCTCGGTGACGGCGCCGAGTTCGAGCGGGCGGCCGTCGAGGTCCGCCGGCCCGAAGCCGCCCATGGTGAGCAGCGCCTCCAGCGCCTCGGCCTGGTCGGGGACGGGCAGTTCGCGGAAGCCCTCGGCGGGGTAGGCGTCCAGGATCGCCAGCAACTCGACGCTCTCGCCGAGCTCCTGGAGCCGGACGGCCACCGCGTGCGCGATGATCCCGCCGGTGGACCAGCCGAGCAGTCGGTACGGGCCCTCGGGCTGGACCTCGCGCAGCCGGTCGGCGTAGTGCGCGGCCAGCTCCTCCAGCGTCGCGGGCAAGGGGAGTTCGGCTGTTGCGGCGCCGACGCCCTGGGCCTGGAGGCCGTAGATCGGCACCTCGCTTGACAGGTTGCGGATCAGGCCGGTGTAGCACCAGCTGAGGCCGCCGGCCGGGTGGACGGCGAACAGCGGGCGCTGCCGGCCGGGGGCGACGGGCCGCAGCGGGAGCAGCACGTCCAGGGCGTCGGTGTCCGGCGCGCCCGCCGCGAGGGCGGCGTCCAGGGCGGCCACGGTGGGCGTCTGGAACAGTGCACCGATGCCGACCTCCAGTCCGAGCACCTCGCGGATCCGCCCGGCGAGGCGCACGACCAGCAGCGAGTGCCCGCCGAGCGCGAAGAAGTCGTCCTCGACGCCGACCGCGGCCACGCCCAGCACCTCGGCGAACAGTTCGCACAGCTGCTGCTCGCGCGGGGTGCGCGGCGGGCGGCCGGCGCCC
>NZ_JAHSQD010000405.1 GCF_020103755.1 Streptomyces sp. LS1784
TCGTCCCCCGAGGTGCAGGCCGTCCAGGCGCGCGTCGGGGCGCCGCACGGCTGGCGCAGCACCGCCCGCACCGCCGCCGACTGGGCGGCCCACCTCGCCGAGCACCCCCGGCGCCAGTACTGGCTGCTGACGCACGACGGCGAGCCCGCCGGCGTCGCCAACCTGGAGCCGCACCCGGCCGGCGACGTGGAGATCACCACCTTCGGGCTCGTCCCGGAGCATGTCGGCCGTGGCCTCGGCGGCTACGCGCTGACGCTCGCGCTGCGCCAGGCGTGGGCCACCGAGCCGCTCGGCGCCGAGTCCGTCCGGCGGGTCTGGCTGCACACCGACACCAACGATCACCCGAACGCCCTGCGCAACTACGAGAGCCGGGGTCTGCGCCCGTACGACGTCCGGACCGAGACCGCCGGCACCGCCTGAGCCGCGTCCCGACGGATGTGTCCGGAGCGCCGCGCGCGGGACCGCTGGTCAAAGCGACGGCAGGCCCGCGCGGCGGCGGCGGACGACAGCCGCCACGGCGGCGCCGTTCGGCACGGAACCGAACGGCGCGGCCGCGCGGATCGGGCGATCAGACGATGACCGGACAGCCGGTGGAGTGGATGCGGCCGAAGTCGATGTGACGACGGCGGACGAGCACGGTCATGCGGGCACCGTACTGCCCGACACAGCCGCCCCGCCCGGAAACCACACATTCCCCACTCCGCCGGGTGACCGCGTTCGCGGGCTGCCGGCAGCGGGACGGCAAGCCGCCCTCCTGAGCCGGTGGATGACGGGCCATGAGACCGGGGTCCTACGTCAGCGCGACGGCGTACGCCGCAGGTCGGACCGTGAGCCCATCCCCGCGCCGTACGTGGTGCGGGTGCGGCGGAACGGAGACTGGAGGCACTTCCGAGGCACTGGTTCTGCACAGAGGACGGGCATGGTTCTGCGAGACGGACGGACGATTTCCGCGCTGACGGTCGGGGCGGTGACGACCGTGCTGACGGCGCTCACCCCCGTGACGGCGTTCGCGGCGGGCGATCCGCTCCAGCGGTACGGGCAGCAGCAACTCCGGTGGGAGCGTTGCGATGCGGGCCGCCCGGCGGCATTCGAGTGCGCGACGGTCAAGGTGCCGCTGGACTACGGCGATCCCGGGGGCCGGACGATCGACATCGCGATATCGCGGGTGAAAGCGGGCAGTGCGAAGCAGCGGCACGGGGTGCTGTTGATGAATCCCGGTGGCCCGGGCGGCCCGGGGCTGACCATGCCCGTGGAGATGGAGCCGCTGCTGCCGGCGGAGGTCCGGGACCGGTTCGACCTGATCGGGTTCGACCCGCGCGGGGTCGGGCAGAGCTCGCCGATCGGCTGCGACCTGACGGCCGACGAGCGGA
Organism: Streptomyces sp. LS1784; assembly: GCF_020103755.1. GTDB lineage: Bacteria > Actinomycetota > Actinomycetes > Streptomycetales > Streptomycetaceae > Kitasatospora. Next base: position 1,371 of record NZ_JAHSQD010000405.1, read on the forward strand.
CCTTCCAACACCCGTACGCCGCAGGGACGTTCGCGAAGGACGTGGTCTGGGCCCGGACGGTGGCCGACAAGTGCTGGGCCAAGGCAGGTGACGTGCTGCCGCACATCACCACCCGCAACACGGCGCGGGACATGGACGTCGTCCGGGCAGCGCTGGGCGAGCGGAGGATCTCCTACTTCGGGCATTCGTACGGCACCTACCTGGGCGCCGTCTACACGCAGATGTTCCCCCAGCGCTCGGACCGGTTCGTGCTCGACAGCGCGCTCGATCCGGCGCTCGCGTGGCGGGGGACGCTCCGGGGGTCGGCGCCTGGGGCCGAACTCGCCTTCACCCGGTGGACCGAGTGGGCCGCCGAACACGACGCGGCGTACGGGCTGGGTGCCACGCCGGCGGAGGTCCGGAAGACGTACTGGGACCTGGTCGCCCACGCCGACCGCACGCCCGTCCCCACGGAGGACGGGACGCTCGACGGCGACGCCATCCGTTCCGGGTACGCCGCGTTCGTCCACGTCGAGACCGTCACCCCCTGGATCGTCGCACTGAAGGCCGCCGCCGCGGGCGGGCCGGCCGCGCCGGCGGTGCCGTCGGTCGTACCGACGGACAACACCGCCGCCGCCGTCTGGGCCGTCTTCTGCGGCGACACCCGCAGCTGGCCGCGCGACCCCGAGCAGTACCGCCGGGACGCGGTCCGCGACCGGGCCCGGTACCCGCTGGCCGGGGACCTGGGGGCCAACATCCAGCCGTGCGCGTTCTGGAAGTCGGCGGGCGAAGAGCCGGCCACCGTGGTGAACAACGACGTCAACGCGCTGATCGTGCAGAACCAGTGGGACCCCCAGGCGACACTGGCCATGGCCCAGGGCATGCGTCGGGCCCTGCACGGTGCACGGATGGTCACGGTGGCCGGCGGTGAGGGCCACGGCGTGGTGGTGGCTGGCCCCTCCTGCGCGGACGCCAGCGTCACCCGCTACCTGACCACGGGCCGACTGCCCGCGACGGACCTGACCTGCGGCGGTTAGGCCCTTCCCTCCCGGGCGCGCCCACGCGCCCGGGAGGGTGGCCGCCGGGCCCCCCACGTCCCCCGCAACGGGCGGCTCCGGACCAATGGCACCCCTGATTCGACCGCCACACAGGACCCGGTTCCGGTCACCGGAGGCGGTCCAGAGCGCCCTGGCCGGCCGGCCAGGGCGGCACCAGCGCCGGTCAGGACAGCAGCTGGGCGGGGACGTCGGTGGCCCGGGTGAACACCGAGAGCGGGTACTGGGTGTCGCAGTACTTGTTGCCGGTGGAGACCACGCCGATCACCACACCACCGACCACCAGCGGCCCGCCCGAGTCCCCCTTGCAGACGCTGTCCGTCGTACCGGCCCGCGGCAGACCGCAGACCTTGAACTGCGGGGAGTCGCCGGGCGAGGTGTACGGGTCGCAGGAGGCCGGCGGAGCCAGCGTCAGCTCCGCCTGCTTGAGGTGGGTGCCGGGCCCGTCCGAGCCGGTGCGCCCGAACCCCAGCAGCGTGGCCGTGCGGCCGTACCGGTAGAGCGCCGCGTCCCCCTGGCGCGCCACCCGCACCGGTGTCTGCGGCAGCGGCCGGTCCAGGGTGAGGACGGCGGAGTCGTGCTCCAGGCCGGCGGTGTAGCGCGGGTCGACCCGGTAGCCCTTCACCCGGCGGACCTGACCGCCGGAGCCGGTCAGGTCGGTCCGGCCGGCGATCACCCGCAGTGAGCCCGGGTCGGCCGCCTCGGCCACGCAGTGGCCCGCGGTGAGCACCTTGGTCGGCGCGATCAGCGCGCCGGTGCACCACTGCTCGCCCGCGGCGGTCTCCAGGGCCACGACGAACGGGTGGGACCTGGTCGTGGTGTCCGACCCGCCGTGGACGGCGGCGGCCGGGGCGGCCCCGGCGGCCAGCAGGCCGGCGGCCGCCAGCAGGACAAGGATCGGGCGTCGGTTCGGGGTGCGCATGGCAGGGCTTCCTTCCGGGGTCGGGTGGTACGTGGCGGGGCCGTTCGCTGCGGTGGGCGCGCTCGACGGTCGAGCGGCCCGCGGCTCGGTGCCGGTCACCGCCGGACCGAAGACTGTCCCGCAATCCGTCCCGCCCGCCAGCACCGCCCGGCGATACGGAACGCTGGAACGGCCGCACCCACCCTGACCTGCGCGTTTCGACGCGCCTTGGAACGCCGAGGCGGGACAGCGGACCCGGTGGGCCGCCGGCCGCCGGGCCGACACCGGACAGGCATGCGTCCCACGGCTCGGGACAGACGAGCGGGCGGGAACCAATCACCCCTTCGAAGGGAGCCATCCATGACCGACACCAAGTACCTGCCCGGAGCGTCCGAACACCACTGGCCCTGGCAGCCAGAGGGAGCCTGCCGGACCGCCGACAGCAGCGTCTTCTTCCACCCGACCAACGAGCGCGGTGTCCAGGCGAAACGACGCGAGCAGGCGGCGAAGGCGGTGTGCGCCCAGTACCCGGTCCTGCTGGAATGCCACCGATACGCCATCGCCGCCCGTGAACCCCACGGCGTGTGCGGCGATGGGGCCGGTGACGTGGGCGAAGGTCAGGACCGGACGCCCGCCGACCGCGTACCCGGACCCGCGTCCGCCCGGCCCTTCACCCCGGCAAGCCGTACTCTCTCCACCCACGCCCCCTACAACCCGCCCTGCTCATCACCGTCTGGCCGCGGCCGGACTTCGTGGCGCCGACCCCGGTCCGGTTCTCAGTCGTTGATACGCCCAGTGGTGTCACCGGGCCCGGCCGTGCACTCCTGTGCGGAGCTGACGACGAGGTCGCCTCCGCCGGGGCGCTTGGGGGTGAGGATGAAGGAGACGCGGTGGGTTTGGGCACGGGAGAGCCCAGCCTCGGTCTCGGCACCGACCACCCAGAGCTTGAAGCCGGCCCTCGCCTCGGCGTCAACGCACAGCTCGACCTCGAACTCCGTCTCCACCGGCCCCACTGCGAACACCCCCGGATCGTCCCCGACCCGGGCCGATGAGGTTGGCACCGGCCAGTGCCAACCTCAACCCGGCTTTGAAGGGCCAGGCCTGCGATCGGGGCTGCGGTTGGCCAGTCAGGCGATGTAGACGCTGGCGCTGACACCTGGACCACCGACAAGCGCCGCGCCTTCGCCAACGACCTGACGAACCCCCCAGCTGCTGATCGCCTCCTCCTCCAACAGCAGCAAGGGCGACAGCGAGCCCGACCATGCTGGCGCTGCTTCCCGCGGCTGCTGGTGGTCCTGGTCGGCACCGGCGCGCCCCAGGTGCGCCCGGTGGTGGCGGACCTGCGGCTGGCCGCCGAGGAGAACCCGGCCATCGCCGAGATACCGGCCGCCATCCGGGCCGGCACCGCCCGCATCGAGGACCTCATCCGGCGCGGACCGGCCGCGCCGATCCGGCACCCACTCGGCGACGGCGGCCAGCGGCAGTGCGGGTGGACAGAACTTAAGCGGCAGCGGCGAATGGGCGGGCCGACGTGGGCCCGCCCACGACGACGGGATGGGCTGCCGGGGTGGGCAGCCGACGCTCCGGCCGGCTTCACGGATCCCCGGTCTGAGGAATCTCGTTCGGCGGTGGACGGCTACTGCTCCGACTCCACCAGGTTCTTGAACTGCTCCAAGCCGCCCCGGACGGTGTTCTCGATCCGGTGGACCTGGGCCATGCCCCGCGGGCCGCCGAAGGTGTCGTGGATGGCCTCCGGCTCGTATTCCAGGTGAACCTGCAGCTGGCTGTGATCCCGGTCCAGTGACCGCACCGAGAGCGTGCCCTTCAGCTCCGGGCTGCCCGTCGTCTCCCAGGCGAGGACCTGCTCGTTGCCGCGGTCGGTGAGAACGGCGTCGAACTCCTGCTGTACCTCGCCGGCCCGCACGTCCAGATGGGCGCGGTCGCTGCTGGGCGCATAAGCACGTTGGATACTGTCCATGAACGTCGGATAGGCCTCGATGTCGTGCAGCCGCCCCCAGACCTCCCGTGCTGGGGCGTCGATGTTGATCTGCTCTTCAAGCCTGCTCATCGCGAACCTCGCCTCCTGGCCCGGCACACCGGACCTCTTGGGTTCTTCCAGCCTGCGCCGCCGACACATGCCCGGCAACCAGGGCCGGGAAGCGGCTCCACGCGTTCGCCCCTACCTGACTGAGCACATTGCCGAGTGCACGGACAAGCGACGCCGGTACGGCTGGCGGGCCGGTCCGGCACCGATTTCACCGCGCGGTTCCCCGAGGTCGCCGAGCGCTGACGGAGATCCGGGGTCCGTTGGTCCTGGACGGCGAGCTGGTAGTAATGCGCGCCGGTGTCCTGTCGTTCGCCGGGCTGCAGGGCCGCATCCACCGCACCCGCCCGGCGGCGGTGCAGGACGGCGCCGTGGCCGCGCCCGCTCTGTACGTCGCGTTCGACCTGCTGCACACCGGAGACCGGTCACTGCTCGCCGAGCCGTACGCGCGGCGGCGCGAGCTGCTGGAGGACCTGGAGCTGGAGCGGCCGCACCTGCGGGTGCCGCTGTGGTGGGGCCGCCGCGGCGGGAATGCCAGACCCACTGGTCGGCAGGTGGCCAGGGCTTTGAGCTGCAATCTTTCGGCCGCGAACATGCCATCTGCGGGGCGGGCCCCAGGGCCGGTGCCCGCCCCGCCGCTGGTCTACGGCTCGCTGGTTCTGTTCGCGTTGCAGAGCAGCGTTTCGACAGCCGTTCGGAAGGCAGTGCCTGAGCCGGATGTTCACGAGAACGGGAGGCACCTCGGTGGTGGCCGACGGGATGCCATCCACCGCCCGCGCCGGGCTCGGGGCTTGAGGAACGCCAAAGCCCTCGCGGGCCTGAACGGCGCTCTGACCTTTCGGCCAGAAGACACAGAGACCGGGAAGAGCGGAGGGCTCAGTCGCCGACCGTGAAGCGCTCGCCGACGTGGTTCACCTCCTCGATTTCGTCGACGAGGGCCACCGCGTAGTCCTCGGCGGAGATCCGGCTGTTGCCGTCGGCATCCACGACCAGGTCGTCGAGGGCGGTGCGGTAGCTACCGGTCCGCTTGCCGGGCGCGATCTGCGCGGCGGGGCTGAGGTTGGTCCAGCGGACATCGTCGACGGAACGGTAGAAGTCGAGCGCGTCGCCGTGCGCGTGCATGATCTGGAGCAGGTCCTCGGGCAGCCCGTCGGCGTCCCACACCTGCCTGCCGTCCGGCGTACGCAGAGACCCTGCGCCGCCGACGGCAATCAGCCGCGGGGCCATCCCTCCGAGCGAGCGCAGACCCGCCACCAGGGACTTGGCGGCCGACACAATGGTGGCGACATGACCGGGGCCGTCACCGCCGCCGACGGCGCTGACAACAACATCCTGGCCATCAGCGACAGCGGTCACCGAAGAAGGGTCGAGAACGTCGCCGGAGGTGACCGTGAGATTCGGGTGCTGCATGCTGAGCTTCCTGGGGTCACGGACCGAGGCCGTGACGTGGTGGCCACGGTCCAGCGCCTCGCGCAGGACACGGCTGCCGATGGTGCCGGTGGCACCGTAGAGGGCGATCTTGGCCATGGGGGTCTCCTCAGAACCGCAGGTGGACTGGAGAAACCACGCTAGGCCCACATGTCTGTCCTGCTGGGAAGGCTCGCGATCCCTCGCCGAGTACGGTCCCCTCCCCTGCCACGGGGGGCAGGCCGACCTGGTCGAACGGGAGCTCCCGGGCCGGGACGTCGTCCCGGGGACGTGGACCTACCAACAGATCGAAGCGTACGACCGCACCTACTACCGCGTGTTCATCGCCGTTGAGGAACAGGGCCGACCTGACCGGCTGCCGACCACCTACAAGCGCACCCACGGTGTCACCTGCATCCACGGCTGCTACTCGCTTGGCGACGACATTCTGTGCGGCGTGGACAGGCACCGAAAGGGCGCCGCCACCACCCTCACCACACCCACAACAACCCCCCCAGACCAACACCACCAAACCCCATCCCAACCCACCCCCACAACAACACCCCCTCATGTCACCCGGCCCGGACGCTGCACGGTCGAGGGCGTTTTTTCCCTCGACCCCAGCCGCTCCCCGTCTGCGGGAACGTGCTAGGGCCTGTGTGATGTTGTGATCAATCAGTGGTCAGCAGGAGATCATCGATCCAGATCATCGAGGCGCGGAGGTGAAGGCCGGCGAGGTAGCTTTCCGGGCTCTTGTCATACCGGGTCGC
>NZ_JAHSQD010000406.1 GCF_020103755.1 Streptomyces sp. LS1784
CTCGCGGCGGCGCGGCCGCCGTGGCCGAGCAGCCGGGCGGCGTGCAGGACCACGGCCCGGCCGCGCCGCTTCGCCGCGTACTCGGCGACCGGGCCCTGGCCGGCGGGCTGCTCGGACTCCTCGACCAGTTCGGCGATCTGCTCGCTCAGGTCGGGCTCGGGGGCCGGCCGGGAGCGGCCTGGCCTGCGGAAGACTGCCATGGGAATCCGGTGCCCCTTTCACGACAACGGCACCACCCGGTGCCCCGGGCCGGCTACTCGGCGACCTCCACCCCGCGCCAGAAGGCCACCCGGCCGCGCACGTGCTCGGCCTCGGGCTTCGGGTCGGCGTAGAACCAGGCGGCGTCCGGGTTGGTCCGCCCGTCCACCTCCAGGGTGTAGTAGCCGGCGGTGCCCTTCCAACCGCACACCGTGGTGGTCCCGGAGGGGCGAAGGAACTCGGTGTGCACCGCCTCCGCCGGGAAGTAGTGGTTGCCCTCGACGACGACGGTGTCGTCACTCTCCGCGATCACGACACCCTGCCAACTCGCTCTGGTCATACGGCGATTGTGCCCGACGGAGGGATGCCGCACTCATGGTTGCCTGGACCGGCCGGACAGTCAGGACAGCGGTTGGGCGCGCACCGGCAGGTGCGGGCTCTGGTGGCCGCCGCTGGCGAGCATCCGGACCTCGCCGGCGTCGCTGATCTCGGCCCGGACGATGCCGCTCTCGTCCTGGTACACCGGGTGGCCACCCGGGCCGGTCGCGTCGGTGCGGACGACCACGATGACGTCCTGCGGGGCCTGGCCGCCCGGGGTTCCGGGAAAGGTGAGGGCGTAGCGCTCGGAGGGGTTCATCACACCTGGCTCCTGCCTACCCGGTGGCCTCGGCCGGCGCGACGGCCCGGGCGTTCGAGCCGCGGACCTCCAGCTCGGCGAGCAGCCTGGCGGTGGCCTCCGCGACCGCGTCCACGGCCCGGTCGAAGGCCTCGCGGTTGTGCGCCGCGGGGGCGCGGAACCCGGACACCTTGCGGACGTACTGCAGCGCGGCGGCGCGGAAGTCCTCCTCGTCGGCGTCGGACGTGACGGGAGGTCGCAGCGTCTTGATGTTGCGGCACATGCTCCCAGTCTCGCGCGCGGGAGCCGTGTCGGCGACCCCCTCTCGTCACGCGCACCTCACGGGGCCGTCATCCGGCCGGATTAGGATGCCGGACGAACGAATTCATCCCGCCGCGCCGGACTCCCGGTCCGTCGGCACCACTCCGGAGTCACCCCCTTGCCTCTCGCGCTGCTCGCGCTGGCCGTCACGGCGTTCGCCATCGGAACCACCGAATTCGCGGCCATGGGGCTGCTCCCCCAGGTCGCCGACAGCCTCCACGTCTCGATCCCGCAGGCGGGCTGGCTGATCTCGGCGTACGCGCTGGGGGTGGTGGTCGGTGCGCCGCTGCTGACCGCGATGGCCGCCGGACGGCCGCGCAAGGCGGTGCTGGTGGGGCTGGCCGGGCTGTTCGCGGCCGGCAACCTGCTGTGCGCGGTGGCGCCGGACTTCTGGACGCTGGCCGCCGCCCGGCTGATCACCGGGCTGCCGCACGGCGCCTTCTTCGGCGCGGGTGCGGTGGCGGCGGCCGAGCTGGTCGCGCCGGACCGGCGGGCCCGGGCGGTGGCCGTGATGTTCTCCGGGCTGACCGTCGCCAACATCGTCGGCGTCCCGGCCGCGACCCTGCTCGGCCAGCACCTGGGCTGGCGGGCGACCATGCTGGTGGTCGTGCTGATCGCGGCCGCCGGGACGGTCGCCATCGCCCGGCTGGTGCCCGCGCTCCCCTCCCCCGGCCAGTCCGGGCTCCGGCACGAGCTGCGCGCCTTCCGCAGCGGGCAGCTCTGGCTGGCGCTGGCCACCGTGGTGCTCGGCTGCGGCGGCTTCTTCGCCTGCTACACCTACATCACGCCGCTGCTCACCGAGGTCTCCGGGTACGCCACCGGCTCGGTGACCCTGGTGCTGGCACTGTTCGGGGTCGGCATGACGATCGGCAACGTGCTGGGCGGATTCGCCGCCGACCGGGCACTGCGCCCCACCGTCTGCGCGGCCTTCGTGCTGCTCTCCGCCACCCTGGCCCTGTTCGCGGTGACCGCGCACGCCCGCTGGTCGGCGGCCGTCACGGTGGTGCTGATCGGCCTGTTCGGCTTCGCGATCGTGCCGGCCGTGCAGACCCTGGTGCTCCAGAAGGCGCGCAGCGCGCCGACCCTGGCCTCGGCGACGGTCCAGGGCGCCTTCAACCTGGCCAACGCCCAGGGGGCGTACTTCGGCGGGCTGGCGCTGGACGCCGGGTTCGGCTGGACCTCGCCGGCGCTGGTCGGCGCGGGCCTGGCCGCCGCGGGGACGCTGGTCGCGGTGCTCGCCTGGGCGGTCGACCGGCGCCGTCCCGTGCCGCCGGCCGCGGAGCCGGCGGCGGCCGCGATGACGACGGTCCGGCCTCGCGTCTGACGATTCCAGTCCGATCAGCGGGAATTGTCGGGCACGCCGTCGATCTCCCGGTGGGCGTCGGCCAGCAGCAGGTAGCCCTCGCCGTTGAGCTTGATGCCCGCGCGCTCGTCCTCGGTCAGCTCCCGCCGCACCTTGGCCGGGACGCCGGCGACCAGCGAGCCGGGCGGGACGACCATGCCCTGGGGCACCACCGCGCCCGCCGCGACCAGCGAACCGGTGCCGATCCGGGCGCCGTTGAGCACCGTGGCGTTCATGCCCACCAGCGCGTCGTCCTCGACCGTGCAGCCGTGCAGCACCGCGTTGTGGCCGACCGAGATCCGCTCGCCGAGCACCAGCGGGAAGCCGGGGTCGGCGTGCAGGGTGCAGTTGTCCTGGATGTTGCTGCCCGCGCCGACGCTGATCGACTCGGCGTCGCCGCGCAGCACCGCGCCGTACCAGACGCTCGCGCCGGCGGCCACGGTCACGTCCCCCAGCACGACGGCGTTCGGCGCCACGAAGGCGCCCGGGTCGACGGCGGGCACCTTGCCCCCGACTGCGGCGATCAGCGGCTCTGCCATGTCTCGTCCTCCTGATGACGGTGTGGGCCGTTGGGTCGCCGGTCAGCGTAGGGGGTCGGTCACCGCGCCTTGCGGGCGAGGTCGGGTACGGCGAGGTCCGGTACGGCGTTCCCGGCGACGCCGGGGCGGTGGATCCGGTCCGGGCGCCGCAGAGGGCGGTCACGGTCGGAACGAACCCGGAGCCGCATCCGGGGACGGTTCGGGATGCGGCTCCGGGAACGCGGCCCGGCGGCGGCTCGGGCGGGCGTCAGGCGAGCGGCGCCTTGGTGCGCAGGACCTCGATGAAGGCCCGCAGCCACGCCGGGTGGTCGGGCCAGGCGCGGGCCGAGACGACCACGCCGTCCACCACCGCCTCGCCGTCCACGAACTCGGCGCCCGCCGCCTTGATGTCCGGGGCCAGCGCCGGGTAGGCCGAGGTGCGGCGGCCGTCCAGCACGCCGGCGGCGGCGGTGACCAGCGGGCCGTGGCAGATCTGGGCGACGGGCTTGTCCGCGGCGAAGAAGTGCCGGGCGATCCGCTGCACGTCCGGGTCGTTGCGCAGGTACTCGGGGGCGCGGCCGCCGGGAATGACCAGGGCCACGTAGTCCGCCGGGTCGACGTCGGCGAGGGCCACGTCGGCGGGCCAGGTGTAGCCGGGCTTCTCGGTGTAGGTGTCGAAGCCCTCGACGAAGTCGTGCACCACGAACTGGAGGCGCTTCTTGCTCGGGGCCGCGATGTCGACCTGGTAGCCCTCCTCCCGCAGCCGCTGGTAGGGGTAGAACACCTCCAGTGACTCGGCGGCGTCTCCGGTGACGAGCAGGATCTTCGATGTCATCGCCGACATCCCTCCATGTGGTCGAGCCTCAGGTCGGGTACGGGCGCCGGGCGGTGGCGGCCGGCCCTGGCCCGGTCCAACCTCCCGTACCGGCAACGCCGTTGGCAACGGGGCGCACCGGGCGCACAACGGCGCATGCTCAGGTGCGCGCGCCGGTTGCGCGGAGTGCACGCCGGCCTGGCGCCCGGCTGCGGGGGCCGGCGGCCCGCGTCCTAGACTCCTGCTGCCCGCTACCGTCCTTCTCCCGGAGGAGCCATGCCCGACCGCACCACCTACGTCGTCCTCCCCGGCTATCAGAACTCCGGCCCCGAGCACTGGCAGACCCGCTGGGAGGCGGCCGAGCCGGAGTCCTTCCGTCGGGTCGAGCAGGCGGACTGGGACCACCCGGAGCGGACGGACTGGGTGGCCCGGGTGGACGCGGCGGTGGCCGCAGCCGCCGCCGAGGGCCCGGTGGTGCTGGTCGCCCACAGCCTGGGCTGCGTCACGGCGGCCCACTGGGTGGCCACCGCGTCCGCCGAGCGGACCGCCGCCGTCCGGGGCGCGCTGCTGGTGGCCCCGGCGGACGTCGACACCGCCGAGGTCCCGGAGCTGGTGAACTTCCGCCCGGTGACGCTGGAGCGGTTCCCGTTCCCGGCCGTCGTGGTCGCCTCGGCCGACGACCCGTGGGTCTCCACCGAGCGGGCCCGCGCGTTCGCCGCCGCGTGGGGCGCCCGGTACGTCGAGCCGGGCGCGTACGGGCACCTCAACTCCGACTCCGGGCTGGGCGACTGGCCGGAGGGCCGCAAGCTGCTCGCCGAGCTGTGACCGCGGGAACGGGGGGACGATGAACCGGGGGAACGGGGGGACGATGAACCGGGAGACGATCGACCGACGGACGTCCCGGGCCAGGCGCGTCCTGGTCCGGCTGCTGGCGGCCGGCGGGCTGGCCGCCGTACTGCTCTACACCGAGGGACAGTGGGAGAGCAGGTCGGGCGGGCGGATGGTGGTCGCCGACCTGCTCAACCGGCCGGAGCTGCTGCTCGGCGGGGCGCTGACGGCGCTGATCGCGGCCGCCTGGCTGGGTGACCTGCGCAGCGCCGTCCGGACGGCCACCCGGACGGTCACGGTGACCGCCGGCGTGGTGTTCCTGCTCGGCGCGCTGGCCGCGCACAAGGTGTCGGCGGCCGAGACCCGCAGCCGGGAGGATGCCCCGGCCGGAGCCGAGCGGGCCCTGGTGGTGGTGCACCGCTCGTACGCCACCGGGCCGACGGCGGGCGAGCACTGGCAGGTGCTGCTGGAGAGCGGCGAGGGCTGGGCGGCCCGGCGCTGGTCACTGGCGGACGTCGGCTCGGGCCAGGGGGACGCCCGGCTGGTGGGGGCGAGCTGGACCGGGCGCTCGCAGATCACCGTGGTGACCGACTCCTACCGGCGGGTGTTCAACCTGGACCAGGACAGCGGCGAGCCGGTCGAGGCGCGCTAGCCCGGCTCGGCCCGAGCCCATCGCCGGTGGACACCGCGGCGTCACTGACCGGTCATGTGCGCGATCATCTGTTCCCGGACCCGGTCGAGGTGACGGGCCATCACCTCGGCGGCGCGGTCGGCCCGGCCCTCGGCGATGGCCTCCGCAAGGTGCTCGTGGTCGGCTATCGAGGCGTCGGTGTGCGAGGCCGGCACGTTGTGCCGGCTGCGGAGCACGGTGATCTGCTGGTGCACGCGCTCCACCTGTTCGGCGATACGGGGGCTGCGGGCCGCGTCGAGCAGTGCGCGATGGAAGTCGAGACTGCTGCGGTGCGCGAACCGACGGCCCCCGGTCATGAGCTTCCTCGACTGCTCGCACGCCCGGCGCAGGGCTGTGACGTCCTTGCGGTCGCGCCGCCCGGCGGCCAGGCGCGCGGCCGCGGTCTCCAGCGCGGACCGCAGCTCGAAGAGCGCCTCGACCTCCTCGGGACCGGCCTCGAAGACCACGGCGCCCTTGTTCGGCACGTGCACCAGCAGGCCCTCGCTGACGAGCTGCCGGATGGCTTCGCGCAGGGGCCCCCTGCTGATGCCCAGCTCGCGGGCGACCTCCACCTCGTTGATCCGGGTTCCGGACGGGATCTCACCGGTGAGGACGCGCTCGCGGAGCGCGCCCACGAGCTGGCCCGCCAGGCCGCGCCGGAGGGTCTCTGACATGGGTGGTGTCCGTCCGTTCGGGACTGGCCGCTCTGTCGTCCGGCCAGGTGAGGGGGTGTGCCCGGGGTGGTGGCCGCGACGCCGGGGTGTCGGTGGACGACAGTGGACAGGGCCTCCCCCGAGTATGTCAGTACCCGGCGAGGGCATCGCCGCAGGCGGCGTTAAAGTGATAACTGTTGACACTTTGAGTCGTCCTGTCGGCCGTGGGGCCGAGGAGAGGGGAATGCGCTGTGCACGCGATGGTGGCGGAGGTGTGGCGAGGTGACTTCCTGGAGTCGGTGCACCACGGGACGGTCCTGGCAGCCGGACCGGACGGGCGGACCGTGCTGAGCGTCGGCGAGACCGACCGCCCGCTGTACCCCCGCTCGTCCAACAAGCCGCTCCAGGCCCTCGGCATGCTGCGTGCCGGGCTTGACCTGGACGGCGAACTGCTGGCCCTGGCCTGCGCCAGTCACTCCGGCGAAGCCTTCCACCTCGACGGCGTACGCGCGATCCTCGAAGGTGCCGGCCTCGACACCCGCGCACTGCGGTGCACGGCCGCGCTGCCCATCGGGGAGACCGCACTGCGGGACCACCTGGCGGCCGGCGGCGGGCCCACTCCGTTGACGATGAACTGCTCGGGCAAGCACGCCGCGATGCTCGCCACCTGTGTCGCCAACGGCTGGGACACGGCCACCTACCTCGACCCCCGCCATCCCCTGCAGCGAGCCCTGCGCGAGACCGTCGAGGACCTGGCCGACGAGAAGGTCGCCGCGACCGGTGTGGACGGCTGCGGAGCACCGCTGTTCGCCATCGGCTACCGCGGCTTGGCCCGGGCCTTCGCCGCACTGGCGACGGGCCCTGCCGGATCCCCGGAACGGCGGGTCGCCCAGGCGATGAACCGGCACGCCGAGTACGTCGGCGGGACCGGTCGGGACGTGACCCGCCTGATGCGCGCACTTCCCGGCTCGGTCGCGAAGGACGGCGCGGAAGGGGTCTACGCCCTGGCGCTCCCCGACGGCTCCTCCGTCGCGCTCAAGATCGCGGACGGCTCCACCCGCGCCCGCCCCGTGGTCATGGCCGCCGCACTACGGCGGCTCGGCGTGCCGGTGGACACCGACGACACCCTCGCCGAACTGGCCACCGTCCCCGTCCTCGGACATGGCGAACCGGTCGGCGCGGTGCGCCCGGCCCGGACGCTCCTGGACCCTTCGCCGCTCCAGGACACCGCACCCGCCGACACCGCCCCGGCGGCCTGACGCAGCCCGGACGCACGAACGGACCGGCGCCGAACCGGACCAACAGGACGACTGTCCGCCGACGGGCCGCGGCCCCGCACGAGTGGCCGTACTCGTGCGGGGCCGGGCGGTCACTGGTCCCCGGGGTCGGTGGCGCCCGGCGGGACGGACGGCGCACTGCCGCCGGTCGGGCCGGTGCCGCGCGGCCTGCCGCCGTTGCCTGGGCCCCCGGTGGCGGGG
>NZ_JAHSQD010000407.1 GCF_020103755.1 Streptomyces sp. LS1784
GCCGCGGTGCTCGGGCCGCTCGCCCTGGGGCGCTCCGCCGCGGAGGCCTGGCTGCTGGGCGGCGGGACCGTCGCGGTGGCGCTGCTGGCGTACGCCGGGGCGGTGCTCGGCCGGGCCGGCTCGCACCGTTGAGCACCGTCCACCTCCGTCGCAAACTCCCGTTCGACCGTTGTTGGGGTCCGGTTCGCGGTCCCCGCCTTCGTCCCGTTCGTTGAACTTCGTTGAATTCGGTCCGCCAGGTCGTCACGAACTGGCTTCGTGGAAGGACACCCCCGATGAGGGTGCTGCTGCTGGGCGCCGACGGCTTCATCGGCCGCCGGGTCACCGATCGTCTGCTGATGGACCAGGAGTTGCAGGTGGCGGTGCTCGGCCGGCGCGACTCGGCCGACATCCGCTTCGACCTGACCACCGGGAGCCCGGGCGCGCTGGCCCGGTTCCTGGACGCGGTCGCGCCGCAGGTGGTGATCAACTGCGCGGGCGCCACCTACGGCAGCTCGCGCACCCTGATCCGGGCGAACACGCTGGCCGTCGCGACCGTCTGCGAGGCCATCCGGCGCAGCCGGGAGCCGGCCCGGCTGGTGCACGTCGGCTCGGCCGCCGAGTACGGGCCGGTGCCCGGCGGGGTTCCGGTCTCCGAGCAGGCCGAGCCGCGGCCGGTCGGCCCGTACGGGGTCTCCAAGCTGGCCGGGACGGAGCTGGTGCTGGCCTCCGGGCTGGACGCGGCGGTGCTGCGGGTGTTCGACGTGGTGGGCCCGGGGGCGCCGACCGCCTCGCTGTTCGGCCGGCTGGCCGAGGGCCTGCGGCGGGCGCTGGAGCGGGACGAGCACCAGGTGCGGATGCCGGACCTGTCCGGATACCGGGATTTCGTGGACGTGCGGGACGTCGCCCGGGCCATCCAGGCGGCCGCGGTGTCGGCCGCCACCGGGGTCGTCAACATCGGCAGCGGGCACGCCGTCCGGGCCCGGGACGCGGCCCAGCTGCTGGTGCGGGCCTCGGGCTTCGAGGGGCAGATCGTCGAGGAGAACCGGCAGGTCCTGCTGCCCGCGCAGCTCGCCGGGGCGGGCGGCGACCACCACCTGTCCGGCCACCACCTGCCCGGCCACCACCTGCCCGGGCACCGGCCGGAGGGGCACCGCCCGGAGGGCCGGGCGGTGCCGGGCGAGCCGGTGCCGTGGCGGCAGGCGGACGTGCGCACCGCCCGGGACCGTCTCGGATGGCGGACACAGGTGCCGCTGGAGGAGTCGCTGGGAGACGTCTGGCTGGAGACGGCCTGTCGGGTGTGACGGCGCCGCGCGGTGCCCCGGGCCCGTCAACCACGGGCCCGGGGCGCCTTCCGGGGCCCCGCCGCCGGTTCCACGATCCGGTGCCGCCCGTCTCGCCCATCGGACGGGCTGTCTCGGAATACCGCAGGGGCGTGACACTGTTGGCCTAGAGAGCCACCCGAGTGGCGGAGCAGCAACCCAACGCCGAGGTTGGCCCTGGCCACCCGAACAAGACCCATCGGAGTCCCCGTGTCGTTGCCACCCCTGGTCGAGCCGGCCGACGAGCTCACCGTTGACGAGGTCCGCCGGTACTCCCGCCACCTGATCATCCCGGACGTGGGCATGGCGGGGCAGAAGCGGTTGAAGAACGCCAAGGTGCTGTGCGTCGGTGCCGGTGGCCTCGGCTCGCCGGCGCTGCTCTACCTGGCCGCCGCCGGTGTCGGCACGCTGGGCATCGTCGAGTTCGACGTGGTGGACGAGTCGAACCTGCAGCGTCAGGTGATCCACGGCCAGTCGGACGTCGGCCGCTCCAAGGCGGAGTCGGCGCGTGACTCGGTCAAGGAGATCAACCCCTACGTCAACGTGGTGCTGCACGAGGAGCGCCTCGACAACTCCAACGTCATGGAGATCTTCTCCGGCTACGACCTGATCGTGGACGGCACCGACAACTTCGCCACCCGCTACCTGGTGAACGACGCCGCGGTGCTGCTCGGCAAGCCGTACGTGTGGGGCTCGATCTACCGCTTCGACGGCCAGGCCAGCGTGTTCTGGGCCGAGCACGGCCCCTGCTACCGCTGCCTCTACCCGGAGGCCCCGCCGCCGGGCATGGTCCCCTCCTGCGCCGAGGGCGGCGTGCTGGGCGTGCTGTGCGCGTCCATCGGCTCGATCCAGGTCAACGAGGCGATCAAGCTGCTGGCCGGCATCGGTGACCCGCTGGTCGGCCGGCTGATGATCTACGACGCCCTGGAGATGAACTACCGCCAGGTGAAGGTCCGCAAGGACCCGAACTGCGCCGTCTGCGGTGAGAACCCGACGGTCACCGAGCTGATCGACTACGAGGCCTTCTGCGGCGTCGTGTCCGAGGAGGCGCAGGCCGCCGCCGCCGGTTCGACCATCACCTCGCAGCAGCTCAAGCAGTGGCAGGACGACGAGGAGGACATCTACCTCATCGACGTCCGCGAGCCCGGCGAGTACGAGATCGTCAACATCCCCGGCGCGGTGCTGATCCCGAAGAACGAGTTCCTGATGGGCGACGCGCTGGAGAAGCTGCCGCAGGACAAGAAGATCGTGCTGCACTGCAAGTCCGGCGTGCGCTCGGCCGAGGTGCTGGCCGTGGTGAAGGCCGCCGGCTTCGCCAACGCCGTCCACCTGGGCGGCGGCGTGCTCGGCTGGGTGAACCAGATCGAGCCGCACAAGCCGGTCTACTGACCGACGCCCCGCGTGGAAGGGCCCGCCGTCCGGCGGGCCCTTCCCGTTTGCGCGGGGGAGGTCCGGACCGCCCCGGGCGGCTCAGAGCGCGTTCTTGCGCTGGAGCACGTTGTAGGAGATCCAGCCCGGCAGCACCGGCAGCCAGAAGGTGAGCGCCCGGTAGAGGAAGACCGCCGGGGTGGCGACCGCGGGGGAGACGTCCGCGACGGTCAGGGCGCCGATCAGGGCGACCTCGACCGGGCCGATGCCGCCGGGGGTGGGGATCGCCGAGCCGGCCGCGTTGGCCGTCAGGAAGACCACCGCGACGGCCGAGAAGCTGATGTTGCCGCCGAAGGCCCGCACCGAGAAGTCCAGGCAGGCGGTGAAGGAGAGGGTCAGCAGCAGGATGCCGCCGAACCCGGTGACCAGCTTGCTGGGCGTCTGCATCAGGTCGAGCATCCGCGGCACCACGCCGAAGAACAGCGAGCGCAGCCGGCCCAGCACGAACCGGCGCAGCGGGGCGACGGCGGCCACCACCAGGGCGAGCACGGCGGCGCTCAGCACGCCGATGATCACCGCGCGGGAGGCGGAGAGGTCCCCGTTGGTCTGGCTGCCGGTGATCAGGCCGAAGCTGAACAGCAGCAGCAGGTGCCCGGCCAGGCCCGCCAGCTGGGAGGCGCCGACCGAGGCCACCGCCTGGCCGGAGCGGATGCCGGCCTTCTGCAGGTAGCGGGTGTTGAGCGCGATGCCGCCGATCGCGGCGGGCGCGACCAGCTTGACGAAGGAGCCGGCCAGCTGGGCGGCGACGGTGCGCCGGAACGGCAGCCGCTCGGGGACGAAGCCGGTCAGGCTCATCGCGGCGGCGACGTAGCTGAACGCGGCGGCGAGCAGGGCGGCCGCGGCCCAGGCCCAGTTCATCTGGGAGAGCTTCAGCTGGGCGGGCTTGATGGTGGTCAGGGCCAGGTAGGCGGCGAAGGTGAGCGCGATCACCATGATCAGGCTCTTCGGCTTCAGCCGTTCCAGCTTGGCCGGGGCCATCGGGGCCTCGGGGGCGATCTGGAGGATCTGGCCGCGGATGCGGCTCAACAGGTCCTCGCCGGCCGCCGCGATGTCCTCCTCGGCCTGCTGCTGGGTGCGCTCGCCGGCCGCGACCTGCTCCAGCGCCCTGGCCCGGGCGGCGGCCTTGCGCTCCTTGGTGAGCTTGGCGAGGTCGACCCGGGTGGAGCGGCTCATCCCGACCGGCTGGAGCAGCGGCAGCGCCTGGGCCACCCGCTCGGCGCCGAGCACCGCGTTGGCGGTGGCGACGGCGCGCTCCGGGCCGATCCGCAGCGCGAAGGTGGTGAGCAGCTGGGCGACGTCGATCCGCAGCGTCAGGTCGGTGGCGGCGATGTCGCCGCCGGAGAGGTTGACGAGGCAGCCGGTCCGCTCGTCCACCACCAGCAGCGACTCGCCGGTGAGCCGGCGGTGGGCGATCCGGCGCTCGTGCAGGGCGGCCACCGACTGCCAGATCGAGGCCATCACCGGGTCGGTGACCTCCTCGTCGGAGAGCTCGTCCAGGGTGCAGCCCTCGACGTTCTCGTACACCAGGATCGCGGCGTCCGGGCCGAGCTCGGAGGTGGCGACCAGCTGCGGTGCGCAGGCGCCCGAGGCGGCCGCCGCGTACGCGATCAGCGCCTCCTGCTCCAGCGCCTGGCGCAGCGACTGGGGGCTGCGGCGCACCGCGACCGAGCGCAGCCGCAGCCGTCGCCAGGCCCGGTAGAAGAAGCCGGAGGCCTGCTGCTCGCGGTCGATGATGTGCACGTCCAGCGGGGGGCCGCCCTGCTGGATGACGTGGTAGCGGCGGGTGCCGCCGGGGGCGTCGGGGGCGCGCACGGCGCCGGCCGGGGTGAAGCCGACCTTGCGCAGGCCGATCATCAGGTGCTGGCCGGTGGGCCGGATGTTGGGGGAACCGATCGCGTACAGCGTGCCGTAGGCGACGGACCAGCCGATCAGCACGGTGAGCATCAGCGACAGCGGGGTGGTGTAGCCGCCGAGCAGCTCGGTGATCCCGCTGAAGACCACCACCACCCACAGGGCGACCCGCCAGCGCGGTCTGCTCGACATGCCGACGGCGGTCATGTAGGCGATCACCGGGGCGAGGTAGCCGTGCACCGGGTCGGTGAGGGTGCCGTTGCTGTCCATCGGCAGCCGGGTCAGCGCTTCCCGGATGTTGTCGGAGGCGCCTTCGGCCACCCACCAGTCGACGCCGAGCGAGACGCCGTACGCCAGTACCGAGGCGAGCACGCCGTCGGCGACCCGCAGGCCGTCGCGTTTGATCAGCCGCTCGACGGCGAAGGCCAGCGGGACCGCGAGCACCGCGACGCTGGAGATCAGGCCGGTGATGGTGGAGAACACCACGGAGAAGTGCGGTGCGTTGGTGGCGATGTCCTGCTCGATGCCGGTGGTGGTCGAGGTGGCGATGCCGGCCAGCAGGAAGACGGCGACGATCCCGAGGACGCCGGCCAGGAAGCGGATCAGGTCGGACGGGCGGTGTGCGCGGGCGGCCAGCAGCGGCTCGTCGACGTCCAGGTGCGGGGCCTCGTCCAGCGGGGCGTGGTCGTCGGGCTGTCCGGCGGGCGCCTCCGGGCCGGCGGGCGCGGGTTCCGGGGCGGCGGATTCCGGGGCCGTGGTGGTCTCGGCCGGCGGCGGGCCGGGCTGTCCGGGGGTCTTCGCGGGTGCGGGGGTCTTGATCGTCCGGTCCTTGATCAGGGAGACTTCCGGCGTCGGCCCCGGTTCGGGCCGGCCTTCGCTCTCGTTCCCGGGTGCCGACGGCACGGCGGCAGCGGACTCGTCGGAGTCCTTGTCCACGCCCACGTCAGCCGTCCCGGTCATCTGGTCTTGTCCTCGTATCACCACTCACCGCCCCGGAAGATGGTGGCATGCCCCGGCCTCCCGTGCGGGACAGGGGGCGGATCAGGCGCGGCGGATCGGCCGCACGGTGCCGCGGGTTCGCCCCCATAGGGAAGGATGCCGCAGGTGACGGACGTAACACACGACGGTCTTCCGGATGCCCTGCCGCCGTTCGCCGAACTGGTGCTCGACCTGACCGAGCGGATTCCACCCGGCCGGGTGATGACCTACGGCGACGTCGCCGAGTACCTCGGCCAGGGCGGCCCCCGGCAGGTCGGCCGGGTGATGGCACTGTACGGCGGCTCGGTGCCCTGGTGGCGGGTGATCCGCGCGGACGGCCGCCTCCTGCCCGGGCACGAACAGCGCGCCCTCGCCCACTACGGCGAGGAGGGCACCCCGCTGCGCGAACTCGCCGACCCGCCCCGGGTCGACCTCGGGCGGGCCCGCTGGGACGGCGAGGAGAACCGGGCGAAACCGCCGCACGAGCGGGATTGACGGGGCAGGATCGTAGGCTCGATGCGGGCGGGCCCGGCGGGTCCGCCTCCGCCATGCCCCAGTTCGACCCCAGGACCACTTCGTGAGCTCCCCCTACCGGCTCGTGCGCAGCCCGCTCGTCCAGCCCGATCCGCCCGTGCTGGACGCCTACCAGCGCGCCGTGGTCGAGCACGCCGGCGGGCCGCTGCTCGTCCTGGCCGGCCCCGGTACGGGCAAGACCACGACGCTGGTCGAGGCGGTCGCCCGGCGGATCGAGGACGGCACCGACCCCGAGCGGATCCTCGTCCTCACCTTCAGCCGCAAGGCCGCGACCGAGCTGCGCGACCGGATGTCCGGCCGGCTCGGCAGCTCGGCCGCCGCCCCGCAGGCCACCACCTTCCACTCCTTCTGCTACGCCCTGCTGCGCGCCCACCAGGACCCGGAGGACTACGCCGAGCCGCTGCGGCTGCTCTCCGGCCCCGAGCAGGACGTCATGGTCCGCGAACTGCTGGCCGGCGGCGCCGAGGACGCCAAGCTCGGCAGCACCCGCATCGAGTGGCCGCTGGACCTGCGGGCCTGCCTGACCACCCGCGGCTTCGCCGACGAGGTCCGCGCCGTCCTCGCCCGCAGCCGCGAACTGGGCCTCGGCGAGGCCGAGCTGGAGCGCTTCGCCCGAGGCGTCCAGCGCCCCGACTGGGCCGCCGCCGCGCACTTCCTGGCCGACTACCTCGACGTGCTCGACCTGCGCGGCGTCCTCGACTACGCCGAACTCGTCCACCGCGCCGTGCTGCTCGCCGAGCGCCCCGAGGTCGGCGAGCAGCTGCGGCGGCGCTACGAGGTCGTCTTCGTCGACGAGTACCAGGACACCGACCCCTCCCAGGTCCGGCTGCTGCGCCAGCTGGCCGGCGGCGGGCGCGACCTGGTCGCGGTCGGCGACCCGGACCAGTCGATCTACGCCTTCCGCGGCGCCGACATCAACGGCATCCTCGACTTCCCGCAGACCTTCCGGCAGGCCGACGGCAGCCCCGCCGAGGTCAAGGTGCTGCGGGTCTCCCGCCGCTCCGGCGCCGTGCTGCTCGCCGCCTCCCGGGAGGTCGCCCGCCGGATGCCGATGGGCCGGCTGCCCGCCGACAAGCTCGCCCAGCACCGCGCCCTGCTGCCCTCCCGGGAGGGCGGGAGGGTCGAGGTCTACACCTACCCGACCCCCGGCGCCGAGCTGGACTCGATCGCCGACCTGCTGCGCCGCGCCCACCTGGAGGACGGCGTGCCCTGGGGCGAGATGGCCGTGCTCGTCCGGGCCGGCGCCCGCTCCATCCCCGGCGTGCGGCGGGCGCTCGGCGCGGCCGGCGTCCCGCTGGAGATCGACGGCGACGACCTGCCGCTGCGCGAGGAGCC
>NZ_JAHSQD010000408.1 GCF_020103755.1 Streptomyces sp. LS1784
TCCGGGCCGCCGACGACCGCCCCAGGCTCCGCCACCGCGACCGACGCCACCGTCACGGCGCCCGGCGCCTTCGGATCCGCCGGCCCGTCGGGCGTCGCACCCACGAGCGGCTTGTCCGCCCCCGGCTCGCCGACGCCGGGCTTGTCGCCACCCGGTCCGTCCGCCCCCGGCGTCAGCCCGGCGAGCGGCACCCCTCGGACCTCCTTGCCGTCCTCGCCGGTGAGCACCGGCTGCCCGTGCTCGTCCAGCCGGACGGCCAGGTCCGCCACCCCGACCACCGGCTTGCCGTCCGGCCCCGGGACGACCAGCAGCCCGGTGGCGTCGGCCACCGGTGTGCCGTCGGCGCGGAGGATGACCGGCTGCCCGTCCGGGCCGAGGACGGGCTCGCCGTGCTCGTCCACCTTGACCGTCAGCCCCGGCACGCCGACCAGCGGCTTGCCGTCCTTCCCGGCGAGCAGGACCAGCCCGGAGCCGTCCGCGGCGAGCACGCCCGGTTCGCCGAGGGCGGCGGGCAGCCCGGCGGCGAGCGGGTCGAACGCGCCGCTGCGGTACGAGGCGGCGGTGATCCCCGTCCCCTGCGCGGTGCCGAGCTTCAGCAGGGCGACGGCGGCCGGCTCCTTGAGCACGCCGGACAGGGCGTCCTTCATGGCGCGGCCGAGTTCGGCGAGCAGTCCGCCGATCTTCAGCGCGGCGGCCTCGACGGCGACGGCCGCCACCCCCGCCGCGACCTGCTCGGTGGCGGCGTTCTTCACCGTGGCCGCGAAGCCGCCAACGGCGTTCTCCAGTCCGCCGACCACCCCGCTCTTCGCCGGGTCGCCGGCGGCCGTCGCGGCGACCTTGCCGGCCGTCTCCTTGGCCTTGGCCGCCTGTTCCTCGGCCTGCTTGAGGTCGGCGGCGAGCTGCTGCAGGGTCGCGATGATCTCGGCCTTGCAGGTGTCCACGGCCCGCGCGGCCGTGTCGAAGGCCCCGGCGACCAGCCCGACCGCGCTGTGCGCGTCGTCCAGGTGGCCCCTGCCGCCACCGTTGAAGGCCTGCCAGTACGCGCCGAAGGCCTCGACCGCGTGACCGGAGTTGTCGGCGGTGACCCGCCGGACGGACTCACCGCCGCGGCGGGTGAGCCGGTCGGCCTCCTTGCCGAACTCGCGCCAGACTCCGGCGGCCTTGCGCAGACCCTCCTCGTCGGCCTGCGGCCACTGCTGGCCGGTCCGGGCCAGCACCGGGACCAGTTCCTCGGGCAGTTTCCGGGACACGCGCTTCCCCCTTCGAGCCGGGTCCGTCAGACCGGCATGTCCTTGGGGACGGTGGGAGCCGCCCCCGGGGTTGCCCCCGGCACCGTCGAGTACACCGCGGTCGTCACCGGCGAGGCCCCCGGCACCCCTGTCGCGCCCGACACCCCCGGTGCCCCCGGCGCCGCCGACGCCCCGAACCCGCTCGCCGCCGAGCTGTCCGCGTCGGCCGTCCGCGCGGCCATCGCGTGCAGCCCGGCCCCGATCCCGGCCACCCTCCCGGCCAACCCCCGCAGCCCGCCGACGAGTTCACCGCGTGCCGGCCCGTACACGGCGGCGAAGCCGCCGCCCGGCCGGTCCGCCCCCCAGGGGGCGCCCAGCGCGGCGAGCCCCTGCTCCAGGGCGGCGACGGCCTTCGTCAGCTCGCCGCCGATCTTCTCGAACTCCCGCCCCTCGCCGTGCAGTTCCCACGGTTTGAGGACGAACTCCCCGTCCGCGCGGCCGGACGCCCCGGTGCTGCCGCCTGCCATCCCCGCACCTCCCCGTAGCGGTCCCGTAGCGGACCGGCCGCCATCCTAGGCACGCCCCCGGGCCCTCCCGCAGGGCCCGACGGACCTCTTCACCCCGCCTTCACCCCGGACGGTCCCACCGCCACGGGCCCCGCCACCGCGCCATCGCCGCCGAAAGCTCTACCCTTGCCGGGTGGCACCAGCAGAAACGTCCAAGAAGAAGGCCAAGGCGAAGCCCAAGGCCTCCCCCGCCCCCGTCGACCTCGCGATGCCGACCCTGCGCCGCGAGATCCCGCGCGACGAGGTCCCGCTCGACTTCCCCCGCGCCTGGGTCGAGTTCGCCGACCCCGCCGACGACGAGCAGGTCTTCCGCTGCGACCTCACCTGGCTGACCTCCCGCTGGTCGTGCGTCTTCGGCCAGGGCTGCCACGGCATCCGCGAGGGCCGTGGCGAGTCGGACGGCTGCTGCACGCTGGGCGCGCACTACTCGGACGAGGACGACGAGAAGCGCGTCCGGTCGCACGCGGCCCGGCTGACCCCCGAGCTGTGGGAGAACTTCGCCGAGGGCACCGACGCCAAGGGCCGGATCGTCGCCGACGGCGGCATCACCATGCTGGACGAGGACGGCGACCGCCAGACCCGCCGGGTCAACGGCGCCTGCATCTTCGTGAACAGCCCGGGCTTCGCGGGCGGCGCCGGCTGCGCCCTGCACGCGCTCGCGCTCAAGGAGGGCCGCGAGCCGCTGGAGACCAAGCCGGACGTCTGCTGGCAGCTGCCGATCCGGCGCACCTACGACTGGATCGACCGCCCCGACGACACCCGCTACCTCCAGGTGTCGATCGGCGAGTACGACCGCCGCGGCTGGGGCCCGGGCGGCCACGACCTGCACTGGTGGTGCACCGGCGCCCCGGCGGCCCACCAGGGCGCGGAGCCGGTGTACGTCAGCTACCGCCCCGAGCTCACCGAGCTGATGGGCAAGGAGGCGTACGAGGTGCTGGCCCGGCTGTGCGAGGAGCGGATCGCCACCAAGGGCGACCGCAAGGTGGCCCCGCACCCGGCCGACCCGGCCAAGAAGGCCGGGAAGGCAGCGACCGCAGGGGCGGCAGAGAAGGCCGGGAAGAACTGACCGGCCCTACTTGTCGATGTCCCCGACCACGAAGAACATCGACCCCAGGATCGCCACCATGTCCGCGACCAGCGTCCCCGGCAGCAGCTCGGTCAGCGCCTGGATGTTGTTGAAGGACGCCGAGCGCAGCTTGAGCCGCCACGGCGTCTTGTCGCCACGCGAGACCAGGTAGTAGCCGTTGATCCCGAGCGGGTTCTCGGTCCACGCGTAGGTGCTGCCCTCGGGGGCCTTGAGCACCTTGGGGAGCCGCTGGTTGACCGGGCCGGGCGGCAGCGTGGCGAGCTTGTCGAGGCAGGCGTCGGCGAGGTCCAGCGAGTTGAGGGTCTGCTCCAGCAGGCACTCGAAGCGGGCCAGGCAGTCGCCCTCCTCGCGGGTGACCACGGTGAGCACCTGCCGCAGTTCCTCGGAGCCGTAGGCGAGGTACGGCTCGTCGCGGCGCAGGTCGAGGTCGAGGCCGCCGGCCCGGGCGATCGGGCCGCTGACGCCGTACGCCTCGGCCTGCGCCCTGGTGAGGACGCCGACGCCGGCGGTGCGGGCGCGGAAGATCTCGTTGCCGAGGACGAGGTCCTCGAAGACCGGCAGCTGCGAGCGCACGGTGGCGACGGCGGTGCGGACCCGGCCGAGCCAGCCGGCCGGCAGGTCCTCCTTGAGGCCGCCGACCCGGTTGAACATGTAGTGCATCCGGCCGCCGGAGGCCTCCTCCAGCACGTGCTGGAGGTCCTCCCGACTGTTGAAGGCGTGGAAGACCGGGGTGATCCCGCCCAGCTCCAGCGGGTACGAGCCGAGGAACATCAGGTGGTTGAGCACCCGGTTGAGCTCGGCAAGCAGGGTGCGGATCCACACCGCCCGCTCCGGGACCTCCATGCCGAGCATCCGCTCGACGGCCATGACGACGCCGAGCTCGTTGGAGAAGGCGGAGAGCCAGTCGTGCCGGTTGGCCAGCATGATGATCTGCCGGTAGTCACGGGCCTCGAACAGCTTCTCGGCACCCCGGTGCATGTAGCCGATCACCGGCTCGGCGCTCACGATGCGCTCGCCGTCGAGCAGCATGCGCAGCCGCAGCACGCCGTGCGTGGCCGGGTGCTGCGGGCCGATGTTGAGCACCATGTCGGTGGTGCCCGCCGCGCCGGTGAAGTTCTCGGCTCCCGCCCCGATGCCGACCGTGGTCTCCCTCATGCCCCCAGAGTCTGCCATCCCGGCAGGCCCGCCAAGCCCGCAGGTTCCGGCATGTGGACGGCCTGTACCAGCCACCCGAACCCGCCCAGCCCGCCCGGGTCGGTCAGCTCGGCCCCCTCCCCCGCCCCGCTCAGCGCCCGCAGGTAGCCGGCCGGGTCACTGGTGGCGAGCGCGAGCGCCGGGCGCTGACCGCTCATGCCGAGCGCCCGCAGCGCCTCCCGCTGGGTTGTCCACAGGCTGTGGAGACCGGGCACGGCGATCGAGTCCAGCGCGACGTGCGCGGTGACGTCGCAGGAGCCGTCCGGCACCGGGGCCACCTCCCGGCCGTCCCGGAAACCGGCGTACGTACCGAAGGGCGGCCGCCGCCCGGCGGTGTGCCCGTAGTCGACGGCGACGGCCAGGCCGCGGTCCAGCCCGGCCACGGCCCGCGCCCAGGCGGCGTCCCGGGGGCCGCCGAACTCCACCACCTCGCCGGGCTCCACGGCCGGCCACCAGCGGTCGGCCCAGGCCGCGTCGGCCGCCGAGACCGGCTCGCCGGGGCGCTGACCGCCGGTCGCGGTGTCCACCTCGACGTAGCGCAGCACCCCGTCCTCGTCCACCTCGCCGGCGTCCAGCGGCACGTTGTCCAGCCACTCGTTGGCGAACAGCAGCCCGGTCACCCCGCGCGGCGGCTCGTCCGTCCACAGGGCTGTGGACGGCAGACCGGCCGGGCGCTCCGCGATCTCCACGCCGTACGGGCGCAGCCGCGCCAGCACCTCGGCGGGCAGCTCGGCCAGGACACCGGTGAGCAGTTCGCCCCGCCCGGCCCCCATGTCGACCAGGGCCAGCTCCTCCGGACGGCCGAGGGCCTCGTCAACCTCCAGCAGCAGCCGGGCCACCGCACGGGCGAACCTCGGCGAGGCGTGCACCGAGGTGCGGAAGTGCCCGGCGGGGCCCTCCGGCCTGCGGTAGAAGCCCCGCGCCGGGTCGTACAGGGCCTGTTCCATGGCGGGCGCCCACCGCATCCAAGTCATGGGGCGGGACGCTACCCGGTCAGGGGAGACCCTCCCCATCGGCCCGGGTGCCTCTCCGACCTACGGAGTAGGACGGATCGCCCTACCGGCGGACCTGGGCATGCGGAACGACTGCCTACGCTGGACACGTGCATCGACTCAACGCCTGGCTCCGCCGTCACCCCATGGTGGTCGACGCCGCCTGGGCGTCGATCGTGCTGTTCTTCGGCCTGGTGCCGAGCGACAACTACGCCGACGAGGGCTGGCGCTTCGACGCCTCGATCCTGATCGCGGTGCTGCTGCCGCTGCTGATGGTCTTCCGGAGGCGCCACCCCGACCTCACGGTGGCCGCCGCCACCTGCATCGGCGTCGGCCAGGTGGTCGTGAACGTCACGCCGGAGGGCTCCTCGATCGCCTACCTGGTCTTCGCCTACACCGGCGCCGCCTTCGGCCGGAAGTGGACCTCCCGGCTGGCGCTGGCGGCCGGACTGGCCGCCGGGCCGCTGGTGTTCTGGCAGATGATGCCGGTGAAGACGATCTTCGACACGGCGGGCGACGCGCACACCCGCCCGTACGCCTTCGGCGAGGCGGCGCTGATCACGCTGCTGATGAGCACGCCGTTCATCCTCTGCTGGGCCTGGGGCCGGCTGACCAGGGTGCGCCGCGCCTACCTGGTCGAGCTGGAGGACCGCGCCGCCCGGCTGGAGCGCGAGCGGGACGCCCAGTCCAAGGTGGCGGTCGCCGCCGAGCGGGCCCGGATCGCCCGCGAGCTGCACGACGTGGTCGCGCACAACGTCTCGGTGATGATCGTCCAGGCCGACGGCGCCGCGTACGTCCTGGACAACTCCCCGCAGCAGGCGAAGGAGGCGCTCGGCACGATCGCCTCCACCGGCCGCCAGGCGCTGGTCGAGATGCGCCGCCTGCTGGGCGTGCTGCGCACCTCCGACACCAAGGCCGAGGAGTACGTGCCGCAGCCGGGCGTCGAGGAGCTGCCGGAGCTGCTGGAGCAGGTCCGCACGGCCGGGCTCGACGTGGACTACGCCACCTCCGGGCACCCGCGCGAGCTGCCGCGCGGCGTCGAGCTGACCGTCTACCGGATCGTCCAGGAGGCGCTCACCAACGTCCGCAAGCACGGCGGCCCCGACGCGCACGCCCGGGTCGCGGTCGACTTCGGCGAGCGCGAGCTGGCCGTCCTGGTGGAGGACGACGGGCGCGGCAGCACCGAAGAGCAGCTGGCCGCCGGCGGCGCGGACGGCCTCGGCCACGGCCTGATCGGCATGCGCGAGCGCGTCGGCATGGTCAGCGGCAGCCTCGACGTGGGCCCCCGCCCCGGCGGCGGCTTCCGGATCCGCGCCGTCCTGCCGCTCAAGGCGGCCCACTAGCCCCGTCCGCCGTCCACCCTCCAAGGAGTCCCACCTTGACCATCCGCGTGATGCTCGTCGATGACCAGGAACTGCTGCGCACCGGTTTCCGGATGATCCTCCAGTCGCAGGGCGACATCGAGATCGCCGCCGAGGCGGGCGACGGCGCGCAGGCCCTGGAGCTGCTGCGGCGCACCGAGGTGGACGTGATCCTGATGGACGTCCGGATGCCGCGGCTGGACGGCGTGCAGGCGACCCGCCGGATCTGCCTGGCCGAGGACGGCAGCCCGCTGCCGAACGCCCCGCACGTGCTCATCCTCACCACCTTCGACCTGGACGAGTACGCCTTCGCCGCGCTCAAGGCCGGCGCCAGCGGCTTCCTGCTCAAGGACGTCCCGCCGACCGAGCTGGTGGCCGCGATCCGCGCGGTGCACGGCGGGGACGCGGTGGTCGCCCCGACCACCACCCGCCGAATGATCGACCGCTTCGCCGAGGTGCTGCCCACCCCGCACAGCTCTCCCGGCTCGGACGCCCTCGGCCCGCTGACCGAGCGCGAGCGGGAGGTGTTCCTGCTGGTCGCCCAGGGGCTGTCGAACGGCGAGATCGCGGCCCGGCTGGTGCTCTCCGAAGCCACCGTGAAGACCCACGTCGGCCGGATCCTGGCCAAGCTGGGCCTGCGCGACCGGGTCCAGGCGGTGGTGCTGGCGTACGAGGCCGGGCTGATCCGGGCCGGGGCCACCGACTGAGCCGCTGCGCCGTTCGGGCGCCCCCGTAGACTGGGGCGGTACGTCCGGTACCCGTCGAGTGGACTGGAACGGTCATTCAGGACAAGGCAGGACAAGGGTGGACGTGAATCCGTCCGGCTTCGCCGACTCCGGCGAGTTCGGCCCGCTCGCCGACGGTCTCGGCGACCGGGCTTTCGGCGATCCCGGCGACCCCGGCAACCGCCCGGCCCGGCTGGCCGTCGGCGTGGTCGGCACCGGCCGGGTCGGCCCCGCGCTGGGCGCGGCGCTCCAGCTCGCCGGGCACACCGTGG
>NZ_JAHSQD010000409.1 GCF_020103755.1 Streptomyces sp. LS1784
GGCCTGCCGTCCACCAGCTCCAGCGCGGCCCGCACCGGGTCGCCGCCGGGATCGGCCACGGTCAGCGCCGGGGCCCCGGCCGGCCCGGGGCCGGTCAGCACGACCGTCCACCCGCGGGCGGCACACTCGCGCAGCAACTCGGCACCGCCGGGCAGCGTGGGCTGCCACCAGTCGGTACCGAAGAGAGCCGTCGAGATCACCGTCATGGTCACCGCTCCGTTCGCGGGCGACGCACCGAACGCTCCCCTCCAGGTTAGGTCGCTCCTCCGCCGCGCGCGCAGCCTGCGCCCCGAGGGCCCCGAAAACCGCTCGGCGGCCCGCCGGGGCACGGGACGGCTGGGAGGTGCCCTGCCCTGCCTCCGTTCGGGACGGCGGGCCGGTGGAGCGACGAGCGGTCCGCCGCGGCCCGGAGTGGCGCCGGCCCACCTGCGTCGTCCGGGCACAGGCTTCCGTCTGTACGGGGAGGCCGGCACGTTCGCCGACAACGTCGGACTGGCCGACGAAGCCGCGCTGACGGACGCGGCGCAGCCGGGCACGTACCGGAAGGCCCTCGGCTGGCTGATCGCCGCCGATCGGTTGGAGGTGGCGGCCGCGGTCGTCGCCGTCCTGCCGGACCGTCGGCTGACGGCCGTGCAGGAGCAGCGCTTCGCCGAGGGCGGCGCCCACGCGTACGGGGTCCACGGCGCGACCGTCCGGGGCTGATCCCGTCCCACGGCGCCGTCCGCGGACCCGTCCGCGGGCCCTCAGTCCGCGAACGCGTCAGAGGCCAGCCGGGCGTGCAGGTGCTCGTCCACGTAGACGCCCCCGCCGTAGGTGTAGGAGCCGCGCAGGGTGCCCTCGTACGGGAACCCGGCCCGCGTCGCGACGCGACAGGAGTCCTCGTTGGCGACGGCGTGGTAGAGCTCGATGCGGCGAACGTCGGCGTGCTCCACCGCCCAGCGGGTGACGGCGGTGGTGGCCCGGGTGGCCAGGCCCCGGCCGCGGGCGGCGGCGAGCAGCCAGTAGCCGATCATGGCCACGCCGTCGTCCCGGTTGGTCCACCCCAGGTAGGCGTTGCCGCAGAGGCTGCCGTCGGCGGCGTCGACGACGGCGAACGGCGCCGCGGTGCCGGCGGCCCAGTGCTCCTCGCAACGGCCGAGGTAGGTGTCGACGACCACCGGGCCGGCGGCGCTGAGCGGGCTCCAGCGGGCGACGGCCGGGTCCGCCGCGGCGGCGGTCAGGGCGGGCCCGATGCCGCCGGGCACGTCGAGGGCGCGCCCCCACGGGCGCAGCAGGACGTCACCGAGGTCGAGGACGGTGGGGCGGAAGACGCGCTGGTCGGTGCCGGGATCGCTGGTGGTCATCCCGTCTTCCTATCCCCCGCTCCCCGGTGCCCGCCAGCGAATATCGCGTTTCCGGCACCGCGCGACCGGCGCGACGGCGGCGTCCGGTGACCGGCCGGGGCCGGGCACCGGGCGCCGCCGTTCAGGTGGGGCGGGGTCAGATCCGGGCCAGGTATCCGTTCTCCACCAGCCAGAGCACGTTCAGCCTGGCCGGACCGCCGGGCAGCAGGGCGCCGTCGAGCTGGTACTGGAGGCCCCAGCCGGGCTGGTTGAACCAGGGCGCGATCGGGCCGGCGTGCACCGTGAAGGCCTTGACCACCTTGTAGTCGTGGTAGTTGCAGGCGGCCGGCGGGTTGCCGTCCAGACTCTGCGGCGGGATCGCGCGGTTGGCGTAGGGCAGGCCCTCGGGAGCGAGGAACGCTCCGTACTCACTGCCGTAGCGGTCGATGTTCTGGTTCGGGTAGAGCGTGAGGTCGAACTCGATCGGGCTGCCGTCGGGCAGGGTGACGTAGCCGTCGGCCGGCGGGTACGTCCAGCCGCCCTTGCCGCCGTTGCCGGCCGGGTCGTAGTACCTGGCCAGGAAGTCCTGGTCGCTCGCGCCGCCGGTGCGCTGGTAGCCGATGAGCTGGCGGCCGACCGGGCCGGTGGTCGGGAGGTCTGCGGGGCCGAGGCGGGCGTCGTCGTGGCGGAAGGCGGCGGAGCACTGGTCGGAGGGGGTGGCCGCCGGGGCCGCGACGGCGGCGGGAGTGCTCAGGGCGGTGAGGGCGGTGGCCGCGGCGAGCGGCGCGACGAGCAGGCGAAGGCGCACGGTGTCTCCGTCGAACGGGTCAGCGGTCGAGAAAGGAGCCACGGAGGGTCGTCGCACTCACCCTCCGTGGCTGGTTCGACACCAGGCAATCGGATTCACTGATCATTCGTCAACACGATCCGTGCGACTGGGCGTTCGGCTCCGCGGATTCGGCCGAACCCGGGACACCGGGACCGTCCGTCCATCAGGATGAGCGGTCCGGTGCGGCCGGGTCACTTCCCCGGGGCGACCCGCCCGAGCAGGTGGAGCAGCCGGTCGAGGGCGTCCTTGGAGTTCGGCTCGGTCAGGTTGACCATCAGCCGGAACGCCACCTTCAGCAGCGCCGGGTGGCCGAGCCCGGCGGCCCCCGCCGTGCCGAGCAGCTTCGGGCGGCCCAGCAGTTCGGCGGCCAGGCGTCCGAGCGCGAAGTAACCCGCGTAGGCGGAGCGCAGCGCCTGCGGGTAGGCGCGCAGGGCGAGTTCGCGACCGCGGTCGGTGCGGCGGGCGAGGGCCTGGACGATGGTCTCGGCGGCGTAGCGGCCGGACTCCATCGCGTAGGCGATGCCCTCGCCGGTGCCCGGGCTGACCGTGCCGCCCGCGTCGCCGACCAACAGCAGGCCGTCGGCGTAGTGGGGTTGGCGGTTGAGGCCCATCGGCAGGGCGGCGCCGCGGATCGGCTCGGTGACCCCGTCGGGGGTGTAGCCGTACTCCGGCGGCAGGCCGTCGCACCAGCGGCGCAGCAGCTCCCGCCAGTCCACCTCCGCCTTGGCGGTGTCGAGGATCCCGAGTCCGACGTTGGCGGTGCCGTCGCCCATGCCGAACACCCAGGCGTAGCCGGGCAGCAGGCGCCGGGCCGGGTCGGTGGGACTGCGCAGGTCGAGCCAGGCCTCCAGGTAGCGGTCGTCGTGGCGCGGGGTGGTGAAGTACGTCCGGTACGCGACGCCCATCGCACGGTCGGTGCGGCGGTAGCGCTTCATCGCCACCGACAGCCGGGTGGAGTTGCCGTCGGCGGCGACCACGATCGGGGCCCGGTAGGCGACCGGCCGGCGCTCCTCCCCCAGCCTGGCGGTGACGCCGGTGATCCGGCCGGTCCGCTCGTCCAGCAACGGGCCCGTCACATTGGCGCGTTCGACCACCCGGGCACCGGCCGAGGCGGCCTTGCGGGCGAGCAGTTCGTCGAAGTCGGCGCGGCGCCGGACCAGTCCGAACCCGGGGAAGGCGGAGAGCTCGGGCCAGTCGAACTCCAGCGAGCGGCGCCCGGAGACCAGCCGCAGGCCCCGGTTGTGCAGCCAGCCGGCCTCCTCGGAGACGTCGATGCCGAGGTCGGTCAACTGCTTGACG
Source organism: Streptomyces sp. LS1784 (assembly GCF_020103755.1). Taxonomy (GTDB): domain Bacteria; phylum Actinomycetota; class Actinomycetes; order Streptomycetales; family Streptomycetaceae; genus Kitasatospora. The sequence goes on from NZ_JAHSQD010000409.1 coordinate 3,451, forward strand.
ACGCGCGGGGTGAGGCCGTCCCCGCAGACCTTCTCACGCGGCAAGACGGACTTCTCCAGCAGCAGGACGTCCAGTCCGGTCCGTGCGAGGTGGGCTGCCGCGGTGGAGCCGGCCGGCCCGGCGCCGACCACGATGACGTCGGCGCTCCCCCCGGCCTGGACGGTCTCCCCGGCCTTCACGCTCTCCCCGGCCCGGACGGTCGCCCCGGCGCGGACGGGCCCCTCACCCCCGACGGGCCCCTCGGGCCGGACGGGCACCCCGTCCCGGGTGGTCCCCGGCCGCCGCTCGTGGGCCTGTCGTCCATCGGTTTCTTGCCCACCGGTCTGCTGCCCACCGGTCTGTTGCCCGCCGGCCTCGCCGGTCGGCTCCGGGACGGTCTGCTCTGGGCCGGGCATCGCACTCTCCCACGGGTCGGATCGGCTGTACACGCAGCGGAGGCTGCGGGCTGGGCGGTCCCGGACGGACGATAGAGAACCCCGGCGCCGACCCGCCGCCCCGACACGCAGTCCGCTGCCGCGAACCGGTCAATACCGGCCACCACGGCCGTCCGGGACCACCTGCCGGACCGGGGAGCGGAGTTGACCGCCCACCAGGGTCGAACGCACACGAAGTCCCGACAATCGGGTGATCGGATCGTTATGACGGACTAGTCGGACCAATCGCCTTCAGCGATGCATTTCGGCCAAACCTCCCTTGCGTCACGTTTCCCGCTGCGGGAACTCTTGTGCCCCTCCCGTCGCACGACACCGGCTCCTGCCGAACGGCCGACCGGAGGCTCCCTCCCCGCCGCGCGGGCCCGCCCCGGCCTGCCGTACCCGATGGAACTCCGATGCACCTCCGCTCCACCGCCGCGCGCTCCCTGGTGGCCGTCCCGACCGCCGCCGCGCTCATGCTGCTCGCCCCCGCCGCGCACGCCGTTTCGGGCGGCAAGGGCGGCGCCCCCGGCAACAACGGCACCGTCAAGATCCACGACGCCGCCACCGGCCAGGAGGACGTGCGCAACGAGCCCAAGGTCTGCACCTTCTACCTGGACTCCTTCGGCTTCGACGCCAACCAGGACGTGATCTGGGCGATCGCCACCGTCGGCCCCAAGGGCGAGACGCTCGCCGCGTGGGGCGACCTCCCGGTCGACCCGCACGGGCACGTGCGGACCGAGGACATCCACCTGCCGGACGGCCACTACAAGCTCTACTGGCAGTCGGTCGAGCTGGTGGACGGCAAGCTGCCCAAGAAGCCGGACCTCAACAACCCCAAGCACAAGGTGTTCAAGGTCGACTGCGGCGGGCAGCCTCCGGTCCCGACCGGCAAGCCCTCGGCGACCGTGACGCCGACCCCGGTGAAGACGCCGCCGGCGAGCCCGACCTCGGTGCCCTCGCACAGCCCGTCGGCCCCGGCCACGACGCCCGCGACGCCCCCGGCGACGACCCCGGCCACGACGCCCGCGACGACCCCGGCCTCGCCGAGCGCGAGCACGCAGCCCACCGAGACGCCGAAGCCCCCGGTGCCTCCGACCACCACCCCGACCAGCCCGGCGGCGACGACTCCGGCCACCACCCCGACCAGCCCGGCGGCGACGACTCCGGCCACCACCCCGGCCACCCAGGAGCCGACCACCGCACCCAGCGGCACCCCGAGCCCGGCCCCGTCCAGCGCGCCGACCGCCACCGTGCCGGTGAACGTCCCGACCACCGAGACCCCGGTCAACCCGGAGCAGCCGCTGATCATGCCCGACAAGGTCAGCGTGCCCACCCCGATCCCGGGCGCCGCCGCGGACGGCAAGAAGCTGGCCACCACCGGTAGTGACGGCACCCTGCTCTACGCCGGCGCCGGCACCGTGCTGCTGCTGGGCGGCGCGGGCGCGGTGGTCTACACCCGCCGTCGCCGCACCGACTCCTGACACACCCGCCCGGGCCTTCCCGGGCGGCATGCCGCGACTGAGCCGCGGCACCACCGAGCCCCTGGCCCGCGAGCAGCTGCGTGGCCAGGGGCTCCCCGTCGTTCCACGGCGCGCACCCCCTCGGGGGTTCACCGGCGGTCGCACCGGGATCGACGAGGGGCCCTGGCCACGGGGGCGGGCCAGGGCCCTCACCCGGAACCACGGCCGGACGCTCCCCCCGGGTTCACCGACCGCACCACCGGAACCGCCGACATCACCGACCCCACCGGCACCCCCGACCCGGCCCCGGGAACGCCGGAAGCCCCTGGCCGCGCGGGGGAACGGGCCAGAGGCTTCCACTCTCGACTACGGCCGGCGCGCCCTCACGGGTTCAACGCCAGCACCACGTACCCCGCCAGCACCGCCAGGTGCACCGCGCCCTGGAGCGGAGTCGCCCGGCGCGGGATGACCGTGAGGGTGAGCAGCACGATCGTCAGGGTCAGCAGCACCATGTGCGCCGGGTCGAGGCCGAGGACAAGGGGGCCGGAGAGCCAGCTGGAGGCGATCGCGACCGCCGGGATGGTCAGGCCGATGCTGGCGAGCGCCGAGCCGAGGGCGAGGTTGAGGCTGGTCTGCACCCGGTTGCGGACGGCCGCGCGCAGCGCCGCGATCGTCTCCGGCAGCAGCACCATCATGGCGATCACCACGCCGACCACGGCGTGCGGGAGCCCGGCGTCGTCCACCGCCTTCTCGATGGTCGGCGACACGCCCTTGGCCAGGCCCACCACCGCCACCAGGGCGACGGCGAGCAGCAGCAGGCTGACCCCGGCGGCCCGGAGGGTGGGCGGGGAGGCGTGGTCCTCCTCGTCCAGCACCCGGCCCTCGGGGGTGACGGGCAGGAAGTAGTCCCGGTGCCGGACGGTCTGGGTGGCGACGAACAGTCCGTAGACCACCAGCGAGGCGGTGGCCGCGAAGGTGAGCTGGGTGGTCGAGAACTGCGGGCCGGGCGTGCTGGTGGTGAAGGTCGGCAGCACCAGGCTGAGGGTCGCGAGGGTCGCGATGCAGGCGAGCGCGGCGCCGGTGCCCTCGGCGTTGAACACGGCGGTCCGGTACTTGACCGCGGCGACCAGGATGGACAGTCCCAGGATGCCGTTGCAGGTGATCATCACGGCGGCGAAGACGGTGTCCCGGGCCAGCGTGGCGGACTTGTCCCCGCCGTCGGCCATCAGCGTCACGATCAGTGCGACCTCGATCACGGTGACCGCCACCGCGAGGACCAGCGATCCGAAGGGCTCCCCCGACCAGTGCGCGATGACCTCGGCGTGGTGCACGGCGGACAGCACGGCGCCCACCAGGAAGCAGGCGACCACCGCCACCACCCAGCCGGGCAGCTCCTCGTGCCAGGTCAGGACGAGGACGAGGAAGGACACCACCGGAACGACGACGGTCCATTGCGCGGCACCCGCGCGGAGCTTCGTGATCATGCCGCCGAGGATTCCAGACCGGAGGCCGGTCACCCGGGTGCCCGCGCCGGGATACGTATGGATGTGGCATAACTCATCCCGTTTCGCCGCTCACCCACCGTAGTCGTGAAGGTACCGGATGACTTTGTCGACATGTATCCGAACCCGTTCCGGGACGCCTCCGGCGGCCGCCACGGTCTTGTCGCTGGTCCGGTAGGCCGCCACGACCAGGGCGGGCAGGTCGCGGGTGAAGCCGTGGCGCTTTATCTGCTGGTCGAGCCAGCAGGCGTAGTTGCCCATCGCCGCGATCGCGTCGCCCGGGTCCCAGTACGACGTGGGGCCGGCGTGGGTGGCGGCCTCGCCCCACGCCTTGAAGACGGAGGGCGTCCACATGGCGATGCCGTACTCGCCGGTCTCCGGTCGGGCGGCGTTCGGGTCGAAGCCGCTCTCGGCCTTCAGCATGGCGGCCAGCAGCACCGGGGTGACCTCCGGCTCGGGGCAGCGCCGTGCCGTGCTGTCGATCACGCCCCGGTAGGCCACCGGAACGTCCGAGCCGGCCGGGATCGCGCCGGACGGCGGGGGCACCGCGCGAGGGGCGGCGCCCGGCCCGCCGGGC
>NZ_JAHSQD010000041.1 GCF_020103755.1 Streptomyces sp. LS1784
AGATGAGCACTCCCACCTCCTTGAGAGGGTAAGGCTCCCAGTAGACGACTGGGTTGATAGGCCGGATATGGAAGCCCTGTGAGGGGTGGAGTTGACCGGTACTAATAGGCCGAGGGCTTGTCCTCAGTTGCTCGCGTCCACTGTGTTGTTCTGAAACAACGACCCGCCCGTATGGGTGTCCGGGTTGATAGTTTCATAGTGTTTCGGTGGTCATAGCGTGAGGGAAACGCCCGGTTACATTCCGAACCCGGAAGCTAAGCCTTACAGCGCCGATGGTACTGCAGGGGGGACCCTGTGGGAGAGTAGGACGCCGCCGAACAATTATTCTAGAGAAGCCCCCGCCGGGTGAACCGGTCGGGGGCTTCTCTGTTGTAAGGTCAACATGCAATTGTCGTCACACGGGACAGGAGGCCCCCCGGGTGGAGGTCCAGGAGACGCGGGTCCAGACTGATCGCGTCCTCACCATCCCCAACATGCTGAGCATGGGCCGGCTGGTCGGTGTTCCGCTCTTCCTCTGGCTCATCCTGTGGCCGGTTTTCGACGGCCCCAACAATGACGGTTGGGCGCTGTTGATCCTGATGTTGAGCGGGATCAGCGACTACCTGGACGGGAAGCTCGCCCGGCGGTGGGGGCAGATCAGCCGGGTGGGGCAGCTGCTCGACCCGCTGGCCGACCGGCTCTATGTGCTTTCCACGCTGGTCGGATTGACCTGGCGTGAGATTCTGCCGTGGTGGCTCACCGCGATCCTGTTGGCCCGTGAGGCATTCATCGCCGCGCTGCTGCCGATTCTGAACCGGCACGGCTACGGCCCGCTCCAGACGAGTTTCCTGGGGAAGGCCGCGACGTTCAATCTGATGTACGCGTTTCCGCTTCTGCTGCTCGGCAGTGTGGACAGTTGGATCGCCCGGCCGGCCGAGGTGGTGAGCTGGGCGTTCATCTGGTGGGGGACGACCCTGTACTGGTGGGCTGCGATTCTTTACGCGGTCCAGGCCAGGCAGATCGTCCGGGGGAGCACCGCGGGCTCGGCGTCCACGATCTGAGACCTGATCTGAGAGAAGCCCCACGCCTCATCGGTGCGTCGGACGATACCTTCCGGGTAGACAACCCTCTGGAACGGTTTGATGGACCTGCTGGTCCACCACCGCGAAGGAGGACGCACCCGTAATGAAAGCCGTTGTAATGGCAGGGGGCGAGGGCACCCGACTCCGCCCGATGACCTCCAGCATGCCGAAGCCGCTGCTTCCGGTCGCCAACAGGCCGATCATGGAGCACGTGCTTCGGCTGCTGAAGCGGCACGGCCTCTCCGACACAGTCGTCACCGTGCAGTTCCTGGCGTCACTGGTCAAGAACTACTTCGGTGACGGCGAAGAGCTGGGCATGCACCTGACCTATGCCCACGAGGAGACGCCACTGGGCACTGCGGGGAGTGTCAAGAACGCCGAGGACGCGCTCAAGGACGATTCCTTCCTGGTGATCTCCGGTGACGCGCTGACCGACTTCGACCTCTCGGAATTGATCGACTTTCACCGCAGCAAGGACGCTCTGGTCACCGTCTGTCTCACGAGGGTGCCGAATCCACTGGAGTTCGGCATCACGATCACGGACGACGAGGGGAGGGTCGAGCGATTCCTGGAGAAGCCGACCTGGGGGCAGGTCTTCTCCGACACGGTGAACACCGGTATCTACGTGATGGAGCCCGAGGTCTTCGACTACGTGGCGGCGGGTGAGTCCGTCGACTGGTCGAGTGACGTCTTCCCGCAGCTGTTGAAGGAGGGCAAGCGGGTCTACGGCTATGTCGCCGAGGGCTACTGGGAGGACGTGGGCACCCACGAGAGCTACGGCAAGGCCCAGGCGGACGTCCTGGAGGGCAAGGTCGACGTCGAGCTCGACGGGTTCGAGATCTCCCCGGGGGTCTGGGTCGCCGAGGGTGCCGAGGTGGACCCGGAGGCGGTGCTGCGGGGGCCGCTGTACATCGGGGACTACGCCAAGGTCGAGGCCGGCGTGGAGATCCGTGAGCACACCGTGCTGGGCAGCAACGTGGTCGTCAAGCGCGGCGCGTTCCTGCACAAGGCAGTGGTGCACGACAACGTGTACGTCGGGCCGCAGAGCAATCTGCGGGGCTGCGTGGTCGGCAAGAACACCGACGTGATGCGGGCCGCGCGGATCGAGGACGGCGCGGTGATCGGGGACGAGTGCCTGGTCGGCGAGGAGTCGATCATCGGGGCGAACGTCCGGGTCTACCCGTTCAAGACCATCGAGGCCGGCGCCGTCGTCAACACCTCGGTGATCTGGGAGTCGCGCGGCCAGGAGCACCTCTTCGGGGTCCGCGGCGTCTCGGGCATCCTGAACGTCGAGATCACCCCGGAGCTGGCCGTACGGCTGGCGGGGGCGTACGCGACGACGCTGAAGAAGGGCGCCACCGTCACCATCGCGCGTGACCACTCGCGTGGTGCGCGTGCGCTCAAACGGGCGATGATCTCGGCGCTCCAGACCTCCGCGATCGACGTCCGCGACCTCGAGAACGTGCCCATGCCGGTGGCCCGGCAGCACACGGCGCGCGGGAGCGCGGGAGGGATCTTCCTGCGGACCACGCCGGGTGTGCCGGATTCGCTGGACATCCTCTTCTTCGACGAGCGCGGGGCGGACCTCTCGCAGGCCGGCCAGCGCAAGCTGGACCGCGTCTACGCGCGCCAGGAGTACCGGCGGGCCTTCCCCGGTGAGATCGGGGACCTGACCTTCCCGTCCAGCGTCTTCGACTCCTACGCGGGCAACCTGCTGCGGACGGTGGACACCACCGGGGTCCGGGAGGCCGGGCTGAAGGTGGTCGTGGACACCGCGCACGGCAGCGCGGGCCTTGTTCTGCCGAGCATCCTCGGCAGGCTCGGGGTCGAGGCGCTCACCGTCTCCAGCGGGCTGGACGAGGCGCGGCCGACCGAGGACGCGGAGGAGCGCCGGGCCGGTCTGGCCAGGCTCGGCGAGCTGGTCGCCTCGTCGCGGGCTGCCTTCGGCGTGCGGTTCGACCCGGTGGGCGAGCGCGTCGCGTTCGTGGACGAGCTCGGCCGGGTGATCGACGACGACCGGGCGCTGCTGGTGCTGCTGGACCTGGTGGCGGCCGAGCGGCGCAGCGGACAGGTGGCACTGCCGGTGACCACCACCCGGATCGCCGAGCAGGTCGCCGCGTACCACGGCACCCAGGTCATCTGGACCACGACGACGCCGGACGACCTCGCGAAGGCGGCCTCCGCCGAGGGAACGGTGTTCGGCGGGGACGGGCGCGGCGGCTTCGTGGTGCCCGAGTTCAGCGGGGTGCTGGACGGCGCCGCGGCGTTCGTCCGGCTGGTCGGGCTGGTGGCGCGGACCCAGCTCACGCTGAGTCAGATCGACGCGCGGATTCCGCAGGCGCACATCCGGCGCCGGGACATCGCGACGCCGTGGGCGGCCAAGGGCATGGTCATGCGCTCGGTGGTGGAGGCGGCGGGCAGCCGTCGGCTGGACACCACCGACGGCGTCCGGGTGGTCGAGGCGGACGGGCGCTGGACGCTGGTCCTGCCGGACCCGGCCGAGGCGGTCACCCACCTGTGGGCGGAGGGCCCCGATGACGAGGCCACCGAGGCGCTGCTGGACGAATGGGCGGCCGTGGTCGACGGAGCGGGGCGGTGACGACCCGGGGCTGAGCACGGTCCGCGCCTGAGCGCGGTCGGGAGCCGGACTCGGAACTGCTTCGAACGGCGGGGCGCGCGGTGCGATCCGCGCGCCCTGCTGTCCGTTTTCACATCATTCGGAACAGTCCGTCACTTTCCGTCATGTGTGCAGCGTGTGTGCAGCTCAGGGGCCGTGCACGGGCCGGCCCGGCGACATGGGACGATGGTCTCCATGCCAGCGACGCCGACGCCGAGTGCCCCGAACGGACGGTACAACCGTCCGGATGCCTCGATGTCCTTGCTGACCAACGTGATGGACCACGGCCTGGACGAGGGCTACGCGGAGGCGGCCGCCGCGCGCGGTGGCGCCCGCGACAGCCGGATACCCGGCACCGTGCAGGGGCTGCTCACGCTGGGCGCCGGGCTGGCGCTGGTGGGCGCGGTGGTGACGGTGGGCGCGGTGAACGCGCACAAGGCCGCGCCGTCGCTGGCCAAGGAACGGGACGCGTTGATCCACCGGATCAACGACAGCAACACCTCGGCCGACAGGCTGCAGAAGCAGGTGCAGGAGCTGCGGCTCAAGGTCGACAGCACGCAGCAGCAGGCGCTCGCCTCGGGGGACGGCGATCCCGGTGGGGTGACCGGGGCCGTGGGCCTGGGCCAGGTCACCGGGCCGGGCGTGAAGCTGGTCCTGGAGGACGCCTCTGGCACGGGCCTCGGCGGAAACGTCGACCCGCGGGCCGGGCAGGGCTTCTCCAACAGCGGCCGGCTGCGGGACCGCGACCTGCAACTGGTGGTGAACGGCCTCTGGGGATCCGGGGCCGAGGCGATCGCGATCAACGGCCAGCGGCTGACCGCGCTGTCCGCGATCCGGGCCGCGGGTGAGGCGGTGCTGGTGGACAACCGGCCGCTGGTGCCGCCGTACAGCATCCAGGCGATCGGGGACGGCTCGAAGCTCCTCACCGCGTTCGAGAAGGACATGGCCGGGCAGTACCTGCGGCTGCTCCAGGAGCAGTACGGCATCAAGTCGACGCTCTCCGTGCAGAAGAACCTGACGCTGCCGGCGGCCGTGGGGGTGACGCTGCGGACCGCGCAGCCGGTGACGCCCGAGGCCTCGCCCGCGGTGACCCCGGCGGCGCCGGGCGGCTCGCCGTCGGCCGGAGCCGGAACCCAGGAGAGCCCCGGCGCGTCCGTCTCACCACCGGCCTCGCCTTCCCCATCCGGCTCGCCGGCCGCGCCCAGCGGTAGTTCCACCGCCAAGCGGCGTCCGTCCACCGGAACCACCAAGACCACGACAGGGACAGGAGCAGCCAGACCGTGATTGCCGTACTGGGTCTTGTGATCGGGGTGGTCGTCGGCCTCTTCGTCCAACCCGAGGTGCCGGACGCCGTCGTGCCGTACCTGCCGATCGCGGTGGTGGCGGCGCTGGACGCCGTGTTCGGCGGCGTCCGGGCGATGCTCGACGGGATCTTCAACGACAAGGTGTTCATCGTCTCGTTCCTGTCGAACGTGGTGGTCGCGGCGCTGATCGTCTTCCTCGGCGACCAGCTGGGCGTCGGCTCGCAGCTGTCCACCGGTGTGGTCGTCGTCCTCGGCATCCGCATCTTCTCCAACGCGGCCGCGATCCGGCGCCATGTCTTCCGTGCCTGAGTCGGGCCGCGAGGCGGCGGAGGAGAAGCAGGAGGCATCGGCGACCGGGCCGGCCGCAGGGAAGCCGGGTGCGAAGCCGGTCGACAAGGCGGCTGCGAAGGCCGTCGAGAAGGCCGTTGGCGCGCCCGCGCCGGAGTCGGACGGGGAGTCCGGGCCGGAGGGCGCGGCGGACACGGCCGAGGCCGCTGAAGTGGCCGGAGAGACCGCGGAGGCCGAGGAGGCGTCGGAGGAGAAGCCCGACGCCACGGCCGAGTTCGGGGCCGGTTCGGTGCCCGAGCCGACGCTGCGGCTCACGAAGGTCATCGAGTCGGCACCCGGGGCCGAACCGGAGGCCGGGCCCAAAGCCGACTCCAAGCCCGAGGCCGAGGCGAGCCCTGCGCCGGAGCCCGCGCCTGCCGCTGAGCCCGAGCCGGAGGTGGCCGCCGAGCCCGAGCCCGTCCCGGACCGGAACGCGGGCCGGCGGCGCCTGAAGGCGGCGCTCTGGCCGCCGCGGCTGTCGCGCGGCCAGTTGGTGGTGGCGCTGCTGCTGTTCTCGCTCGGTCTGGGCCTGGCGATCCAGGTGCGGTCGACCAACGACCACCACAGTCAGCTGCGCGGGGCCCGCCAGGAGGACCTGGTGCGGATCCTCGACGAACTGGACAGCCGTCAGCAACGTCTTCAACAGGAGAAGGCCGAGCTGGAGCAGTCCCTGGCGAAGTTGGAGAACAGCTCCAACCAGGCCAAGGAGGCCCAGGAGCAGACCAGGAAGAAGGTGACGGAGCTCGGCGTGCTCGCCGGTACCGTCAAGGCCACCGGTCCGGGCATCGTCCTCACGGTCGATGATCCCCAAGGGCAGGTGAAGGCAGATATGCTGCTGGACACCCTGCAAGAACTTCGAGCGGCGGGGGCGGAGGCGATTCAGATCAACGATGTGCGCGTGGTGGTCAACACCTACTTCACCGACCTGTCGGCCGGTGGGGTGCAGATCGACGGGAAGAAGGTCTCGCAGCCCTACCGCTTCACGGTCGTGGGGAACCCGCAGGATCTGACACCCGCGCTGAACATCCCGGGAGGTGTCGTCCGCACGCTGGAGAGCCATCAGGCGCGGGCGACGATCACCCAGCAGCAGAAGGTGGTCGTCGACGCCCTCGTGGACCCGAAGTCGCCGCAGTACGCCAAGCCGGCTTCGAAGTGACGGGGCACCCGACGAACGGCCCGTCAAGGGCGGGCGGCACCCGCTGCGGGGCGCCGCCGTCACATGGGCGAGACTGGTTCGCACCAGTACGCTCCGGAGCAACAACCGCAGCACCAACCGTCGGAGTACCACTCCAGCGGGCCCGAGCCGCAACGACCGGGCTCGCAGCATGTCCGAGGTTCTCACCCTGCCCCGCGGGCGGGTCTGTCACACGCAAGGGGATTCGCCCGTGAGTTTCTTCTCGAAGTTGTTCGGTCGCAACAAGGGCCGCGACGCGGCCGCCGTCGAGGCGCCCACCGCGCGTCACCGCCGGCCCGAGGACGAGCCCGTCGTGCCGGGCATGCGACCGTCCCCCGAGGCCGCGCCGTACGCAGGCCAGCAGCTGTACCGGGACGGCGGCGCCGCCCAGTTCGCGGGGAATCCGGCGGGCTACGGCGCGTCGGTTGACCCCTCCGGCGAGCCGCGCATAGGTTTCCCGTCAGCACCCTCAACCTCTGGTGGAGGGTTTGCCCCGGATCCGTACGCCGGGCACAACCCGTCGGGTGTGCCGCGCCAGGAGGCTGTGAACATGGCTGGCCCCACTCCGTGCCCCAGGTGCGGCAACCAGAACCCGGCCGCGGCCCGGTTCTGTTCCAACTGCGGTACGGCGCTGCGCGGCGGCCTGCTCCCGGAGGGGGCGGCGGAGACCACGTCGACCATCTCCATCTCCGGCCTGGAGTCGTACGACCCCACCACCACGACCGGCACCGGTGCCACGCCGGCCCTGTCGGCCGAGGTGCTGTCGGCGATCGACGCGCTGCCGCCGGGCTCGGCCCTGCTGATCGTGCAGCGCGGCCCGAACTCCGGCAGCCGCTTCCTGCTGGACTCGGACGTCACCACGGCGGGACGTCACCCGCAGGGTGACATCTTCCTGGACGACGTCACGGTCTCGCGCCGCCACGTGGAGTTCCGCCGCACCCCGGCCGGCTTCAGCGTCGCGGACGTGGGCAGCCTCAACGGCACCTACGTGAACCGGGAGCGGATCGACGAGGTGTCGCTGAACAACGGCGACGAGGTGCAGATCGGGAAGTACCGGCTGGTGTTCTTCGCCGGCCACAACCGGGGGTACTGAAAACGACGTCGGCAGGAGCCCGAGTGAATACGAATACCCCTTCCTCTTCTCTCGGGGCGGCCCCCCCTACCCCGTCCGGTCCGCAGGCGGACCGCGGCGGGCGCGGGGTGGTCGCGGGTCCGCGGCAGCCGGTCCGGGGGGAGCGGCCCGCCGGGCGCCGGCGTGGCGGTGACGATCTGCTGAGCATCGGCGCGGTGCTGGCCTTCCTGCGCGACGACTTCCCCGAGGTCACCATCTCCAAGATCCGCTTCCTGGAGGCGGAGGGGCTGGTGGAGCCGCACCGCACGCCCTCGGGGTACCGCAAGTTCAGCCCGGCCGACGTCGAGCGGCTGGCCTACGTCCTGCGCATGCAGCGGGACCACTACCTGCCGCTGCGGGTGATCCGCGAACACCTGGACGCCATCGAGCGCGGTGAGAACCCACCCGCGCTGCCTTCCGCCGGCGACGCCCGGCCCGGCCCGCTGGAGGAGGCGGACCGGGAGCTGGTGGCCGCCGGCGAGGTTCCCTCCGGGGTCCGGCTGGGGCGCGCCGAGCTGCTGGCGGCAGCCGAGGCCGGGGAGCCGGAGCTGGCGGAGTGGGAGTACTACGGGCTGGTCGCCCCGGGCCCGGACGGCGGGTACGACGGCGAGGCGCTCCAGGTGGCCCGGCTGGTCGCGGAGCTCGGCCGGTACGGGCTGGAGCCCCGCCACCTGCGGGCCATGAAGGCGGCGGCGGACCGCGAGATCGCGCTGGTCGAACAGGTGGTGGCGCCGCTGCGCCGGCACCGCAACCCGCAGACCAGGGCGCACGCGGAGGCCACCGCCCGGGAGCTCGCGACGCTGTCCGTACGGCTGCACGCGGCAATGGTCCAGGCCGGTCTGCGGACCCGCGGATAGCGGCCGACGTGCCCTGGCGGCACCGCGTGCACCGCGCTGACCAGCGGCGTCGGCTCTGCGCTTTCATATCCGGGAGCGGAGCCATAGGGTTGCCTGTGTGAATGAGCTCGACGTCGTGGGTGTCCGAGTGGAGATGCCTTCCAACCAGCCGATCGTGCTGCTTCGGGAGGTCGGGGGAGATCGCTACCTGCCGATCTGGATCGGCCCCGGCGAGGCGACCGCGATCGCCTTCGCCCAGCAGGGCATGACGCCGGTGCGCCCGCTGACGCACGACCTGTTCAAGGACGTCCTGGAGGCGCTCGGCCAGCAGCTCACCGAGGTCCGGATCACCGACCTGCGGGAGGGTGTGTTCTACGCCGAGCTGGTGTTCTCCGGCGGGGTCGAGGTGAGTGCCCGGCCGTCCGACGCCATAGCGCTGGCGCTGCGCACCGGCACGCCGATCTACGGGAGCGAGGAGGTGCTCGCCGAGGCGGGCATCGCGATCCCGGACGAGCAGGAGGACGAGGTCGAGAAGTTCCGCGAGTTCCTCGACCAGGTGTCGCCCGAGGACTTCGGGGGCAGCGGTCCGCAGTAGCGGGGCCGGTCGGGCGGCCATTTGGACCGCCCGTTTTGCCAAAAACCGTCCATCTACCCACACTAGGGGCACGAAAAACCACTCTCCTGAGTGATGTGGTTTGTCTGACCCGGCGTGGCGATCGTTGACGGGTCATAGGGGACTGCCTACCGTCAGGAGTGGCTGTCCGGGTGGCCGATGCCCGCAGTCGGGTTGCCCGCAGCACAAGTGGACGGAGGCAGGCATGAGCAGCACCGGCGATGACGCGGCCGTGGGAGGCCGGTGCGCCGTGCACATGCCGCGCACCGCTCGCACCGTCACGGATCTCCCCCGGATGGGCAGGTTCCCGGCCGTACAACCGGGCCAGCCGGCCATCGAGCGGCTGGCGCCGACATCCGAACTGCTCGGCTTCCGCGGCCCGACGGCCTGTGCGGCGGCTGGCATCACCTACCGCCAGCTGGACTACTGGGCCCGCACCGGACTGCTGGAGCCCAGCGTCCGCACCGCGTACCCGTCCACCAGTCAGCGGCTCTACAGCTTCCGCGACATCCTGCTGCTGAAGATCGTGAAGCGGCTGCTCGACGCGGGCGTCTCGCTGCAGAACATCCGGGTGGCGGTCGCCCACCTCCAGGCCGCCGATCAGGGCGACCTGGCCGGGATGACGCTGATGTGCGACGGCGCGACGGTGTACGAGTGCACCACGCCGCAGCAGGTCGTGGACCTGCTGAAGAGCGGTCAGGGCGTCTTCGGCATCGCGGTCGGGGCGGTCTGGCAGGAGCTGGAGCTCACCCTCGGACGGCTGCACGCCGAGCGCACCGACACCGGCGAGACCCTGGTCGGGCACGACCCGGCCGACGAGCTGGCCCAGCGGCGCAACCGGGCGGTCTGAGCAGGCGTTCGACGGGGCCGCGGGCCCGGGCGGGGAACCGTTCGGGCCCGCGGCCTCGTCGTGTTGCCTGGTTGGCCTGATCGAGGGAGGGCACGTGGGGGTCGGCACCGGGATAGCGGGGCTGCTGCGGCGCAGGGCCGGGCTGCTGGGGGCGCGGCTGCGGCAGCGGCCGACGCAGCGCAGGGTGTTCCAGGCCGGAACGGTGCTCTGCTCGCTGGCGCTGGCGCCGAGCGCCTGGGTGTGGTGCGCCGCGGGGGACCGGGTGGGCACGGTGGAGAGCGCGCCCGCCGCGCCGGTCGCGGTGGTCTTCGGCGCCGGGCTGGACCAGGGGAAGCCCTCGCCGTACCTGGAGCACCGGCTGGTCGCGGCGATGGACCTGTACCGGGAGGGGAAGGTGCAGGCGATCCTGGTGACCGGGGACAACGGGCGGGACGAGTACGACGAGCCCGACGCGATGTACACCTACCTGACGCAGCACGGGGTGCCCGATGACCGGGTGGTCCGGGACTACGCGGGCTTCGACACCTGGGACTCCTGCACCCGGGCGCACCGGATCTTCGGGGTGGACCACGCGGTGCTGGTCAGCCAGGACTTCCACGTCCGCCGCGCGCTGGCGCTGTGCGAGGCGGCGGGCATCCGCTCGTACGCGGTCGGGGTGCCGGAGCTGCACGACGCGACCTGGCTGTACGGCGGGCTGCGGGAGATCGCCGGGGCGGGCAAGGCGGCGGCCAACGCCTGGCTGCGGCCGGACCCGGTGTTCCTCGGGCCCACGGAGGACGGCATTCCGAAGGCGCTGGCGGAGGCGGCGAAGAGGTAGCCGCCGGGGGCGGGCCGCGGGGCGTCCGGCCGGGGTCGTACGCACTGTCGGACCCGTACGCGATGATCGGCGGGTGCGATCTCTGCCGAGCATCATCCACCTCGACATGGACGCCTTCTTCGCAGCGGTGGAGCAGGCGGCCAAGCCGAGCCTGCGCGGCAAACCGGTGATCGTCGGCGGGCTCGGCGGGCGCGGGGTGGTCTCCACGGCCTCGTACGAGGCGCGGAGGTTCGGGGTGCACTCGGCGATGCCGATGGCGCAGGCGCGCCGGCTCTGCCCCAACGCAGCCTTCCTGTCGGGGCGGTTCGAGGCCTACCGGCAGAACAGCGAGATCGTGATGGGGCTGTTGCGGCAGCTGTCCCCGCTGGTGCAGCCGCTCAGCCTGGACGAGGCCTTCGTGGACCTGGAGGCCGGTCCGTACGGCCCGGCGCTGCTGGAGGCGGACCACGAGACCGGCGAGCGGTTGGTGCTCGCGCTGGCGGAGGACCTGCGGGCGGACATCCAGCGGCTGACCGGGCTGACCGGCTCGGTCGGGGCGGCCGGGTCCAAGCTGATGGCCAAGATCGCCTCCGAGCAGGCCAAACCGGACGGGCTGGTCATGATCGAGCCCGGGCAGGAGCGGGCCGTGCTCGGCCCGATGCCGGTGCGGGCGCTGCCCGGGATCGGGCCGGCCACCGAGCAGGTGCTGCGCCGGGCCGGGCTGAACACGGTGGCCGACCTCGCGGAGGCGGGGGAGGCGGAGCTGGTGCAGCTGGTCGGGCGGGCGCACGGTGCCGGAATCTTCCAGATGTCGACAGGGCTGGACGACCGGCCGGTGATCGCCGACCAGGACGCCAAGTCGGTGTCGGTGGAGGACACCTACGAGGTGGACCTGGCCGACCGGGAACGGGTGCTGCGCGAGGTGGAGGCGCTGGCCGGCCGGTGCGTGCGGCGGCTGCGGGCGGCCGGGCGCTCGGGGCGGACGGTGGTGCTCAAGGTCCGGCGGTTCGACTTCTCGACGCTGACCCGCTCGGAAACGCTCGGCGGGCCCACCGACGACGAGACGGTGATCACCGCGACGGCGCGCCGGCTGGCGGAACAGGTGGACATCACCGGCGGGGTCCGGCTGCTCGGCGTGGGCGTCGCCCAACTCGCCGACTACACCCAGGAGGACCTGTTCGCACAGGCGCTGCGGGAGGAAGCGGCGGAGCACGCGGAGGCGGTGGCCGAGGCCGAGGAGGCCGAGGAGGAGCCGGAAGCCGTCGTGGTGCGGCGCTGGATGCCCGGACAGGACGTCCGGCACGAGGAGTTCGGGCCGGGCTGGGTGCAGGGCAGCGGCGTCGGGAGGGTCACCGTACGGTTCGAGACGCCGTGGAGCGAGCCGGGGCGGGTGCGGACCTTCGCGGTGGACGACCCGGCGCTCGAACCGTCCCGGCCGCTGCCGCTGCGCCGGGACGAGGGTGAGGACGGTGTGCCGGACGCGGATGCGGCCGACGGGTCGGAGGAGGGGGCCTGAAACACGAAGCGGCCCCGCCCGGTGGGGGAGTACCGGGCGGGGCCGATCACCGTACCGGACGCCGTACGGTCGTGATGCCCTCGCGACGTACGGAGACCGGGGCCCCGCGCCCTGTCCCTGAGCGCGGGGGCCGGACGCCTCGTCAGGCGTCGGTCTTGACCAGCTCGGGGCTGGAGTCCTGCTGGGCCGAGCCGCCGAGGACGGTCGGGGTGGCGGCCGACGTGGCACCGCGGATCAGGAACGGGACGACACCGGCGACGACGCAGACGACGGCCGCGGTCCAGAACGCGTGCTTGTAGGCGTCCAGGGTGGGCAGGGAGAGCGGGATCTGCGGCGGCAGCTTCATGGTGTCGCCGGTGAGGATGGCGGCCATGACGGCGGTGCCGATCGCGCCACCGACCGTGCGCAGCACGGAGTTCATGCCGTTGGCGATGCCGCTCTGCTCGGCCGGGACGGCGCCGTTGATGTAGGCCGGCATCGCGGCGAAGGCGAGGCCCACGCCGAGACCGAAGATCGCCGAGGCGGTGTAGATGTCGCCCTCCTGGCCGTGGCGCACGGCCAGGTAGGCCATCGCCACGGCGCCGAGGACGCCACCGAGGACCAGCGGCAGGCGCGGGCCACGACGGGCGATCAGCAGGGCGCCGACCGGCGCGGCGACCATCGAGCCGATCGCGGACGGCAGCAGCATGATGCCGGCGTGCAGCACGGTGGCGGTGAAGCCGTAGTGGGTCAGCTTCTCCGGGGTCTGGGCGAAGTTGCTGATGACCATGAAGGAGCCGTACATGCCGAAGCCGATGAGCAGGCCGGCCACGTTGGTGAAGGCGACGGCCGGACGGGCCATCATCTTCATGTCCACCAGCGGGTGCGCGACCTTGGTCTCGATGATCCCCCAGACCAGGGCGACCACGGCGGCGACGGCGAACAGGCCGAGGGTCTTGTTGGAGGTCCAGCCCCAGTGGTTGCCCTGGCTGACCGCGACCAGCAGCGCGGAGAGCCAGCCGGCCAGGGTGAGGGCGCCCAGCGGGTCGGCGCCGCCGTCCTTGTCGGTGACCGGGTCGGACGGGACGCGGAAGGCGACCAGGGCGACCGCGATCAGGCCGAAGACCAGGCCCATCCAGAAGATCGACTTGTAGTCCCAGTGCTCCAGCAGGAGGCCGGTGGCGACCAGGCCGAGGCCGGAGCCGACGCCCATCGAGGCGCTGATGGCGGCGACGCCGCCGGTCACCTTCTGCCTGGGCAGCTCGTCACGGACGATGCTGATCGCCAGCGGCAGGACGCCACCGCCGGCGCCCTGGAGGACGCGGGCGACGACCAGCCAGGTGAAGGAGTGGGTGCTGACCGCCAGCGCCGAACCGGCGACCAGGCCGGCCAGCGAGATCAGCAGCATCGGCTTGCGGCCCCGGAGGTCACCGAAGCGGCCCAGGAGGGGAGTCAGCACGGCTGCGGAGAGCAGGTTGGCGGTCATCAGCCAGGTGATGCTGGAGGCGGAGACGCTCAGTTCCCTGGCCAGCGAGGGCAGGATCGGGACGACCGCGGTCTGCACCACGCTGAACGACAGCATCGCCAGGATGAGGGCCGGCAGGACCCGGGCGCTGCTCTGCTTCTCGGCCGCGGTGGTGGGCTGTGGTGCCTCACTCACGGTTGCTTCCTCCCGTACATAGTGAATGAACTGAAGTAACCATGCAGGGGGATACTTCAGAGTGTCAAATATCGAGTGGTTAAGCTTTGGCAAAGACGAAGGGTCGGGTGCGCGACAAGGGGCTGTGGTGGGTGTGCGGAGGGCACCTGCGGCGGAGGCGAACGGTCGGGTGTGCGACCAGGGCCCCGGACGGTGTCCGGGGCCCTGGTCGTGGGTGCTGTCAGACGAGCGGCCGCAGCGGGGCGGGGCGGGGCGGGGTGGCGGGCGGGGTCGATCCGGTCGGCGGGGTCGGCGACGACGGGGCAGGGGTCTGGGCGGCGGTGGTGTCGTGGACCTCGACGTGCTCGCGGCGGAGTTCGTCCCGGATCACCTCCTCGGTGGTGTACCGCTCGACGACCAGGCGGACCCGCTCGATGGGGGTGAGGTGCTTGCGGACCACCGCGCGTTCCTCGCGGAGGGTGACCTCTTCGACGGCCTCGGCGATCTCCTTCTCGGTGAGCGTGGCGCGCTCGGCGTCGCTGACCGGCGTCCGCTCGACCCGGACGCGCTCGCGGACCACCGGGACGCGGCGCTCGACCTGTTCGGTCGTCACGTACTTGCGCAGCTTCGCGGTGCCGAGGGTGTGCCACTCGGTGATGATCTCCAGCCGCTCCTCGCGGCAGGTGATCTCTACCGGGCTGCTGGGGGCGGCGCCGGCCCTTGTGGTGGCGGTGGTCGCCGCGCGGGCGTTGGCGGGCGCGGAGATGGGCTGCGACTGCGGCTTCCGTCCCATGGTGGGTGTGGCGGGTGTGGTGGGTGCGTCGGCGGGGGTGGAGAAGGGCTGCGGCTTCGGTTCCATGGTGGGTGTGGCGGGTGTGGTGGGTGCGTCGGCGGGGGTGGAGAAGGGCTGCGGCTTCGGTTCCATGGTGGGTGTGGCGGGTGTGGTGGGTGCGTCGGCGGGGGTGGAGAAGGGCTGCGGCCTCGGTCCCATGGCAGGTGTGGCGGATGCGGCGGGTGTGGTGGGTGCGTCGGCGGGGGCAGAGAAGGGTGCGCGCGCCGGGAACGCGGTGGCGGCCGTGGGGGTGCCGAGGTTCCGCATGTCGGCCTCCGGGGTGGTCCTGGGTGTGTCGGCGGTTGTGGGTGCAGGGGCAGTGGGGGTTCTGGCCGGGGCAGGCTCGGGGGAGCGCTCGGGGGTGTGGAAGGTGAGCGCCTTGGCCGGGGCCGCCGCGGTCGTCGGGGCGGCGGCCGCGGTGGTGCCGAAGTCGAGGTCGGGTTGTTCGGAGTGGCTCACGTCATCTCCGTTCGGGCGGCCGGCCGCCGGGGTGTCGAGCCCGTAGTAGCGGTAGAGCTGGAGCTCCTGTGCGGGGGACAGGTGTTGGCCGACGCCGAAGTCCGGCGACTCCTTCACCAGTGACTTGTCGTACGGCACCCGGAGTTCGTCGCCGGAGAACTCGCTCGTGGTCAGCGGGACGAAGGCGTCCCGGCCGAAGATGCCGGTCCGGACCGCGGCCCACTCGGGCCGGCCGGTGGCGTCGTCCAGGTAGACCTCGTCGACCGTGCCGATCTTGTCTCCGTTGCGGTCGACGGCCTTGTGACCGATGAGGTCCCGCGGGTCGATGTCGGTCTGCACTCTTTCCTCCCGTGCGCTGAGCCTGCGGAGCTCCCGCAGGAGGGCGGCCGGAGCGCCCGTTCCGTCCACCACTTCACACCAAAAGCCATGAATCGGACGGATGCGACCGGGGTGCGCCGGACGGGCTGTGCACTGGACCGTCCGGGGGACGCGCGTAGACCCCGAGTGACCTGACGCACCCGTGATCGGGGCGCCTCCCGCTGGTACCCTGGGCGGCGACCGCAGAGCCCGCTCGGGAGAGTCTCCGACTGCGAAAACCGCTGGTCGGAGCGCCGAAGGAGCAACTCCTCCCCGGAATCTCTCAGGCATCCGTACCGTGTGGGGTAGGTCACTCTGGAAAGCAGGGCAGGGGCGTCGGCACGGGAGCCGGCGATCACCACCCTCACCGACGGTGCAAGCCGGCGGAGCGCCCACAGCGCCCCGTGCGGGTGAAGCTCTCAGGTCCCGATGACAGAGGGGGAGGCCTGTCGGGTTCGCCCGCCCAGGCTGGTCCGCTGTCCGCAGCGGTGAGGCCGGCCGGCGTGCGTACCCCCGCCGGTCCGTGACCAGGAGGCCTCGACCACCATGAACGCCCAGCCGAACGCGGGACGCCCCACCGGCGCCCCGACCCTCACCGAGCTTGAGCTGGCCAGCCCCTTCGAGAACCGCCACATCGGCCCCGACGCCCCCGCACAGGAGAAGATGCTGGCGTCCGTCGGCTACGGCTCGCTGGACGAACTCGCCGCCACCGCGGTGCCCGAGGCGATCCGCTCCATCACCGCCCTGGACCTGCCCGCGGGCCGGACCGAGGCCCAGGTCCTCGCCGAGCTGCGCGAGCTGGCCGGCCGCAACCAGGTGCTCCAGCCGATGATCGGCCTGGGCTACTACGGCACCTTCACCCCGCCGGTGATCCTGCGCAACGTCATGGAGAACCCGGCCTGGTACACCGCCTACACCCCGTACCAGCCGGAGATCTCGCAGGGCCGCCTGGAGGCGCTGCTCAACTTCCAGACCCTGGTCTCCGACCTGACCGGCCTGTCGACCTCCGGCTCGTCGCTGCTGGACGAGGGCACCGCGGCCGCCGAGGCGATGGCGCTGGCCCGCCGCGTCACCAAGGTCAAGGGCGGCGTCTTCCTGATCGACGCCGAGACCCTGCCGCAGACCATCGCGGTGATCAACACCCGCGCCGTGCCGACCGGCGTCGAGGTCGTCGTCGCCGACCTGTCCGAGGGCATCCCGGCCGAGATCGCCGAGCGCGGTGTCTTCGGCGTGCTGCTCCAGTACCCGGGTGCCACCGGCGTGGTCCGCGACCTCGCCCCGGTGATCGAGCAGGCGCACGGCCTGGGCGCGATCGTCGCCGTCGCTGCCGACCTGCTCGCGCTGACCCTGCTCAAGTCCCCGGGCTCGCTGGGCGCCGACATCGCCTGCGGCACCTCGCAGCGCTTCGGCGTGCCGATGGGCTTCGGCGGCCCGCACGCCGGCTACCTGTCGGTGCGCGCCGAGTACGCCCGCTCGCTGCCCGGCCGCCTGGTCGGCGTCTCCGTCGACGTGGACGGCAACCGCGCCTACCGCCTGGCGCTGCAGACCCGCGAGCAGCACATCCGCCGCGAGAAGGCCACCAGCAACATCTGCACCGCCCAGGTGCTGCTCGCCGTGATGGCCTCGATGTACGCCGTCTACCACGGCCCGGACGGCCTGGCCGACATCGCCCGCCGCACCCACCGTTATGCCGCCGCCCTCGCCGAGGGCCTGCGGGCCGGTGGCGTCGAGCTGCTGCACGGCGAGTTCTTCGACACCGTCACCGCCGTCGTCCCGGGCCGCGCCGCCGAGATCGCCGCCGCCGCCCGTGCCAACGGCATCAACGTCCACCAGGACGGCGCGGACCGGATCTCCGTCTCCACCGACGAGACCACCACCCGCGAGCACCTGGCCGGCGTCTGGGCCGCGTTCGGCGTCCCCGCCGTCGAGGTCGCCGAGGCCGCCGAGGCGCTGCCCGCCGCGCTGCTGCGCGAGGACGAGTACCTGACCCACCCGGTCTTCCACAGCCACCGCTCGGAGACCGCCATGCTGCGTTACCTGCGCCGCCTGTCGGACCGGGACTACGCACTGGACCGCGGCATGATCCCGCTGGGCTCCTGCACCATGAAGCTCAACGCCACCACCGAGATGGAGGCGGTGACCTGGCCGGAGTTCGGCCAGCTGCACCCCTTCGCGCCGATCGACCAGGCCCAGGGCTTCCTGACCCTGATCCGCCAGCTGGAGCAGCAGCTGGTCGAGGTGACCGGCTACGACGCCGTGTCGATCCAGCCGAACGCCGGTTCGCAGGGCGAGCTGGCCGGTCTGCTCGCCGTGCGCGCCTACCACCACGCCAACGGGGACACCCAGCGTGACGTCTGCCTGATCCCGTCCTCGGCGCACGGCACCAACGCGGCCTCCGCGGTGATGGCCGGCATGCGCGTGGTCGTGGTGAAGACCCTGGTCGACGGCGACGTGGACGTCGACGACCTGAAGGCCAAGATCGAGAAGCACCGCGACAACCTCGCCGTGCTGATGGTCACCTACCCGTCCACCCACGGCGTGTACGAGACCCAGATCACCGACATCTGCGCCCTGGTGCACGAGGCCGGCGGCCAGGTGTACGTGGACGGCGCCAACCTGAACGCCCTGGTCGGCCTCGCCAAGCCGGGCAAGTTCGGCGCGGACGTCTCGCACCTGAACCTGCACAAGACCTTCTGCATCCCGCACGGCGGTGGCGGCCCGGGCGTCGGCCCGGTCGCGGTGCGCGCCCACCTGGCGCCGTACCTGCCGAACCACCCGCTCCAGGCGGAGGCCGGCCCGGCCACCGGCGTGGGCCCGATCTCGGCCGCGCCGTGGGGCTCGGCGGCCATCCTGCCGATCTCCTGGGCGTACGTCCGGCTGATGGGCGGCGAGGGCCTCAAGCACGCGACCCAGGTCGCGGTGCTGAACGCCAACTACATCGCCAAGCGCCTGGCGCCGCACTTCCCGGTGCTCTACACCGGTCCGGGCGGGCTGGTCGCGCACGAGTGCATCATCGACCTGCGCCCGCTGACCAAGGAGACGGGCGTGACGGTGGACGACATCGCCAAGCGCCTGATCGACTACGGCTTCCACGCGCCGACGATGTCCTTCCCGGTGGCCGGCACGCTGATGATCGAGCCGACCGAGTCCGAGGACCTGCACGAGATCGACCGGTTCTGCGACGCGATGATCACCATCCGGGCCGAGATCGACAAGGTCGGCTCGGGCGAGTGGGCGGCCGACGACAACCCGCTGCGCAACGCCCCGCACACCGCCGCCACGCTGGCCGGCGACTGGGCGCACGGCTACTCGCGGCAGGAGGCGGTCTTCCCGGCGGGCGTCAACCCGGCGGACAAGTACTGGCCGCCGGTGAGCCGGATCGACGGCGCGTACGGCGACCGCAACCTGGTCTGCTCCTGCCCGCCGCTGGACGAGTACGGCGTCTGACCGGTCCGGGCCCGAGGAGGTCCGAGCTGACGGCAGGGCCCCGGCGGAAGCTTCCGCCGGGGCCCTGCCCGTTGCGCTGGTCGAGTCGGCGGCTGCCCCCGCCGTACGGCCGGACCGGGTGGTCAGGCCGCGTGGGCGACGGGGCGGCGCGGGGCGATCACCCGGCCGTCGGGCAGCAGTTCTCCGGTGTCCTCGAACAGGACGACGCCGTTGCAGAGCAGGCTCCAGCCCTGCTCCGGGTGGCGGGCCACCGACGCGGCCGCCTCGCGGTCCTCGGACTCGGCCGACGGGCACTCAGGACGGTGCTGGCACATACGCGTACCCTCGCTTCGCTCTGCGATCCTCCCCGTGGTGCGGTCGCCGGAGGTTCGTGCCGTCCGGAACCGCCGCGGTGGTCGGATCCTGTCCGCGCGCCGGCCAGGTGTGGACCGGCGCTCAAGTGGGTAGGACAGGTGGTCCTTCCACGCTGGTTCCCAGTGTCGGCATCTGCGGACCCGCGCGCAGGGATTTCGTGACATGCGCCACAACTCCCGGGCACAGATCACCCGTTCAGGTGGGGCCGACGGGAAAAGGCGCCCCAACGGGTCAGTCGGGATATGGCCCGATCGGGCCATACCGGATGCCCCGGACGGGTGGCGAGCTTCGGGGCGGACGTGTGGGCACGGCCGAGGGCCGCCGGGCGGGTGGGCCCGGCGGCCCGTGGGTGCCGGCGGGTCAGGAGGAGCCGAGCAGCAGTGGCCTGGCGAGCGGGGCGCGGGCGAGCAGCGGCAGCAGTTCGGCGGCCGGGTAGGCGCGGTGCGCGGTGACGCCGAGCGGGGCCGGGGCCAGGGGGATCAGCAGGTCGGCGGCCGGGCCGGTGTCGGGGCTGTGCAGCCAGAGCGCCGTGGCGTACTGGCCGGGGAAGGTCAGCAGCCGGGGCTGTCGGCGGGTCCGGGAGCCCTGGGCGAGCTGCCAGGCCTCGCGCAGTGCCCGGACCGTCGAGTCGAGGTAGGGGCCGGCGGTGAAGTGGGAGAAGCTGTGGCCCTCGGCGCTCTGCACGACCTCGGCGGCGGCGGCCACGTCGGGGCCGTCCTTGATCAGGAAGCGCCAGCCGGTGCGGCGGGCGGCCGGGAGCTCCGGGCGCGGGCCGTTCAGGACGTGCACCGCGAGCGGGTGGGCGGGGAGCAGTGAGCCGGTCGGATGACGCAGCGCTGCGGCGGCGGGCTGGCGCAGCGCGGTCTCCGAGTCGAGCGCGCCCAGGACCGCGCGCAGGGCGCTCGGCGGGGGCTGAGGGGGTTGCAGAGTCATGGCGGGGTCCGCCTCTCCAAGCGAGATCGGCGTGCGAGTGCGGCATACCGGCGTGGCGCGGCGACGCGTCTTCGGTGACGGGGCCCGGCCGTGTCCGGTTGTGCAGGATCGCGGTGCCGGCACGGTCGTCGCCGTCGACGAGGGCTTCGGGGCGAGGCGGACCGGCCGGAGCGCTGTGCAAATTCGAACAGGTGCGCAGGGTGATCTGTTTATCACAGGCTGTGGTGCCGAGCAAGTCCACAGTTCGTCTGATTTTCCGTCAGATGCCTTGCAATGCAAGCCAGTACGCGCGTTCGGGTATCGATCTTCGAGGTGGGCATGATGCTTGCACGGTCGGTCGACCGGGTGCTCGACGGGGTGGCTCTGGAGGAGGGGACCGTGGGCGAGAAGGTCGTGGCGACTCGGGCGGAACTGGCGGACCGGCAGCTGTACCGGTGCAAGCTCCACACGTGTCTCGAAGCGCTCGGACGGATGCTCCGGGAGGACCGCTTCGACCGGCCGCGGGCGGTGATGGGCCTGGAGATCGAGCTCAACCTGGCCGACGAGCAGGGCCTGCCGGCCATGAACAACGCCCAGGTGCTGAGCGCGATCGGATCCAGCGACTTCCAGACCGAACTGGGCCGGTTCAACATCGAGGTCAACATCACGCCGCACCGGCTCTGCGGGCACGTCTTCGAGGAACTGCGCGAGGAGATCGACACCGGTCTGCGCTACGCCGACCGGCAGGCGGCCGAGGCCGGCGCCCGGATCGTCATGGTGGGCATCCTGCCGACCCTGGAGCACGCCCACACCGGGCTGGACGCGATGAGCCACAACCAGCGGTACAGCCTGCTGAGCGACCAGATCCTGGCCGCCCGCGGGGAGGACATCGCGCTGGACATCGAGGGGGTCGAGCACCTCCAGCTGGAGTCGATCACCATGGTGGCCGAGGCCGCCGCCACCTCGCTCCAGCTGCACCTCCAGGTGACCCCGGAGCGGTTCTCCTCGGTGTGGAACGCGGCCCAGGCGATCTGTGGGCCGCAGCTCGCGCTCGGCGCCAACTCGCCGTTCCTGTTCGGGCGGGAGCTGTGGCGGGAGACCCGCCCGGTGCTCTTCCAGCAGGCCTGTGACACTCGTACGGCGGAACTCAAGGCGCAGGGCGTGCGCCCGATCACGTGGTTCGGCGAGCGCTGGGTGGACTCGGCGTACGACCTGTTCGAGGAGAACCTGCGGTACTTCCCCGCGCTGCTGCCGATCTGTGACGACGAGGACCCGCTGAAGGTGCTGGCCTCCGGCGGGGCGCCCAGGCTCGCCGAGATGCGGCTGCACAACGGCACCATCTACCGCTGGAACCGCCCGGTGTACGACGTCGCGGGCGGGGTGGCGCACCTGCGGGTGGAGAACCGGGCGCTGCCGGCCGGACCGACGGTGGCCGACACGCTGGCCAACGCCGCCTTCTACTACGGGCTGGTGCGGGTGCTCGCCGAGCAGCCCAGGCCGGTGTGGACCCGGCTGCCGTTCGAGCGGGCGGACGAGAACTTCCGGCAGGGCGCCCGGTACGGCATCGACGCGGTGTTCCAGTGGCCGCGCCCCGGGCGGGCCGGGCGCGGCGGCGGGCTGCAGACCGTGTCCGCGGTCGACCTGGTGCTGAACGACCTGCTGCCGATGGCCTACCAGGGCCTCGACGAGTGGGGCGTGGAGCCCGCCGACCGGGACCGCTACCTGGGCATCATCGAGCAGCGCTGCCTGCGCCGCACCAACGGCGCGTCCTGGCAGAGCGCGACCTTCCACCGGCTGCGCGAGCAGTACGGGATGGACCGGCCGGCCGCGCTCGCCGCGATGACCAGGCGCTACGCCGAACACATGCGCGGCGGCGAGCCGGTGCACACCTGGCCGGTGGGCTGAGACCTCCTCACCAGGCGGTCAGGCGGTTGTGTCAGGATGATCGCTCCGGCGGTCGGCCGACGGCCGGAGCGACCGTCCGTCCGCTGGAGCCCCCGTGACCACCGTCCCGACCGCGCCGGAGACCGCGAAGCCCACCCGTCGGCTGTTCGGCGTGGAGCTGCTGATCGTCCTCGGCCTCTCCCTCGGGGCCAGCGGGATCAGTGCGCTGATCAGCTTCACCGGCTCGCTCACCGAACCGCTCAAGCTCGGCCAGCAGGTCGCCACGCTGAACGGCTCGCGGGCGCCCGGGCGCCCCTGGCTGGACCTGGTGTGGCAGCTGTACTACATCGGGCGCGGGCTGATGCCGGTGGTGCTGGTCGGCTACCTGTTGGTGCGCGAGGGCGTCGCGCTGCGGGTGCTGGGTTTCGACCTCGGGCAGAAGCTGCGCGACCTGGGGCGGGGCGCCGCCGTCGCGGCCGCGATCGGCGGGTCGGGGCTGGCGCTCTACCTGGCCTCGCAGGCGGCCGGGTACAACCTGACGGTGGCGCCGTCCGGGCTGCCGGACGTCTGGTGGCGGCTGCCGGTGCTGGTGCTGTCGGCCTGGCAGAACGCCATCCTGGAGGAGGTCGTCGTCCTCGGCTACCTGCTGCGCCGGGTGGGGCAGCTGGGGTGGTCCTGGCCGGCGGCGGTGGCGGCGAGTTCGGTGCTGCGCGGCTCGTACCACCTGTACCAGGGGGTCGGCGGGCTGGTCGGCAACATGGTGATGGGCGCGGTGTTCTGCCTGCTGTACCGGCGGTGGGGGCGGGTGATGCCGCTGGTGGTGGCGCACGCGCTGATCGACACGGTGGCCTTCGCCGGGTACGCGCTGCTGGCCGGGCACGTCAGCTGGCTGCCCACCCCCTGAGCGACAGCGCCCGGCCGCGCGGCGGGCGGGCGAGCAGCCGGTCGACGTGCCGGCGCTCCAGGCCCTGGCCGGGGTCGACGCGCAGCAACAGGCGGTCCCGGCGCCACCGGGAGCGGCGGACCAGCCGGGGTGGGATGACGTCGTCCACCCAGGCGAACGGCCGGCCCTCGGCGTGGCGCAGCAGCGGGGCCCACTTGGCTGCGGAGAACAGCTCCATCAGCGGGACGCGCGGGTCGCCGGGCCGGGGGACGTAGCCGGTGAAGGTGACCACCGGGAGCGGGTCCAGGCCGATCGCCGGGGCGATGTGGGCGTTGGCGTGCTCCTCCCAGGTGGTGGCCCAGACCAGGTCGTACGTTCCGGCGAGCTCGCGCAGCCAGGCGCCGTGCCGGGTGGACAGCAGGACGGTGTAGCCGAACAGGGTGTGGGCATCGAATTCGGCGTCCGGGTGCGGGCAGAGCGGGTTCAGGACGCCGTCGACGTCCAGGAACAGCAGTGGCTTCGGCACCGGTGGCCCCTCGGAGACGGTGGTGTTTCCTGACCGTTCGGACGCCCCTCGCGCACCTCCGGTTGCCCACGGGTGGGCGCACGCGGGGCGCACAGGGCGCTCACGGGGCGGGCGCGGGTTCGCTGACGGGCACCGGTGCGTCCGTCGTGCTTCGGCGGCTCAGCCGGCGCACCTGCGGGTCCACCAGGACGACCGCGCTGAGCACCAGACAGATGACGGCGCACGCCCAGAGCGCGCCGGACAGGCCGAGCGCCACGGCGGCGGGGCCGGCCAGCGCGGTGCCGACCGGGGCCAGCGAGTAGGAGCCGAGCTCGTCGTACGCGGTGACCCGGGAGAACATCTCCTCGGGTATCTCCTGCTGGAGCGCGACCATCCAGTTGACGCCGAAGACGGTGACGCCGACGCCGGACAGGAACATCGCGACGACCAGCAGCGGCAGCGGCACCCCGGCGGCGAGGGCCAGCGCGGGCACGCCGAACAGGAAGACCCCCCAGTTGCCGACCAGCAGGATCCGGCGGGGCCGCCAGCGCGTCATCAGGACACCTGTGGCCACCAGGCCCACGCCGTAGGCGGACATCGCCAGGCCCCAGGCACCCGCGCCGCCGAGCCGCTCCTCGGCGGCGGTCGGCCCGTACACCGACTCCACCGCGTTGATGCAGGCGACCAGGACGGAGAACTGGAGCACGATCACCCAGAGCCAGCGGCGGGAGGCGAACTCCCGCCAGCCCTCGCGCAGATCGCGCAGCATGCTGCTGCCGGAGGGGGCCGGGCCCTTCTCCGGCTCCAGGAGGAAGCGCAGGGCGCCGGCGATCAGGAAGCAGAGGGCGTCCAGGGCGAGCACCCAGCCGGGGCCGACGACGGCGGTGAGCGCGCCGCCGAGGGCGGCGCCGCCGATCTGGGAGGCGTTGAGGCCCATCCGGAAGACCGCGAAGGCGCGGGCGGCGTGCTCCTGGGGGACGGCCTGCATGATCATGCCGCCGGAGGCGGGAGCGTAGAGGGCGTAGCCGGCCCCGCCGGCCGCGGAGAGCGCCAGCATCTGCCAGAGCCGGACGTCCCCGGTCAGGACCAGGGCGGCCAGGACGGCCTGGGAGACCCCGCTGAACACGTTGGCGGCGACCATGATCAGGTGGCGCGGCAGCCGGTCGGCGAGGGTGCCGCCGACCACCATGAGCAGCACGGTGGGCACCAGCCGGGCGGCGGTGACGTAGCCGAGGTCGGTGGTGGTGCCGCCGGTGCCGAGTACGGCGAAGGCGGTGGCGATGGGGGCGCCGGCGTTGCCGAGGCCGCTGATCACGGTGGCGGCGGTCTGGATGCGGAAGTTGCGGCTCGCCCAGGCGAAGCGACGTGAGGGTGGGGTCGGCACCCGGTGACTATGCCGTGGGGCCGTACGGGTGTCCATCGTTTTTCATGCCGGGGCCTGTCGGGGCGTGGGGTTTCAGCCGAGGTGGCCCCAGAGGAAGGTGAGGGTGCGGCGCCAGGCGATCCGGGCCTGGAGCGGGTCGTAGGTGCCGATCAGGTTCTCGTCGTTCATGAAGGCGTGGCCGGCCGGGTAGAAGTGGATCTCCGGGCGGACGTCGGTGGCCTCGCCGATCCGGATCGCGGCCTCGTCCACGGTGGCCATCGGGATCGAGCCGTCCAGCTCGCCGAAGTGGCCGAGTACATGGGCGGTCAGCCCGCGGTAGTCGAAGTCCGGGTCGGGCGGCAGGCCGTAGAACGGGACCACGGCGGCCACCTTGTCGCCGGCCCTGGCGGCCAGCAGCAGGGCGAAGCCGCCGCCCATGCAGAAGCCGACCACCCCGACCGCGTCGCCGACCACGCCGTCCAGCGCGAGCAGGTGGTCGACGGCCCCGGCCAGGTCCTCCACCGCCCGGTCGACCGGGAGCTCGCGCATGAGCCGGGCCGCCTCGGCGCCGTCGTGGGTGGTGGCGCCGCCGAACAGGTCGGGGGCGAGGACGGTGAAGCCCTCGGCGGCGAAGCGGTCGGCCACGTCGGCGACGTGCGAGGTGAGCCCCCACCACTCCTGGACCACCACCAGGCCCGGCCCGACGCCCTGCGGCGGGCGGGCCAGGTAGCCGTGCGCGGTACGGCCGTTGCTCGGGAAGGTGACGTTCTGCCGGGAGCCGCCCTGGTCAGGCATGGTTTCCTCTCGATGGGTCGGGCCGCGAGCGGCGGGGTTCGGCGGGGCGGGCCCTGGTCAGCCCATCTCCTCCAGGGCGCGGCCCTTGGTCTCCTTGATGCAGAAGGCCACGAACGGGATGGAGAGCAGCGCGAAGGCCGCGTAGATGGCGTACGTCGCGGAGAGGTTCCAGTCGGCGAGGTCCGGGAAACTGACGGTGATCGCCCAGTTGGCGATCCACTGTGCCGAGGCGGCGACGGACAGCGCCAGCGCGCGGATCCGGTTGGGGAACATCTCGCCGAGCAGGACCCAGACCACCACGCCCCAGGAGAAGGCGAAGCAGAGCACGAAGACGTGCGCGGCGATCAGGGCGACGACGGCGTGGGTGTTGTCCAGCGTGGCGGTGTTGCCGGTGCCGTGCCGGTAGGAGAACGCCCAGGCGGCGGTGCCCAGCGCGGCCGCCATGCCGATCGAGCCGGCCATGGCCAGCGGCTTGCGGCCGATCCGGTCCACCAGGGCCATCGCGATCACCGTGCCGATCACGTTGATGATCGAGGTGGAGAGGCTGATCAGCAGCGAGTTGGACTCGTTGATGCCGACCGACTGCCACAGGAAGGACGAGTAGTAGAAGATCACGTTGATGCCGACGAACTGCTGGAACACCGAGGCGCCGATGCCGACCCAGACGATCGGCAGCAGACCGAAACGGCCGCCCGTCAGGTCCTTGATCCGGGGCTTGTGAGCGGACTCCAGCACCGCGCGGATCTCGGCCACCCGGGTGTCCAGGTCCACCCCCTCGCCCTCGACCTCGACCAGCACCTTGCGGGCCTGCGCCTCGCGGTGGTCGGCGATCAGGAAGCGCGGCGACTCCGGGATGGTGAGCGCCATCAGCCCGTACACCAGGGCCGGGATGGCCTCGACGCCGAGCATCCACTGCCAGGCCTGGATGCCGCCGAGGTGGTTGGTGGACTCGCCGCCGGCGGCCTGGTTGAGGGCCCAGTTGGCGAGCTGGGAGACGGTGATGCCGAGCACGATCGCCATCTGCTGGAAGGAGGCGAGCCGGCCGCGGTAGGCGGTCGGGGCGACCTCGGCGATGTAGGTGGGGGCGATCACCGAGGCGATGCCGATCGCGATGCCGCCGACCACGCGCCAGGCGGCGAGGGCCTCGATGTTCGGCGGGAACATCGAGCCGATGCCGCTGGCCGCGAACAGCACGGCGGCCAGCAGCATCGTGCGGACCCGGCCGAGGTGGTCGGCGAGCCGGCCGGCGATCACCGCGCCCACCGCCGAGCCGAGCAGCGCGATGGCCACCACGAAGGCGGTGGTGCCGTGGCCGACCCCGAAGTGCTTCTGGATGCCCGTCACGGCGCCGTTGATCACCGCGCTGTCGTAGCCGAACAGGAAACCGCCCATGGCGGCGGCCGCCGAGATGAACACCACGTGGCCGAGGTGGGCCTCGCCGGCTGCCCGTTGGCTGTTGACTGAGGACACGCGCGCTCCCGGGGTGGACGGGCCCGCCCTGACGCCGAGTGGGCAGGGTTCGTCTCACATTCGAGCAGCGCCGAGGCCGCCCTGCGCGAGTTGGAAGCCGACCGGGTGATCCCGGGTCAGCCGGTGGCGCGCGGTCGGTCGGTGCGCAGGGGCGGGCCGTACGAGCGGTCGGTGCGCGGGGCGTTGTCCAGGGGACCGGTGGTGCCCTCCGGGGTGGTTCGCGGTACGGCGGTGCGTCGCCGGTGACGGCGGAGCAACTGGGTACGGGCGGCGGCGTACTGGTCGCGGCCGCGCCCCCGGCCGTCGGCGCGCTCGGCGAGTCGGTCGGCGATCGCGTACTGCGTCTCGGCGGGCTTCTTGTCGTCGTACTTGAACTTGGCCCGCACCTCGTTGACGGTCAGCCGGAGCCCGCGCAGCCCGGGCAGCTGCCGGGCCAACTCGCCCTCGCCGGGCACCACCCGGACCTCCGGCGTCTCGGGCTGGAAGTGCGCCAGCTGGCGGTTGAGGATCTCCGCCTTGGCGGCCGCGGACTCCACCACCTCGGCGGTGCAGTGGAAGTGGACCGAGGCGTAGTAGCTGGTGGGCGTGCCCGGTGCGCCGCGCCAGTGGCCCGGGGCGAACGCGTAGCCGTCGGTGACCGCGAGGGTGACCTGCGGGTCGGCCCGGACGGCGGCCAGCAGCGGGTTGGGCGCGGCGAGGTGGAGCAGGACCTCGCCGCGATCGGCGTCCAGCAGGAAGTGCGTCGGGACGAGCACCGGGCCCTCGCCGGGGGCGCCGTTGGCCGCGAGCAGGCCGAAGTCGCGGCCCTCGGCCAGCCAGGCGCGCCACTCGTCCTCGTCGCCGCGGTCCCAGGATCTGATCAGCACGGGTGGGCCTCCCGTCAGCGGGGGTAGCCGCGCAGGTGCGCGGGGAGCGGGGCGGTGGTGCCGGGGTGCGGCTCGGGGGTGCCGTGCACGGTGGTGACCGGGATCAGGCCGGACCAGTACGGCAGGCCGGTGTCCTCCGGGTCGTCGTCGGCGCCGTCCTCGCGGGTCTTGGCCGAGACCTCGTCCAGCTCCAGCCGGAGGACGGCGGTGGCGGCGAGCTCCTTGGCGTTGGCCGGACGGACCTCGGCGGAGCGCCCCGGTATCGCGTGGTCGACCAGGGCGGCGAGCGCGACGTCCAGCTCCTCGGGCTCGGTGACCTGGTGCGCGGTGCCGTGGGCGACCACCGAGCGGAAGTTCACCGAGTGGTTGAACGCGGACTTGGTCAGCACCAGCGCGTCGACCTGGGTGACGGTGATGCAGACCGGCATGCCCTGCTCGCCGGAGGCGTTGCGCAGCGGGCGGCTGCCGGTGGAGCCGTGGACGTAGAGCCGGCCGCCGACCCGAGCGAAGATCGTCGGCAGGACCACGGGGGCGCCGTCGACCACGAAGCCGAGGTGGCAGATGTAGGCGCTGTCGAGGATGGCGTGGATCTCCTCCTGCTCCCAGGTGGCCCGGTCCCGGTAACGGGTGGGGGTGGTCCTGGGGGTTCGGGAGTAGCTGGGCGAACCTTCCGGGCTGGCTGACATGACATCCTCTATGTACTAGTGCATAATTTGCTTTGTGCTAGGAGACTATCCGCTGAAAGGGCGACGCGCCAGCGAAATCGCGGCCCACATCGAGCAGGGCGTGAGCAGCGGGCAGCTCGCCCCCGGGACGACGCTGCCCCCGCTGCGCGACCTCGCCGCCGAACTGGGCGTCAACCCCAACACCGTCGCCGCCGCCTACCGGCTGCTGCGCGACCGCGGCGTGATCGAGACCGCCGGCCGCAAGGGCAGCCGCATCCTGCCCAGGCCCGCGCTCACCCCGCGCGACCGGATCCGCATCCCCGTCCCGCCGCACGCCCGCGACCTGTCCACCGGTAACCCCGACCCGGCCCTGCTGCCGGACCTCGCCCAGGCCCTCGCGGCCGCTGCCGAGGCCGCGCGCACCGACCCGGTGCTGTACGGGCACGAGGCCGTCGACCCGCAGCTGCTGGCGCTCGCCCGTGCCTCCTTCGAGGCCGACGGCCTGCCCGGCGGCCCGATCGCCGTCGCCTCCGGTTCGCTGGACACCATCGAACGGATCCTCGGCGCCCGGCTGCGCCCCGGTGACGCGGTGGCCGTCGAGGACCCGGGCTGGGGCAGCCTGCTCGACCTGCTGCCCGCGCTGGGACTGAGGCACGTGCCCGTCCGGCTGGACGACGAGGGCCCGCTGCCGGACGCACTGGCCGCGGCGCTGGCCGAGGGCGTGCGGGCCGTGGTGGTCACCAGCCGGGCGCAGAACCCGACCGGGGCGGCGCTCACCGCGCGGCGGGCCGAGGCGCTGAAGGCCGTCCTGGCCGACCACCCGGGCGTGCTGCTGATCGAGGACGACCACGGGCACGGCATGGTCGACCAGCCGTACCACCCGCTGGTCGGCGCCGGTACCCGGCACTGGGCGGTGGTGCGCTCGGCGGCCAAGGCGTACGGGCCGGACCTGCGGGTCTCGGTGGCGGTCGGCGACCAGGAGACGATCGGGCGGGTGGCCGGCCGGCTGCGGCTGGGCGCCGGCTGGGTCAGCCACCTGCTGCAGCGCACCGTCGCGGAGCTGTGGCGCAGCGACGCGGCGCCGGCCGACCGGGTGGCCG
>NZ_JAHSQD010000410.1 GCF_020103755.1 Streptomyces sp. LS1784
GTCGCGTGGCTGCGCGAGCACCCCGGGGCCGAATACGTCTGCCGTGACGGCTCCGGCTCCTACGGCGAGGCGATCCGCCGGGCCCTGCCCGAAGCCGTGCAGGTCAGCGACAGGTGGCAGTGCGCCATGAGGCGCCTTGTCGTATCCCCGATTCAGTCGGGAAGAATTTGGAGGGAGGTTCTTGGGTCCAATGGCTTACCTGATCCGGAAACGGTGAGGGGACCGCAGCATGCCAGGAAAGTGACGACCGGGCCCAGGCATTGGGGACGGGGCGTCGCGGGACCCGCGTGATATGGCGAAAGCTGGATTGCCTGAATTCCAATCCCCAGAAGATTGAAGGTCGAATCCGCCGGAAAGATGCCTGAAACCGGCGCCGTGCCCTGCGACGGCTTGATGCCATGGCCGACGCAACCTCCAGAGCGCGGAGCGATGCCCAGCGAGGGCATTCAAGGGGATGAGTGGAACGCCTACGTCACGCTGTTACGTACGACAAGGACGAACATGGGATCGCCTAAGGGAGGAGATCTTCCTATGGCGACGGAGGCCCCGTAGTAGTCGCCGGAGTCACGACCGGCCGAGGAGGACGGGAAAGCCGTCCGCACGGGCGAAGGGGGCCAGGTGATCGGACACCCAAGAATCGGGAGGTATGCGTAATGCAGAGCGCCGAAACGGTGCTGGGTGTCCTCCGTGAACGCGGCAGGCGCGGCCTGCCGTGCGATGAACTGTATCGACAGATGTTCAACCCGCAGTTGTATCTGTTGGCCTATGGGCGTCTCTATTCCAACAAGGGAGCGATGACGCCCGGGGTCACCGGGGAGACCGTGGACGGCATGTCGCTGGGCAAGATCGAGCACGTCATCGACGCGCTGCGCCACGAGCGCTACCGGTGGAGCCCGGCCAGGAGGGTCTACATCCCCAAAGGGCGGGGCAGCACGAAGCTGCGTCCGCTCGGCCTGCCGCCCTGGAGCGACAAGCTCGTCGGCGAAGTGGTCCGTCTGCTTCTTGAGGCGTACTACGAGCCGACGTTCTCCGACTCCTCCCACGGTTTCCGTCCCCGCCGGGGCTGCCACACCGCGTTAAGTGATGTGGTCCATACCTGGACGGGTACGGCCTGGTTTATCGAGGGCGACATCGCCCAGTGCTTCGACCGGCTTGACCATTCGGTCATGCTCCGAATCCTGGGCGAGAGGATCCGCGACAATCGATTCCTACGGCTGGTGCACAACATGCTCAAGGCCGGATACATGGAGGACTGGGTCTGGAACGCCACGCACAGCGGAAGTCCGCAAGGCGGGGTTGTTTCACCGATCCTGTCTAATATCTACCTGCACAAAATGGACGAGTACGTCGAGAAGGTTCTGATCCCGGAATACACCCGGGGAGGAGTCAGGCAGTCGAACCGCGCCTTTCATCGGGTGTGGGCGGCTACGGCACGCGCTCGCAAGCGTGGTGACCGCACCACAGTGCGGGAACTGCGCAAGCAACTCCGCAGCATGCCCAGCATGGATACTCATGATCCCGGCTACCGGCGGCTGCGGTATGTGCGTTATGTCGACGACACCTTGCTCGGGTTTGCCGGACCAAAGGCAGAGGCCGAGGAAATCAAGGAGCGTCTGGCACAATTCCTGCGTGATGAACTCAAGCTGGAATTGTCGCCGGAAAAGACGCTCATCACTCATGGCCGTACCCAGGCCGCGAGGTTCCTCGGCTACGACATCACCGTGCACCACAACGACCGCAAGATCACCGGCGGACGACGCTCCGTCAATGGGGTCATCAGATTGCGCGTCCCTCGTTCGGTGGTATCTGCCAAGCAAGCCCAGTACATGGAGCGCGGCAAACCCGCGCGTCGGCCCGAACTGCTGAACCAGGACGATCACGTCATCCTCAGCACCTACGGGTCGGAGTACCGCGGCATCGTCCAGTACTACCTGATGGCCGGCGACGTCTTCCGACTCGCCCGGCTGCAATGGGTCATGGAGACCTCGATGTTGATGACGCTGGCGAACAAGCACCGCTCGTCGGTGTCGAAGATGGCCCGCAAGTACGCGACCACCATCGAGACACCGCACGGGCCGCGCAAGTGCTTCGAGGCCCGCGTCGAACGCATCGACAGGAAGCCACTGGTCGGACGGTTCGGCGGGATCCCGCTGCGACGGGACAAGAAGACGGTCATCACCGACCGTCGGCTGGCCCCGGTCAACACCAAGCGCAAGGAACTGGTCACCAGACTCCTCGCCGGGCGATGCGAGGCGTGCGGGCGCGTCGACGAGGTGGAAGTCCACCACGTCGCCAAGCTCGCCGACCTCGGAAAGCCAGGACCAGACCGGCCCCCGTGGGCAGATCTCATGGCCACACGGCACCGCAAAACCCTTGTGGTCTGCGGAAATTGCCACGCAACCATCCACGGAAGGAAGTCCGTCCCAGCACTCACGGAGTAGTCACTGGAGAGCCGGGTGCGGTGACAAGTCGCAAGCCCGGTTCGGGCTGGGGGCCGTGGGAAAAGGGCCTGCTCAGCAGGCACCTCGCCGACGGCCCACCAGTACTCTCTGGAGCAACCTGTGTGGCAAGGTCCTGGCCGAGGTCCGCTCGCACGCCGCCTGCTGGGCCACCGCGGTGAACCCCGCCCGGCCCGGGGGTGTACGCGAGCAGACCACCCGCGAGCGCTGGCAGCGAGTCCACAATCTGCTTGGCCGGGGCGTCGGGCTGCTCGAATGCGCCCGCCGCCTCGACGTCGCCCTGAACACCGTCAAGCGGTACGCCCGCATGAAGGAGCCCACCGGCGACCGCCGCGCACCGCGCTACAAGCCCACGCTCGTCGACCCCTACCGCGACCACCTCCGCGCCCGCCGCACGGAAGACCCGGCCATCCCCGTGCTCCAACTCTTCCGGTAGATCAAGGAGTTGGGCTATACCGGGAGCCTCAATCTGCTCTACCGCTACATCACCCAGGGCCGCGTCGAGGGCGACAAGCCGGTCACTATCCCGCAGCGTTTCGCCCGCCTCCTGCTCACCCGCCCCGAGAATCTGCGCGACAAGGACACCGCACTACTGGGGGAGCTCACCGAAGCCTGCCCCGAGATGGCCGAACTCGCCAGCCTCGCAGGCGAGTTCGCTCAGCTGCTGACCCCAGCGGAGGGCAACGACGCCAAGCTCACCGACTGGATCACGACAGCCCGCGCCGCCGACCTGCCCCACCTGCACTCCTTCGCGAACGGCCTTGAACTCGACCGTGCCGCCGTCGACGCCGGACTCACCCTCCCGTTCCACAACGGCCGCACCGAGGGAGTCAACACGTGGACCAAACGGATCATGAGGCAGATGCACGGCCGAGCCGGGTTCCCCCTGCTCCGCCACCGCATCCTCCTCCGGTGATCACCACAGAGCGTTACCACCGATTACGGGACAGAGCCGTTGGCTGGACACACCCTCTGGTCGCTACGGCCGCCTAGCTAGGCCGGCACTCCCTCACCGAGGCCCTGGACAACCCCAACAACCGCGCCGCCTATGACCACCTGTGCCAGCCGTTCCGGCCGAACCGGTGCCACATCGGGGCGTCGGCGCCGAAGCGGCGCAGCAGCGGAAGGGTGGTGGCCACGACCGGCAGGGCGCGGTGGTGGTCGCGGGCGGTGGCGGTGTCGTAGTACGCGGGGTACGGCGGCGCGTACCACGTGTCCTCGGAGGCGGCCTCGACCTCGTCCATGCGGTGCAGCAGTCGCTCGTGGTCCCGCTTGGCCTTCTCCTCCCTCTGCTCCGGGGTGAGCCGAGGCGGCCGGCGGCGCGCTCCTGGTTCCACAGCAGCGAGGGTGGCAGGCAGGTCCTGCTCAAACTGCTCGCGGGTGTCGGCAGGCTGTGGAGCATGAAGCCGAAGGCCCGTCCGGTGGATCGGTTCTGATCCACCGGACGGGCCTTGGCGTACTGTCGGTTACTGCTGGTCAGTAGTCCTCGAACTCCGGCCGGTCGTCCCGTTGGCCGTTGAGCTGCCCGGTCACCCAGGCGATGGACTCGGGACGTTCGCCGGTGGCGGAGCGGCAGAATTCTTCGATGACGGCTCTGACCTGCGTGAGCGGTATCGCGCTGGCGGGGTCATGGAACCGGGGGTAGTGCGGATCGGAGACGAGTTGCGAGTCGATTTCGGTTGGGGTGGGGTTGTCGGAGATCCATAGGTGGTCGTAGATTCCGCCCACCCGGGGAGGGAGATTGTTCGTCCACCATGCAATGACCCCGAAGCCGGTCGCCTCGTTGGCCGCGACGCTAAGGTAGGCGCATGGGTGCTTGGCCTGCGGTTCGATAAAAGGCCAGGCACCCTACGCGCGCTTGACAGGCCCGGCCCTCATGGGTGCAGCGATGACTTTTCGAGCCCGACAGGCGTTCAGCTGGCCGCCAGGGCTGCGCCCAGCGGCGTGTGCTCGTAGCGGACGGCCCGGCCGGTGCGAGTGCGGGTGACCAGGCCGGCATCGCGTAGCACCGCCAGATGGCTGCCGACGGTGCCTAGGCTCAGGCCGAGCTGGGCGGCCAGCTGCGTCGTTGTTGCAGGCACGTCCAGCGCGCGGAGCACGTCCGCGCGGCGGGGGCCGACCAGTCGGCTCAGGGCCTCGCTGCCCGGTGCACGCGCCACTGGGCCGAGCAGGTCCGCGATGCCCCGCGCGGGATAGACCAGGGCGTAGGGCCATGGCGGCTCGACGTAGCTGATCAGAGTGCCGAACACCGTCGGCATCAGCAGCAGGCCCTTGCCGGCCAGCCGGTGCCGGTCCCATTCGGTACGCGAGCCCGTGCGCACCTCGATGGTCCCGGTCTGCCCCTCGGAGCGCCAGGTCACCCGGGGGTCGAGATCGGACAGCGCTGCCGCCCAGCCGTACATCGCCAGGTGCCCGGCGCGGCGGACGAGGTCACGCTCCAGCACCGCGCGCAGCCGCGGCCAGTCCGGCTCGACCAGCGCCTGCCAGCTTGCCTCGAGCGCGTCGGCGAGCTGGGTGACCACGTCTGGCGCGTCGAGGATGCGCTGCACGTAGCGCGGCGGCGTGCGCAGTCCCGCCAGGTTGCGGGCCAGTTCCAGGCGTGCGCGGTGCAGGGGCGTGGCGCGCACGGCGGCCAGCTCGGTGGCGAAGTCGCCACCGGAGCCCGACGGCGGCGGATGGATGAAGTCGGCGTTGTAGGCGCCGTGGCGGAACAGCGCCGTCAGCGCCCCGACTGCGGGCACCTGCCGGCGCAGCTGTTTGTACCGGGGCGCGATGCGTTCGGCCCACGGCCGGAGCGGGCCGGCGGTCTGCACGCCGGCTGCGACGCGCAGCGCCTGCATCGCCTCGCCCAGCGGCGAGATCGCGTAGCGGGTACGCGCCACGTCGACGGGTCCCACCTCGATGGCCAGCATGTTTTGCCTCCACACGAAAGCATAGTCACCATGGCTGGGCTGCCGTGATGCTGTCGGCCATGACCACCACGCCCGTCGCGGCACGCCCGGCCACCTACCGCGAGGTATTCGCTGTGGGCCAGTTCCGCGTGCTGTTCGGCAGCTACACGCTCTTCCTGATCGGCGAGACGGTGCGGATGCTCGCACTGTCCGTGATCGTCTACTCGGCGACCGGGTCGGCGCTGATGTCGGCGCTGGCGTATGCGGCAGGCTTCCTGCCCTATGCCTTCGGCGGCACGCTGCTGCTGGCTTTCGCCGACCGCTGGCCCCCGCGCACCGTCATGATCGGCTACGAGGTGCTGCGCACCGCGGTCAGCATCGTGCTCGCCACCGGTCTACTGCCGGTACCGGCCATGCTGGCACTGGTGTTCGTCACCGGTTTGCCCAGCGCCGTCGCCTCCGCTTCGCGCACCGCCCTTTTGCCCGACCTGCTAGACGGCGACCGCTACGTGCTCGGCCGTGCCGTCTTCTCCATGACGGCCGGCGGCACGCAGGTGCTCGGCTTCGCCGCCGGAGGCATGCTGATCGCCGCTGTCGGCGCACCAGGCGCGCTCTGGATCACCGCCGCGACCTGCCTGGCCTCGGCAGGCCTGCTACAACTGCGCCTGTCCCACCACCCACGCCGCCGCACCGGCGGTGAGGCCGGCATCAGCGAGACCTGGCAGGTAAACCGGGCGCTGCTGCGCCGGCCTGCGGTCCGGGCGCTGCTGCTGGCGCAATGGCTGGCACCGGCGCTGATGGTCGGCGCCGAGGGCGTGCTGGTCCCGTACACCGCGCAGGTCGGCGCACCTGACGCAGCCGGCCTGCTGTTCGCAGCGGTGGCCGCCGGGATGTTCGCCGGCAACCTGATCGTCGGCCGCCTGGTAAGCCCTGAGGGCCGGGAGCGGCTGGCCCGCCCCCTCGCGCTTGCGCTCGGATCGCCGCTGCTGGGGTTCGCGCTGCACCCCGCACCGGGATACGCCGCCATCCTGCTGACAGTGTCCGGTTTCGGCGTCGCCTACCAGCTCGCACTGGCCCGCAGGTTCCTCGACGCGGTGCCCGAGACGCAGCGCGGTCAAGCGTTCGGCCTGCTGCTGACCGGAACGATGACGCTGCAGGGCCTGGCCGCCGCAGCCGGAGGCGCGTTGGGCGAAGTCGCGGCTCCGGCGCTGGTCGTCACACTGGCCGGCGCGGCCTCGGCCATCGCCGCCCTGACGTCCTGGCGAACGCTGTCGCCCACACCCTGAAAGCCC
The DNA here is from genome assembly GCF_020103755.1 of Streptomyces sp. LS1784. Classification (GTDB taxonomy): domain Bacteria; phylum Actinomycetota; class Actinomycetes; order Streptomycetales; family Streptomycetaceae; genus Kitasatospora. Next base: position 6,643 of record NZ_JAHSQD010000410.1, read on the forward strand.
TTCATCACATCGTCGTGGCCGACCGGCCGATCGTCGCCATCACCTGCGCCAACACCGCCGGCGGCCCGGTCGGCACGATCGCCGACTGGACCACCGACGACTCCCACCCCCTGCCCGGTGGCCGCCAGCAGATCGCCGATGCGGTCCTGGCCGGCGCCGGACCCCGGGGCCTGCCAGGCACCATCAACGAGGTCCAGGCCCTGACCCGCAAATCACTGGCAGCCGTACGGCGGCCTCGACTTCACCGGCCGCATCCCGATCCTCGCGTGCACCCTCGACCAGCTGACAGCCCGCGGCCCGCACGCCCCGATCTGGTGGCGCTTCGGCAGCCACCAGTGGCAGAACCTCACCGACGCCCTCGCCAACACCGAGTACCTCACCCGCACCCGGGCCCGCCTCGCCGCCGAGGAGCAGGCCGCCGAAGACGAGAAGGAACGGCGCCTGGAAGCCACCCGCTGCCCGGGCTGCGACCGCCGCGAGGACGAGTACGACTGGACGCCCGGCGCCAGCGACGGCACCAAGCCCTGCTACGACTGCCGCAAGGAAGCCGACGACACCCGCGAGCACGACGCCCTGCTCGCCGCCCGTCGGGCGAACGCCGCCATGCACCCCTGCCACACCTGCGAGGGCTCCATCGGAGGCAAGCCGGACTCGGTCGCCGAACTGCGCAAGCCGGCCGACCCGTACCGCCTGGAATGCCCCGACTGCGACGACAAACGCCACGCCAACGGCCGCCCGCCGATCATTCTTCC
>NZ_JAHSQD010000411.1 GCF_020103755.1 Streptomyces sp. LS1784
CGCCGAGCAGGCCGCCGGGAAAGCGGAGGCCGCGCCGCACGCCGCCCGCCCGTGGTCCGCCGAGGGCGCGGCCGCCGCCATCGCCTTCGCCAAGTCCAAGATCGGCCTGCCCTACGTCTGGGGCGGCGAGGGCCCCGGCGGCTACGACTGCTCCGGGCTGACCATGATGGCGTGGCGCGAGGGCGGCCGACGGCTCAACCACTTCGCCGCCGACCAGTACGCCCAGAGCACCCCGATCGGCTACCGCCAACTGCGCCCCGGAGACCTGGTCTTCTGGACCGACACCGGGCGTGCCGCCGACATCCACCACGTCGGCCTCTACATCGGCGACGACCAGATGATCGAGGCCCCGCGGGCCGGCGTGCCGATCAAACAGGCCAGCCTCTGGATCATGGGCACCCCGGACTTCTACGCCCGTCCCTAGGGCTGGGGAAGCCGGGGGCGCTCCGGCGCCGCCCCGTCGGCTACCGGCCGGCGAGGGCGGCCAGGGCCTTGCGGCTGTCGCGCAGTCGCACGACGGACCAGCCCCAGGCGGCGCCGAACGGGAGCGACACGAGGAAGACGGCGAGCGCGCTGCCGATCCGGCCGATCATCTCGGAGTCGCAGGCCTCCGCCATGTGGAAGCCGGTCGGCTCGTAGAAGGCCGGGGAGCCGCAGAGTCCGTTGCCCGGGAGGAAGACCAGCCAGAGCGCCCAGAGCCAGCCGGCGACGGTCAGCCCGCCGGCGGCCTTCGTCGTCAGCGACCGGCCCTCGTACTCCTTCAACCGGCGGAAGTACTCGTCCTCCATGGCTCCCCCAGAAAAGCGGATCGTCCGTACCTGAACCGGCACGAGGATGCCAGCCCGGGCCACCCGGGCGCCAGTGTCGGGGGGCCGCGTTAGCGTGGCGGCTCGGACCGGTGCTGAGGAGGAGTCATGCGACTGCGGGATGTCCGGGCGGGGGACGCCGAGGCGTACGTCCGGATGCGCTGCGATCCGGTGATGATGGCCGAACTGGGCGGGCCGCTGCCCCGGGAGCGGGTGGAGGCGCGGCTGCGCAAGGACCTGGCCGAGGTGGCCGCGGACAGCTCCTGGATCAGGATGATCGTGCCGGACGGCGCCGAGGACGGCGAGGCGGCGGGCACCGTCACGCTCTGGTCGGACCAGGAGGACGGCGCGACCGTCTCCGAGATCGGCTGGATGGTGCTGCCCGAGTACCAGGGCCGAGGCCTCGCCAAGGCGGCCGTGCGCCTGGTGCTGGACGCCGCCGCCGAGGACGGCCGCTGGGGCGAGGTGCACGCCAACCCGGGGACCACCAACGGACCGTCCAACGGGATCTGCCGGGCGCTCGGCTTCCGGTTGCTCGGCGAGCGGGACCTGGACTTCTCGGACCGCCTCCTGCGCACCAACCACTGGGTGGTGGTGCCGGGCGAGCACACCGGGTCGGGCACGGAATAAATCGGATGCCGCCCCCAGGGGGGCCGCCGTACGGTGGCCGCATGGGCAACAGCATCGATCACACGGCCGTTGACACCGTGAACGGACTTCGGATCCGGGCGGTTTCCGAGGACGAGGTGGAGGCCTGGGACCGCGCGCTCGCCCTCGGCTTCCTGCGCCCGCACGTGGGCAGCGCGGCGGATCTGCGCCGTCGGCAGTGGGAGCCGGGCCGGATGCTGGCCGGCTTCGACGGCGACCGCCAGATCGCCACCTTCCGGAGCTTCGACGCCGAGTTGACCGTTCCGGGCGGGGCCGTCGTCACCGCCGACGCCATCACCAACGTCACCGTGAGCGCCACCCACCGCCGACGCGGCCTGCTCGGCACGATGATGCGGCGCAACCTCGCGACCGCCGCCGGGAGCGGCACGCCGGTCGCCATCCTGATCGCCGCCGAGTACAACATCTACGGCCGGTTCGGCTTCGGCCCGGCCACCCGCGGCCACGGCTGGAACGTCGACCTGTACCGCACCCGCGGCCTGCGGGACGGCCTGCCGGTCGTCCCCGGCGGCCGGATCGACTTCGTGACCATGGCCGAGCTGCGCGAACTCGGCGCGGACCTGCACGAGCGGTGGCGGCGCACCCAGCCGGGCGCGATCGACCGCGACGAGCTGTGGTGGCAGCGCAGCACCGGTGAGGTCCAGGTGCCGGGCTTCGACTTCAAGGAGCCGTTCGCGGTCGTCCACCGGGACGCCGACGGCGTGGTCACCGGCCTGGCGGTCTACCGGGTCGACGACAAGTGGGACGGCAGCTATCCCAACTGCACGCTCACCGTCGAGGACTTCCTGGCGTTGGACGGCGCGACCACCGCCGAGCTGTGGCGCTTCCTCCTCGCCGTCGACTGGGTGCGCAAGGTCGTGGTGGAGAACCTCGGCCCGGACGACCCGCTGCCGCTGCTGCTCCAGGACCCGCGTGCGGCCACCCCGTACGTCGAGAACGCCGACTTCACCTGGCTGCGGGTGCTGGACGTCGAGGCCGCGCTCAACGCCCGGACGTACGGCGCCCCCGGGCGGGTGGTGCTGGAGGTCGACGACAAGCTGGGCTACGCCTCGGGCCGTTGGGCGCTGGAGGTGGCCGAGGACGGCACCGGCTGCTGCACCCGGACCACCGACGACGCCGACCTCGCGCTCGGCGCCTCGGCACTGGGCTCGCTCTACCTGGGCGGCGAGACGGTGCCGCGGCTGGCCGCGGCCGGTCTGGTCACCGAGTCGCGCCCCGGCGCGGCGGCCGCTGCCGACCTGCTGCTGCGCACCCCGCTCGCCGCCTGGAACCCGGACGGATTCTGAGGCAGGGCACGCACGCGGGAGGCCGGCCCGTTCGCGGGCCGGCCTCCTTGTCGTCGTTGTGGCGGGCGTTACTTGACCGCCGTCTTGCCGATGGTGGGCAGGATGAAGTCCTGGATCAGGCCCTTGGCGTCGCGGACGATCGGCCGGAAGACCCGGTAGCGGGACAGGTTGATCACCCGGGCCGCGAGCGGCGTCGAGCGGCGGACGAACTCCCTGGTCCGCTCGGTGTCCGGGGTGCGGTCGAAGACCCAGTAGAGCACCACGATCATCAGGTGCAGCCAGAGCACGTCCGGCAGCAGCTCGACGAGTTCGGCGTCCAGCTTGGGCGCCAGCTCCGAGCCCTGGAGCACGTCGCGGAACAGCTCGACCGCGGTCGCCCGGGCCGGGTGGGACTCGTTGGAGAACGGGCTCAGCGAGCTGGTCGGGTCGGCGGCGGTGCGAAAGAACTGCGCGGCGAACTCGTGGTACGGCGCGGCCGTGTCGAGCCAGGAGGTCAGCGCGATCTGCAACCGCTCGGAGAAGTCCCGGGTGTGGGCCATGCGGCGCTTGGCGTCGGCCGCGTGGTCGTAGGTCATCCGGTCGTAGAACCCCTGGATCAGGAATTCCTTCGCCGCGAAGTAGTAGTACGCGTTGCCCACCGAGACGCCGGCCTCGGTGGCGATCGCGCGCATGGTGGTCTTCTCGTAGCCCCGTTCCTGGAACAGCCGCATGGCCGTCTCCAGGATCAGCGCCCGGGTCGCCTCACTCTTGTCGGTCTTCGGCTGTGCCCGGCCGCCGGGCAGGGGCGCGCCCTCCGGTCCGGGCGCGGCCGGAGCCCCGACCGCGCCGTTCTCGCCGTCCGTTCGGTTCGTCGATGCCAGGTCGTCCACGAGCACGAGCCTAGCCGGAGACGACGTTCCACCCGGTGTCGGTGTTCGTGGCACCGGATGCCCCCTCCGCATCCGGTGCCACGGCGACCCCCCTTGTTTCGAACGCGTTCAAAGGCTGGGCAGAACTGTAGACGTATCGGTTGAACATGTTCAACTCCATTCTCTGTGGGAGGCTGGTCACATGATCAGTTCAGGGCAGACCGTCATCCGGCGCGGCGGAGTGCAGGACGCCGAGTCCGTCGCCGAGCTGCACGCCCACAGCTGGCGCACCACCTACCAGGGGATCGTCCCGGAGGAGGGGCTGGGCGACGGGATGGTCGCCCAGCGGCGCGAGCTGTGGAAACTGCGCCTGGAGGCCGACTACGGGGAGCCGGAGAACTCCCCCGAGCTCCTGGTGGCGGAACGGGCGGGCGTGACGGTCGGGTTCATCTACCTCGTCCCGCAGCCGGACGGCGGGGTGCTGATCGACAACCTGCACGTGCGCCCCGGCCTGAACGGTGGCGGCATCGGTCGCGAGCTGCTGACCGCGGCCCGCACCCATGTCGCCGAGCGGCACCCCGGGGCCGAACTCTCCCTGGAGGTGCTGCGGGACAACACCCGCGCGATCGCCTTCTACGAGCGCGAGGGCGCCGAGCGGGTCCGGGCGCAGGAGGGTGAGTTCCCCGGCGGATTCCTGCTGCCCGAGTACGTGTACGCATGGCCGGCCGCGCGCGTGGCGGTCGGGTCCGACCGGCCGGAGCCGACGGATCGGTCGAAGTAGCCGAAGTGGCCGAAGTGATCGGGTCGGTGGGGTGGTGGAAGGGGTCGGGGCGTCCGGTCAGTCGACGTCGTAGACGGTCACCGGGACGCCCCGGGCCGTCAGCCGGGCGGTGACCAGCGGCTCGACCCGCTCCCAGCGTCCGCCCGCCAGACCGCAGCCGATCCGCGGCATGTGGACGGAGGCGCCGAGCCGGAGCGCGTCCTCGCCGAGCGCGGCCAGCCCGGTGTCGATCGCCTCGTAGCGCACCGGAACCCCGCTGGAGCGCCCCGTCCGAATGCCGCGCTGGCCGACCAGGTTGGCCACCCAGACGTACGGACCGACCGGCACCAGCTGGACGGCGCCGAGGCCGAAGTCGTTCTTCGCCCGCTCCCGGTGCCAGCGTCGGTACGCGGCCTCGGGCTCGGGCCAGCGTCTGGAGAGTGCGAGCACGAAGCCCTTGCCCCAGCCGCCGAGGTCGTTGCAGACGTGCGCGATCACCTTCACGCCCTTGCCCAGGGGCGCGGTGGCATCGCCTCGGACGTAGGTGATTTCCGCCATGCCTCGAAGTTAGACGGTGCCACTGACAATCTGCTCGGCATTTTCCGGCCCCGCGTCTGACGCCCCGCCCGACGTCTCGCCAGGCGTGCCCGCAGGCACGTTCGCTGACGTGCCGGCCCCGGACGTCCGCCCCGTCAGGTGCCGCCGCCCCGCCAGCGCGATCAGCAGCGCGAGCCCGGCGGCCACGGCGGGCAGGGCGTAGCCGGTGCCCGGAGCGGCCTGCTCGGCGACCGTCCCGGCGAGCGCCGCCCCGGCCGAGATGCCGACCACGATGCCGGACACCGCCATCGCCATCCCCTCGTTGAACTGCCGCTGCGGCAGCAGTTCCTGGACCAGCGTCATCCCGGTCACCATGGTCGGCGCGGTGGCGGTGCCGGCCGCGAACAGCGCCACGCCGAGCAGTCCGAGCCCGGCCCCGCCCAGCCCGGCGGCGAGCGGCAGCAGCAGCACCGCGGCCATCGCCGTGGCGCCGAAAAGGAAGCGCGCACCCGGTGCCCGACGCGGGGTCAGCAGCCCGAACAGCAGCCCGGCCACGCAGGAACCGGCCGCGACCAGGGCCAGCAGCAGGCCGGCCGACGCCTTGTGGCCGAGCGCGTCGGCGTACGCCACGGTGGTGATCTCGGTCGCGCCGAAGACCATGCCGGTCGCCAGGAAGGTCAGCACCAGCACCCGCAGCCCGGGCGCCCGCAGCGGGGAGCCGTGCCGTCGGTCGGCCGGCTCCGGCCCCTGCGCCGGCGCGGGGGACAGCGGGGGTTCGGTGCGCCGCTGGGCGGCGAACAGCAGGGCGCCGGCGGTGCCGAGGGTGCCGGCGGTGATCAGTCCGGCCTCCGGGGCGAGCGTGGTGCAGAGCAGCATCGCGAGCACCGGCCCGGCCATGAAGCAGAGTTCGTCCAGTGCCTGCTCGAAGGAGTTGGCCAGGTGCCGGGCGGCCGGTTCGTCCCGGTACAGGTGCGCCCAGCGGGAACGGGCCATGCCGCCGAGGTTGGGCGCCGCCGAGCAGGCCGCGGAGCAGAGGAGGAGCGTCCAGTCGGGTGCGCCGAGCCGGACGCAGAGCAGCAGCCCGGTCAGCGGAACGGCGTTGTACAGCGCGGCCGGTACCGTCACCCGCGCCTGCCCGTACCGGTCCACCAGCCGTCCGATCAGCGGCATCCCGACCGCGCCGGCGACCAGTCCGGCCGCCGAGACCGCCCCGGCCAGTCCGTACGAGCCGCGCCGCTCGGAGAGCAGGACCACCAGTGCGACGCCGTTCATCGACAGTGCCAGCCGGCCGAGCAGTCCGGTCGAGGTGAAGGCGACCGCGCCGGGGGCCGCGAACAGCCGTCGGTAGGAGGCGAGGGAGGCGCGCGAGGGCATCGGGCTCCTGTGAGCAGGGGGAAGGGGGATGCCCACAGCCTGGCGCCGGCGACGGGCGGCCGTCCAACACCTGTTTCGCCGTACTCACAACGCACTGTTGTTAATCTGCCGCGCATGCCCCGTGACCTGCACCCCCGTCTGCTCCGCGGCTTCGTCGCGACCGCCGAGACCCTGCACTTCGGCCGGGCCGCCGAGCGGCTGCACATCGCCCAGCAGGCGCTCAGCCGGGACGTCCGGACCCTGGAGGGGCTGCTCGGCGACGCGCTGTTCACCCGCACCACCCGCAGCGTCGAACTCACCCCGGCCGGGCGGCTGCTGCTGCCCCGGGCCCGCCGGTTCCTCGCCCTGCACGACGAGATCCTCGCCGGAGCACTGACCGGGGCCGCCGCCCGGCCGTTGCTGCTCGACCTCAACAGCGACGTCACCGGCCCGGACCTCACCGCCGACCGGGTGCTCGAACAGGCCCGCGCCGCCTGGCCGGAGGGTGAGCTGCTGGCCCGCTTCCACGGCGGACTGGCCGCGGCCGCCGCCGAACTGCTGGCACACCGCCTGGACGCCTCCTTCGGCCGCTTCGCCGGGCTCCCCGCCCCGGTGCGCGGTCAACTCGTCCAGTTGCCGGTGCGGTTGGAGCGGATCTCGGTGATGATGGCGGACACGCATCCGCTGGCGGGCCGCCCGGTGCTGCGGATGGCCGACCTGGCCGGGCACCCCGTCGACGTCTGCGCGGGCAACCCGGCCACCACCGAGTGGGCCGATCTCGGCACCCGGCTGGTGTGCGAGCACGGCTTGGCGGCGGCCGCGCCGTACGTGCCGCCGGTGGGCGTGGACGAGACCGCCCGCTACCTCGCCCGGCACGGTGATCCGATGCTGACCACGGTCGGCGGCCCGCGGATCCCGGGGACGGTGAACGTGCCGCTGGTGGAGCCGGTGCCGCTGAGTCTGGTCAGCCTGGTGCACCGGCCCGGTGAGCGTCACCCGGGGTTGCGGGCACTGGCCACGGCGGCGGGCGCGCTCGGCGCGGCCGAAGGCTGGCTGCGCCGCCCGCCGGGCAGCTGGCT
>NZ_JAHSQD010000412.1 GCF_020103755.1 Streptomyces sp. LS1784
CGCGGAGCAGCGCTCCTCCGCCAGCGGGCAGCGCGGCGCGAAGGGGCAGCCCGCCGGCAGTTCGGCCATCGGCGCCGGGGTGCCGGGGATCGGCACGAGCGGACCGCCGCGCCCGTCCAGCCGGGGCAGCGCGCCGATCAGGCCGAGCGAGTAGGGGTGGCGCGGGGCCGCGAACAGCTCGTCCACCCCGGCCGTCTCGACCACCCGCCCGGCGTACATCACCGCGACCCGGTCGGCCGTTCCGGCGATCACCCCGAGGTCGTGGCTGACCAGGACGAGGGCCGCGCCGGTCTCCCGCTGGGCGGTGCGCAGCACGTCCAGCACCTGGGCCTGGATGGTGACGTCGAGCGCGGTGGTGGGCTCGTCGGCGAGCAGGATGTCGGGCTCGTTGGCGACCGCCATGGCGATCATCGCGCGCTGGCGCATGCCGCCGGAGAACTCGTGCGGGAAGCTGTCCAGGGCCCGGTCGGGCGCCGGGATGCCGACCAGGTCGAGGAGTTCGGCGGCCCGGCGCCGCGCGGCGGCCTTGTCCACCCGCTGGTGGATGCGGACCGCCTCGGCGATCTGGTCGCCGATCCGGTAGACCGGGGTGAAGGCGGAGAGCGGGTCCTGGAAGACCATGGCGATCCGGCGGCCGCGGATCGCGGCGAGTTCCCGGCCCGGCAGCCCGACCAGTTCCCGTCCCTCCAGCCGTACCGAGCCGCTGACGCTCGCGGTGCCGGGCAGCAGCCCGAGCACGGACAGTGCGGTGACGGACTTCCCGGAGCCGGATTCGCCGACGATGCCGAGGGTCTCGCCGCGCCGCAGGGTGAGGTCCACCCCGCGGACGGCCGGGACCGGGCCGTCGGGCCCGGCGAAGTCCACCCGCAGGTCCCGGACGGCGAGCAGCGGGGTTTCGACGGTGGTGGTCACGGGCGCTTCCTACGGGAACGGCGGGGCGCGGCCCCGGAGGTGGGGTCGAGGGCGTCGCGCAGCCCGTCCCCGATCAGGTTGACGGCGAGGACGAAGACCACCAGCAGCCCGGCGGCGAAGTAGAACAGCCAGGGGAACACCGGGGCCTCGCTGGTCCCGGCGGCGAGCAGGGTGCCGAGCGAGACGTCCGGCGCCTTGACCCCGAAGCCGAAGTAGGACAGCGCGGTCTCGCTCATCACGGCGCCGCCGACTGCGATGGTGGCGTCGATGATGAGGAAGGAGGCGACGTTCGGCAGGATGTGCCGGCTGATGATCCGCAGCGGCCGGACCCCCATGAACCGTGCGGCGCGGACGAATTCGCGTTCGCGCAGGGAGATCGTCATCGAGCGGACCACCCGGGCGGTGATCATCCAGTTGAACAGCGCGAGCAGCAGCACGAAGGCGATCCAGCCGGCGCTCTTCAGTCGGGACGAGACGATGGTGATGATCAGGAAGCTGGGGAAGACCAGCAGTAGGTCCACCAGGAACATCAGCGACCGGTCGGCCCAGCCGCCGAAGTAGCCGGCGCAGGCGCCGACCAGCGAGGCCAGCACGGTGGAGAACAGCGCCACCAGCAGGCCGATGACCAGCGACTTCTGCAGCCCGCGGACGGTCTGCGCGAACACGTCCTGGCCGACCCCGTTGGTGCCGAACCAGTGCTCGGTGGAGGGGGGTTGGTGCAGCGCGGAGAAGTCGGGGGCGGCGTAGTCCCAGGGCGTGAGGTGCGGGCCGCCGAAGGCGAGCGCGAACAGCAGCAGGACGATGACGGCCCCGGTGACGGCGCCGCGGGCGGCGAGCAGCCGGGTGAGGACGAGCCGTCCCCGGCCGGTGGTCCGGGGGGCGGTGGCTGCGGCGGAGGGCTCGGCGACGGTGGTGGTCATCTCGGGTCTCCTCCGGTCAGGACCGCACGCGCGGGTCGAGGGCGGCGTGCAGGGTGTCGGCGAGGAAGCCGGAGGCGAGGACGACGACGGCGGTGAACAGGTTGACGGCCACCACGGAGTTGACGTCCTGTTCGTTGATCGACTGGATCAGCCACTCGCCCATGCCGTGCCAGCCGAAGATTGTCTCGGTGAAGATCGCGCCGGTGAAGATACCCAGGAAGCTGTAGGCGAACATGGTCGACATCGGGATCACGGCGGTGCGCAGCCCGTGCCGGAGCAGCGCCTGCCGGCGGGTGAGCCCCTTGGCCTCGGCGGTGCGCAGGTAGTCGGAGCCGAGTACGTCGAGCATGGTGCCGCGCTGGTAGCGGCTGTAGGTGGCGAGGCCGCCGAGCGCCAGCGAGATGGTGGGCAGCAGCAGGTGCAGCGCCCAGTCGGCGAAATGGGTGCCGAGGCCGCCGGTGAGCCCGGGGGTCTCGTATCCGGTGAACGGGACGACGTCGTGGCCGGCCGCGTCCTTGGCGGCGATGGCGCCGTTCTTGAGGAACAGCGCGACCAGGAAGACCGGGGTGGAGAGCAGCACGAAGGACAGCACGGTGAGCAGCCGGTCGGAGATCCGGTACTGGCGCACGGCGCTCCAGGCCCCGGCGGCGACGCCGAGGACGATGCCGAGCAGGCTGCCGATCAGCAGCAGTCGCAGCGAGACCCAGACCCGGCGGCCGAAGTCGTCGGTGACCGGGGTGTCGTGGATGGTCCGGCCGAGGTCGCCGTGGAGCAGCCCGCCGGCCCAGTGGCCGAAGCGTTCGACGACCGGGGTGCGGTCGTTCAAGTTGAGTGCGGTGAGCTGGCGTTCGACCGATTCGGCGGCCGGGCGGGGGACCTTGGCATCGAAGTAGGTGCGTGGTTGCAGGGCGGTCGCGGATATCGCGTACGCCAGGAACACGGCGGCGATCAGCAACACCGCGTAGTAGCTCAGTCGCTTCGCCAGGTAACGGAGCATCAACGGCCGCCCGGGGTGGCGGGGGCGGGGCCGACGCGTCTGGTGGGCATCGGGTGGCGGCTTTCGGTTCTGGGCCCGGTCGGGGCGGGTGGGGGTGGGGAGATCAAGGGAGTCGGGGAAGGCGCAGGTCAGAGTGTTGCAGCGGCGCACGGCCGGCGTGTTGCAACTGCGTTGCCGCGTGTGACTTTTGAATCAGGTGTTCCCTCCTCCCCCTGGTGGCGGCCCGGATCCGCTGTTACGTTCTGCTCGCCCGGCGCCGAATTGGCTGCCCACGTTCAAGCCCCGCTACACCTCGCGCGGCACGACTCCCGCACCGAAGACCTCACCAGGGGGACCCTCATGGACGCTTCCACCACGGCCCGTCGCCTCGGCCGGGCGACCGCCCTCGCCGTCGCCGTCGCGCTGGCGGCCACCGCGTGCACCTCGGGCGGGGGAGGCTCGGCCGACAACGCGGCCAAGAGCGAGCCGCCGAGACAGGGCGCCAACGACCTCAACCCCAAGCCGCTGGACCAGGTCAAGGACGGCGGGGAGGTGCGCTTCCCGCTGTACCAGTGGATCACCCAGTGGAACCCGTTGCAGGTGGACGGTTACTACGGCTCCGCGGTCACGATCATGCGCAACCTGGAGCCCTCGCTCTTCAGCACGGACGCCGCCGGCACCTTCCTGCCCAACCCCGACTACCTGGTAGAGGCCAAGGTCACCTCGACCTCGCCGCAGGTGGTCACCTACAGGCTCAACCCCAAGGCCAAGTGGTCGGACGGCAAGCCGCTGAGCTATCTGGACTTCAAGGCCGACTGGCAGACCGCCGGCGGCAAGGACCCGGCGTACAACGTCTCCGACCCGTCCGGCTACGAGCAGATCTCCGCGGTCGAGCAGGGCGCCGACCCGACCGAGGTGAAGGTCACCTTCGCCGAGCCGTACGCCGACTGGCAGAACCTGTTCCGCCCGCTGATCCCGGCGGCCGGCATCTCCACCCCGGACGACTTCAACAAGGGCTGGGTGGAGAAGATCCCGATCACCGCGGGCGCGTTCAAGGTCGGCACGGCGGACAAGACCGCGCAGACCCTGACCCTCGTCCCGGACCCGGCCTGGTGGGGCACCAGGGCCAAGGCCGACAAGCTCACCTTCCGGGTGATGTCCCAGTCGGCGACGACCCAGGCCTACCTCAACAACGAGATCGACTACGCCGCGGCCGGCACCGCCACCGCCTACGGGCAGCTCAAGAACGCCAAGGACACCGCGATCCGCAGCGCCAGCCCCTGGGACGAGGTGCACATCTCCTTCGGCGGCACCGGCGCGCTGGCGGACCAGCGGGTCCGGCAGGCGCTCGGCAAGGCGCTGGACCGCTCCGCGCTGATCAAGATCGCCAACAACGGGGTGCCGGTGGAGTTCAAGCCGCTCGGCAACCACATCTTCATGCCCAACCAGACCGGCTACCAGGACACCTCCGGCGACTGGGCCAAGTTCGACCTGGCCGCCGCCAAGAAGCTGCTGGACGAGGCGGGTTGGAAGGAGGCGGGCAGCGGTCAGCCGCGCACCAAGGACGGCGGCGCGCTGGAGCTGCACTGGGTGCTCAACGACTCCACCCCGCAGGCGCAGATCGACCTGGCCACCGCGGCGGCGGCGATGTGGCAGGCGGCCGGCGTCAAGGTCAGCCTGGACAAGGTGCCCGCCAACGACTTCTTCACCAAGTACGTGAACCCGGGCAAGTTCGAGATCGCGAGCTGGCGCAACACCGACTCCTTCCCGCTGTCCAAGAGCCTGACCAACTTCCGGCTGCCGGTGGGCGACAACAGCTTCAGCAACCCCTCGCGCCTGGGCAGCCAGGAGATCGACGACTTGCTGAAGAAGGCGGCCGGGACGGTCGACCCGGCGGAGGCCGCGAAGCTCTACAACCAGGCGGACGCGAAGATCTGGGAGCTCGGCCACACCGTCGAGCTCTACCAGCGGCCGGAGGTCGTGGCGACCCGCAAGGGCCTGGCCAACTACGGGGCCTTCGGCCTCGCCGGGGAGGACTACAGCAAGCTCGGCTGGGAGAAGTAGCCGCGGCGGAGACGAGACGGGCCGCACGGCAGGCGCTGGCGAGCAGCGCGGTGATCACGAGGCCGGTGGCGCGCGCGGGAGGACCGGCTCTGCCGCCCCCGCTGTCCCGCCACCAGCCTTGACCTTCCGCGTTGCCCGCAGGCCGCCCGTGTCGTGGGGCCCGGCAGGGCCCGCGCTCTTCCAACCGGGGAAGAATCTAGCGGCGCTGCGGCGGGCCGCGACGCAGCGCGCGGGGCGCGCCCGGAATCCCGCCGGGCTGTCACCCGGTTCGCGCACCGGAGCGTCAACTGCGGCTGACGGTAAGGAAAAAAGGGACATTCGGGGCCACCGTGCCCGGGGTGTGCGGGCCTACCGGAGCGCGTCGGTGCGTCACGCACGTCGCGCCGGCGCCCGGTGCGCATCCCGCGCCGGTGCGTGGTCCGCGTGCCGGGCCGGTGCGTGCGCCGGGCCCGGGCCACTGTCAGGATGCGCGGGACGATCCACCTCCCGACCTTGGAGCAGCTCCGATGGCCACTGACCCCGCCGCCACGGCGCCCCGCAGACGCCCCGTCGACCCGCCGCCGGTGCGCCGGATGGCCCCGCGCGACCGGAACGAGCCGCACCGGGTCGCGACCCCGCTGGAGCTCTTCTTCGACCTCTGCTTCGTGGTCGCGGTCGGCCAGGCCGGGCGGGAACTGGCCCACTCCCTGGCGGCCGGGCACTACGGGGAAGGCCTGCGCGGCTACGCACTGGCCTTCTTCGCGATCTGGTGGGCCTGGATGAACTTCACCTGGTTCGCCTCCGCGTACGACGTCGACGACGTGCCGTACCGGCTCACCACGCTGGTGCAGATCGCCGGGGTGCTGATCCTCGCCGCGGGGGTGCCGCGGCTGTTCGCCACCCAGGACCTGGCACTGGCGATCGCCGGCTACGTGGTGATGCGGCTGGCGATGGTCACCCAGTGGCTGCGCGCGGCCGCCGGCGAGCAGGGCGTGGCGCGCCGGGTCGCGCTGGGCTACGCGGCGGGGATCACGCTCTGCCAGGTCGGCTGGGTGGCGATGCTGTTCCTGCCGCAGGGCGCCCGGCCGTACGCCATCCCGATCGGGGTGCTGTGCGAGCTGGCCGTGCCGGTGGCCGCCGAGCTGCGAATGCGGACCTCCTGGCACCCGCACCACATCGCCGAACGGTACGGGCTGTTCACCCTGATCGTGCTCGGCGAGACGGTGGCGGCGGCGACCGTCGCGATGCAGTCGGCGGTGGACGAGCACGAGGAGCTGGGCCGGCTGGTGCCGGTGGCGGTCGGCGGGCTGCTGATCTGCTTCGCGGCCTGGTGGATCTACTTCGCCCGGCCGGTCCACGAGCACCTGCGGTCCAACCGGCAGGCGCTGGTCTGGGGCTACGGGCACTACCTGGTGTTCGGCTCGGCGGCCGCGATCGGCGCCGGGCTGGAGGTGGCGGTGGGGTCGGCGGTGCACCAGGCGCACATCTCCGAGACCGCCGCCACCGCGACGGTCACCGTGCCCACCGCGCTCTACCTGGTCACGGTCTGGCTCCTGCACTCCCGGCACACCAAGCGGGGCGTGGTGGCCCAGGCGGTGGCGCCGGCCGGGGCCGCGCTGGTGCTGGCCTGTACCGCGCTCGGCGGCTCCGGGGTGCTCGCGGCGGGCCTGGTCTGCGCGCTGATGGTGGCGGTGGGCGTGCTGATCCACGGCCGGGAGAGCAGGCGGGCGGCCGGCGGACGGGTGAACGCCCGCTAGCCGGCCCGCCCCAGCAGCACCGGCTCGTGCCGGGCCAGCCAGGCCAGGTAGGCCGGGTTGACCTTGGCCAGATCCAGGTAGGCGGCGCGCAGTTCGCCGTACAGCGCGTCCAGCGCGGGCGGGCTGAGCACGCGTGGACGCCAGGTGAACAGCAGCCGGACGGCCAGCGGGTCCCCGTGCACCGGGCGGACCACCGTGCCGGGCCCGGGCAGCGAGGTCGGCTGGCAGGGGCGGACGGCCTCGCCGGAGGCGACCAGTTCGGCGGCGGTGGCGTTGTCCCGCACCTGCACCACCCGGGGGTTGAGCCCGGCCTCGCTGAACACCCGGCGCATCGCCGCGTACTCGTGGTCGGCGGTCGGGTCGACCATCCAGGTGTCCTCGGCGAGGTCGGCCAGGTGGACGACCGGTCGGGCGGCGGCCGGGTGCCCGGCGGCGAGCGCGACGAACTGCGGCTCCCGGGCCATCAGCACCCGCTGCTCGGCGTCCGGCGGCACCCGCAGCGGGAAGCCCTCGCTCTCGTACACGAAGGCCACGTCCAGCTGGTCGGCGGCGACCATCCGCAGCAGTGCGCTGGCCGAGACGTCCACGTGGATGGTGGTGTCGGTGTCCGGCAGCCGCTCGTGGACCCGGCGCAGCCAGGCCGCGACCGCCCGGCTGCCGACGCTGCCGATCCGCAGCCGCCGCTGCCGGCCGGGCCCGGCGGCGTCCCTGGCCTCCTGGCGGG
>NZ_JAHSQD010000413.1 GCF_020103755.1 Streptomyces sp. LS1784
CGGCCGCGGCGGGGGAGGCGGTGGGCGCCCCGGGCGGGACCGGTACGGCGGGCGCGGTACCCGGCCGGGGCAGCAGCCGGTGGGCCCGGCGCCTCCGGGGCCCCGGGATGGTCCGGGTGTCGCCGGTGCTCGGGACCGTCTCCGGTGCGTCGGCGGCGGCTCGAACCGTCGTCCGACAGTTCCTCCGGAACCCGCCGCCGGACGGGCTGCCCATGCGGCACAGGGTAGGCCACGGTGACGGCCCGTCGGGAGGACTCGGGACGAGCCGTCCGTCCCGGGCCCGACCGCACGGCCGCCGCGCGTCCGCCCGTTCGAACGGCCCCGGTGGGTCAGCGGCGGCGGAACAGCAGGTCGTGGACGACGTGGCCCTTGGCGATCCCGGCCCGTTCGAACTTGGTGACCGGACGCCAGTCCGGCCTCGGGGCGTAGCCGGGAATGCTGCCGTCCGGGTGGTCCGCGGGCTCCAGCCAGCCGGTTCCGTCACCCTCGGGGTGCAGGTTCTCCAGCTCCGGCGAGGCGGACAGCACGGCCAGCATCTGCTCCGCGTACGGCTCCCAGTCGGTGGCGCAGTGCACCAGGGCGCCGGGGGCGAGCCGGGGCAGCACCAGGTCGAGGAAGTCGGGCTGGACCAGCCGGCGCTTGTGGTGCTTCGGCTTGGGCCACGGGTCGGCGAAGTAGACCCGCAGACCGGCCAGGGAGGCGTCCGGGAGCATGTCGCGCAGCAGGATCACCGCGTCGCCGGCGGCCGTGCGGACGTTCCGGGAGCCGTCGCGCTCCAGCAGGCCGAGCAGGTTGCCGTGGCCGGGGGTGTGCACGTCGGCGGCGAGGATGCCCATGGCCGGGTCGGCGGCGGCCATCGCGGCGGTGGTCTCGCCCATGCCGAAGCCGATCTCCAGGGTCACCGGCAGGCCGCCGAACAGCTCCGGCAGGTCCAGCGGGCTGCCGTCGATGGGGATGCCGTACGTCTCCCAGCTCCGGTCCAGGGCGCTCGCCTGGGCGTTGGTCATCCGGCCCCGGCGCGGCTGGAAGCTGCGGATGCGACGCTCGCGGTGCTGGGCCTCGGTGGCCTTGTGCGGGTACATCGGCGCGGGGTAGGCGGCCGGCGCGGCGGACAGCCGGGCGGACGGCGAGGTCTGGGGGATCGGGGCGGTGGCAGTCACAATCACCCGAGTCTACGGGGCTGTCGGGGCTCTCCGGCCGGGCCTGTGACCGGACTCATCGGCCCGACCGCTGCTCGGTTCACCCGCCGGCCTCCAGCGCGGCCAGGGCCCGGCGGGCCACCTCCCGGCCGATCGGCAGCGAGGCCGTGGCGGCGGGCGACGGTGCGTTCAGCACGTGCACCGCGCGGCGCGGGGAGCGCGGGTCGTCCGGGTCGAAGCCGGCGAAGGCGAAGTCGTCCAGCAGTGAGCCGTCCCGGGCCACCGCTTGGGCCCGGACCCCGGCGGCGGCCGGCACCAGGTCCTCCGGGGCGACGGCGGGCAGCAGCCGCCGGACGGCCGTGGTGAACGCCCGCTTGGACAGCGAGCGGTGCAGTTCGCCCAGCTCGTACCGCCAGTGCCGGCGGGCGATCCGCCAGGTGCCGGGGAAGGCCAGGGTGTCGGCGAGGTCGCGCGGGCGGACGGTGCGCCAGTCGTAGCCCTCGCGGGCGAGCGCGGGCACCGCGTTCGGGCCGACGTGGACGTCCCCGTGGACGCCCCGGGTGAGGTGCACGCCGAGGAAGGGGAAGGCCGGGTCGGGCACCGGGTAGACCAGGCCGCGCACCAGGTTCCGGCGCCGCTCGGTCAGTTCGTAGTACTCGCCGCGGAACGGCACGATCCGCACCCCGGCGTCGTCCCCGGTCAGCCGGGCGATCCGGTCGCTGTGCAGCCCGGCGCAGTTCACCAGCACCCGGCAGCGCAGTTCTCCGGCCGGGGTCCGCAGCGTCACCCCGTCCCGGCGCCGGGCCACGGCCAGCACCTCGCTGCCGGGCCGCAGTTCGGCGCCGGCCTCCCGGGCCAGCCGGGCGTACGCGGTGGCGACGGCCGGGAAGTCGCAGATGCCGGTGGTGGCGACGTGCAGCCCGGCGATCCCGGTCACCTCGGGCTCGTGGCGGGCGATCCCGGTCCGGTCCAGCTCGGTGACCGGGATGCCGTTGGCCCGCCCGCGCCCGGCCAGCGCCGCCAGCCGGGGCAGTTCGGCGGCGCCGGTGGCCACGACCAGCTTGCCGGTCACCTCGTACGGAATGCCGTGCTCGCGGCAGAACGCCACCAGCTCGGCGGCGCCCGCGACGGCGAACCGGGCCTTGTACGAGCCGGGGCGGTAGTAGACGCCGCTGTGGATCACCCCGCTGTTGCGCCCGGTCTGGTGCGCCGCGAAGCCGGCCTCCTTCTCCAGGACCGCGAGCCGCAGCCCCGGCCGTGCCAGGGTCAGTGCGTACGCCGTGGCCAGCCCGACGATCCCGCCGCCCACCACCGCCACGTCGACCTGGTCCGTCACCGCGCACTCCTCGCCCTCGCCCGGCCCGTCCTGCCGGGGCCGATGCTGCCACGGCGGGACGGGCGGGTCGAGGGCGCGCGGAGGGGTGCCCGGGCTACGCCTCCCAGGGCCAGGCGGCGTTCGCCCCGGCCTCCAGGAGGGGGATCAGCCGGAAGGCCGCGTCGCTCAGGCCGCCGAAGGTGTGCCGGTGGGCGCCGCCGCTGGGGCCGTGGCCCGGGGCGTAGCCGGCCAGGTTCCAGGTGTAGACGGGCACGTGGGCCGGGACGGCGGCGAGCGGGTCGCCGCCCCAGCGGCCCGGGCCGGTCTGCTCGTCGGTGACGATCACCACCCGGTCGTGGCCGCGGTAGTGGGTGCGGACGGCGTCGGCGGTGTTGGTGCCGCCGAGACTGGAGAAACGTTCCAGCACCCGCAGCACCGCCTCGCCCCGGCCGACCTCGACCACCTGGCTGGTGGTGCCGAACTCGACCAGGTCCGCCTCGGCGGCCCGGACCTTCAGCGCGGTGCCGAAGATCGCCGCCGAGTCCGCCCGGTTGAGCTCGGTGGGCCCGCCGGAGCGGTCGAACATCGAACCGGAGCGGTCCACCAGGATCAGCGTCCGGCCGGGCAGTTCGGGCACGTTCGCCAGCGAGTGGCCGAGCGCGGTCTCCAGCGCGTGCCCCCAGCGCAGTGAGGGCACGTTGCGGTACGCAGCCAGGTAGCGGAACGGGAACTGGCGCGAGCGCCGCACCTCGCCCTTGTCGGAGATCCGCCGGGCCACCTCGGCCGCGGCGGCGTCCGAGACCCCGGCCCGGTCGAAGTTGCGCAGGTTCCGCACCAGCGCCATCGGACCCATCGACGGGATGACCGCCTCCCAGACCGCCGCGTCCAGCGGCCCCTGCAGCCAGCCCGCCAGCGCCTCCCAGGTCAGCCCGGCGGAGGCCAGCCGCTCGGCGCCGTCCTCGGCGGTCACCGCCGCCCGGCGTTCCTCGACGGGCAGCGCCAGCAGCGCGCGGTTGGCGGTCAGCATCCGGTCGGCGGTCGGCGGGACGGCCTCGTCCGGCCGGTGCCGGCGGTCCAGCGCGTACGCGAACAGCGCGCCCTGCCACTCCTTGTCCGGGGCCGGCGAGGGGTGGGTCAGCTCGATCACGTCGCCGAAGCGGTAGCCCTTGCCCGCGGTGTCGTACTTGAGCAGCGAGCGGGCGTCGTACAGGCGCTGGACGGCGTCCGCGACGCCGCGCTTGAGCGGCTTGGGCAGCGCCCGGCCGTAGCGCGAGGTCCAGTAGGCGAGCAGTTCGCCGGGCTCGTCGGCGCGCCGCAGCACCGCCGCGACGGCCTGCCGGGAGTGGCCGTGGGCGCCCGCGTCCAGCCGGGCGCGGGTGAACTCGGCGGCGCCGACCAGGGCGGCGGTGCGCATCTGGGCGCCGTAGCGCAGCCAGCGCAGCAGCCCGACGGTCCACTCCGGCTCGGCGACCGCGAGTTCGCGCACCAGCGCGGTGTAGCGGTCGTCGCGCTCGCCGCCACGCTCGTGGAAGGTGTCCTGGCCGACCATGTTGGCGATCGCGAGCAGGAAGAGCTCGGACTTGCGGTCCCGGACGAAGCCCGGGCCGCCGTTGTGGTTGACGGTGCGCCGGCCGGTGGTGGCCACCGGCGAGCTCGGACTCGCCTTGGCCTTGCGGAAGTTGAACCTGGACATGCGGAAGCCCCCCTCGGCCTGCTGGTATCAGTGGGGAGGGAGGCATGCCGCGGCCGGGGTGCCCGAGATCGTGCCGGCCGCTGGGCGGCCGACGTCGGCGGGGGTGTATGCCTTGTGCTCTACCGAATTGAGCTAGCGGCCGCACTCGCGCACGGCACGCCCGGGACTTGAACCCGGAACCGCAAGATCCGAAGTAACCCCCGCCTGCGCACCGGGCACTCCGGAGCGCGCTGCCTCCCGAGATCAAAGGTGGCGGCGGTGTTTCGCGGGCTCGAACCGCAGCGTCCTACGGACGCCTCACCAAGAAGTAACCGCCGCCGTCGCACCGGGAGGTGCGGACGAACTATTCACGTGTAGGTGTCCAGAGATCGAAGGCGGCTGAGGTGACGAAGCTGCTCTGCCGACTGAGCTACACCGGCCCGAAGCCGGTGACGGGACTCGAACCCGCGACCTGCCCATTAAGAGTGGAAGTAACCTCTGCCTGCGCACCTGGACGGGAGAAACCCTAGCCAGGTCCCTCCCGTCGCCGCACTCCATTTACCGTCGGGCGCCGGAGCGCCGTCCCGTCCGCTCACGCCGGAGCGACGATCACCGCCCGCGCCCGCTCGGTCAACTCCCGTACCCGGCGTTCACCCTGGAAGGGCTCCAACCGCCGCAGCATCTCCACCACGTACTCCCGGCTGCGCTGCGAGGAGATCCGGCCGGCCACCTCGACGGCGCGCTCGCCGGCGGCGACCGCGGCGTCCAGATCGCCCGCCTCCGCCTCGGCCATCGCCGAGACCACCAGCCGCAGGCCGTGCGAGCGGACGAAGCCCTCGGTGGGCGTGGCCAGCGCCTCGCGGGTGAACTGCCGGACCTTGGAGGGCACTCCGAGGTCGCGGAAACACTCGGCGGCGTCGGCGGCGAGCCGGTCGTAGGCGTAGAAGTCGATCCAGGCCGGATCGGGATCCCCGGCGCGCGCCCGTTCGAGCGCGCTCTCCGCCGCGCCGAGCGCCGTCGCACACGCCGCCGCATTGCGGGCCTTGGCCTGGGCCCGGGCCTCCACCAGGTGGAAGAAGCTCATGGTGCGGGCGGTGGCCAGGCCCCGGTTGCGCTCCAGCGCGGCCTGGGCGAGGTCGACCGCCTCCTCGGCGAAGCCCCGGTAGCCCGCCTGGAGGCTCATCGAGGCCAGCACGTAGCCGCCGAGCGGCACGTCGGCGGCGGCCCGGGCGAGCCGCAGCGCCTGGATGTAGTAGCGCTGGGCGGCCTCGTGCTGTCCGGTGTCGAAGGCCATCCAGCCGGCCAGTCTGGTCAGTTCGGCGGTGGCCCCGAACAGGGCCCGGCCGACCGCGTCGCTGTACGAGGCGAGCAACAACGGCGCCGCCTCCACCCGCAGGCACTCCGGCACCATCGACGAACGCCAGTCCCCGCCGCCGTACTTGGAGTCCCAGCGGCGGGCCTCCTGGGCGGCCTCGCGGAGCTTGGCGGCGTCCGAGTGGCCGACCCGGTAGGAGGAGGCGTCGCTGGGGGAACGCGGCACCTCGCGGGCCACCGAGCCGTCCGCGGGGGTGATCAGCCAGCGGGAGACGGGGGTCGCGTAGGCGGCGACCGAGAAGGTGCCGGCCAGGCTGTCGCTCCAGCGGCCGCCGCCGGGGCCCCGGCGCAGGTCGAGGTCGACCCGCCACAGGTCGGTCGCGGACCGGACCGCGTCGGCGACCTCGCGCGGGAAGGCCAGGCCGAGTTCGGGCGCCGGGTCGGTGTCGCCCAGGCCGATCTCCTCCAGCGGGACGGGGCGGCCGAGCTTGCCGCCGATCGCGGTGGCGATCAGGTGCGGGACGGGCCCCTGCGGCACCATGCCCTTGCTGACCCAGCGGGCCACCGAGGTCTTGTCGTACCGCAGGGTCAGCCCGCGCTGGGCGCCGAGGTCGTTGACCCGGCGGGCCAGTCCGGCGTTGCTGATCTGGGCGAGGGTCAGGAGCGTGCCGAGCCGTTCGTTCGGTCCACGTGGGCTGACGGTCATGGTGGCGGCGACACCTCCTGCGGCCTTGTGCGCGGGGCCCGGGCGGCACCGGGCCGTAGCTGCTGTACCTAGCGTAGTCGGACGCGTTCCGACGGTTAAGAGGTCGCATTCCGGATGGCGGGATCGCGCACTCGGCGGTGCCGCACCGGGGTTGGTCCGGACCACTCGGATCCGGCCGACCGCGCCGCGCGCCGGAGCGTCGTGCTCCGGTCCCGTGTTCACGTGCGCCCGGCCGTGCTCCCTGGCCCGACCGGCTGGTCGGCGATTCGCTGGTGGTCGTGGGTCGGCCTGCCGTCGAGGACCCGGCGGGCCGGGGGACGCCGTCGCCTCAATCCCCGCGGGCGGCGGTGAAGTCCGGGAGGGCATGCGGATGCCCTCCCGGGCTGGGCGACGCCTTTCGGCCATCTCGCGATGCCCATGTCAAAGGTGTTCGCGGGCGGTCCGGGCCGGGGAGGGGGAGGTCCGGCCCGCCCACCCCCCGGAGCGCCGGGAAGATCGAACTCCCCGGCGGATCAAGGAACTTGCCCACCCGCAGTGATCGGGTGCCGGAGGAGCCCCGGGCCCGGGGCGCGCCCGCGAGCGGACCCTCGTCGGCCCGCGCGGCCGCAGTGACCGTCGAGCGGCCGGTCCGAACGGAAGCGGAACCCGGAACACCGGCCACGGCGACGTCCCGCGGTGGCACGATGTCTCCTGACGGCGCGTCGAGCTGCGAGGGCACGTCGGGACGCGCACGGGCCGCCACGGCACACCACCCGGCCGCCCGGCGGGCGGCGAACGCGCCGCAGGGATGCAGGTCCTCGTCCGGTGGAGGCACGATGCGGTGGCTGACGGGCTGGTGCACGGGCGCGCCGAGCGCGGGCACCCCGGTGTACGAGGCGCTCGGCAGGATCGAGCCGATCGCCGCGCGCCCGCTGTGGACCGGGACCGACCCGCTCTGGGCCGTGGGCGACTGGCGCCCCACGGAGATCCGCCTGGTCACCCTCCGTCCCGGCGCCGCCGCCGTGGTCAGCACCGGCCCCACCGCCCCCGACCAGGTCGAGGACACCCCCGCCACCTCCCGGCTCGCCGTCCTCGGCCACTGCGGCGCCACCGACGCCGAGCTCGCCGCCGGCCTCGCCGCCGCCCGCGGCGGCGCCGT
>NZ_JAHSQD010000414.1 GCF_020103755.1 Streptomyces sp. LS1784
GCAGCCGGGCGTCGCGCTGCACCAGGGTGCCGAGCGGGCGGTGGCCGACCGCGACGGCGGCCAGCGCGGTGCCGAGCTCGGCGGTGGTGCGGGCCGGGCGCAGTCCTTCGGCGAGCGCGTCCAGGCCCAACCGCACAGCGCGGTCGAGCAGTTCGGGCTTGCCGCGGAAGTGGCGGTAGAGCGCGGGCGCGGTGATGCCGACGCCGGCGGCGACCTCGGTCATCGAGACCTGGTGGTAGCCGCTGCGGTGGAAGCGGTCGGCGGCCACGGCCAGGATCTGGGCGCGCCGCCCGGGCGGCCGTCGGACCACCATCGCGAGCCCCCCTCCCCTTCGGCCGGGTACCGCTCCGGTACCGGCGCGGCATCGACGGAAGGCTAGCAAGGATTCACTTCGCACCCCCGTCGACCGTGCTCCCCAGGGCCCTCTCACGGCCGGCCCACTCTGGACAGCCGAAGCTACCCCGGATTAACTTGTGGGGCCATCACCAGGCACGTTCCGCCCCGGCCGGCAGCCCCGGCCGGTGCCGTCGAAGGGAGCGCCGCCGTGCGCCGCACCGTGTTCAACGAGGACCACGAGGCCTTCCGGGAGACCATCCGGGACTTCATCGCCAACGAGGTCGTCCCGGTCTACGAGAGCTGGGAGGCCGAGGGCCACCCGCCGCGCGACTTCTACCGGCAGCTCGGCGCACTCGGCGTCTACGGCATCGAGGTGCCGGAGGAGTACGGCGGCGCGGGCGAGAGCGGCTTCAAGTACCAGGCGGTGATCGCCGAGGAGACCGCCCGGGCGGGCGTGAGCTTCGGCTCCTCCGGCGTGCACACCGGCCTGGTGCTGCCGTACCTGCTGGAGTACGCGAACGAGGAGCAGAAGCGGCGCTGGCTCCCCGGCTTCGTCTCCGGCGACATCATGACCGCGATCGCGATGACCGAGCCCGGCGCCGGCTCCGACCTCGCGGGCATCTCCACCACCGCGAGGCTCTCCGAGGACGGCACCCACTACGTCCTGAACGGCGCCAAGACCTTCATCACCGGCGGCGTGCTGGCCGACCTCGTCCTGGTGGTCTGCCGCACCGCCCCGTACGACCCGGAGAACCGCCGGGCCGGGCTGTCCATCCTCTGTGTGGACACCTCCTCCGAGGGCTACACCGTCGGCCGCAAGCTCCAGAAGATCGGCCTGCGTACCTCGGACACCGCCGAGCTGGCGTTCAGCGACGTCCGGGTGCCGGTGGAGAACCTGCTCGGCGAGGAGGGCAGGGCCTTCTCCTACCTGACCCACAACCTGGTGCAGGAGCGGCTGGCGATCGCCGTCGGCGCGTACGCGGCGGCCGCGGCGGCGGTGCGGTTCGCGGTGCAGTACGTCAAGGACCGCAAGGTGTTCGGCAAGGCGGTGGCCGAGTTCCAGAACACCAAGTTCACCCTGGCCGACTGCGAGGCCCAGGTGGTGGCGCAGCAGTCGATGGTGGACCGGGCCCTGGAGCTGTACCAGAACGGCGAGCTGACCGTCGCGGACGCGGCCGCGGTGAAGCTGTTCTGCACCGAGTCGGCCTCCACCGTGATCGACAAGTGCCTCCAGCTGCACGGCGGTTACGGCTACATCCTGGAGTACCCGATCGCCCGGCTCTACACCGACAACCGGGTGTTCCGGATCTACGGCGGCACCAGCGAGGTCATGCGCAGCATCATCGCCAAGTCACTGGGGCTGTAGGCCCGTCCCGGTCCGACGGCACGGCGGGCCGCACCCCCCGGCGGCTCGCCTCGCCGCTGCCGGCCGGGCGGGTGGGCTCAGTTGGGCGAGCTGTGCTCGGCGCGCCAGGCCTCCCAGCCCGCCGTGGACGCCACCTTCGCCTCCCGCAGGGCCCGCTGGGCGAGCGCGGTCGGCGGGGTGTCCAGGCCGCGCACCCAGCTGCGCCCGGCCGCGATCAGCGCCGCGCACACCACCACCGTCCCGGCCGCACTGAGCGCGGTGCCGATCGCGGTGAGCGCCACGCCGCCGGTCAGCAGCGGGCGGTTGACCCGGAACCCGGAAATGACTCTGTCGTTGGTCGCCATGCCTCCACGATGCGGGCAGCCGGCGGAGCCTGCACCTCGGACCGCTCGGCCCCGGTCGCTCCGGGTGCGGGAGGCCCGGACGTCCGCGACCCTGGGCACACGGAGTGAGGAGGCGGCGCGATGCCCGATCTCGAACGGCTCGCCGTGGAGCACGCCGCCCTTGCGGCCGAGAGCCCGCACGGGCGCAGCGCCCACCTGGTGCTGCACGACGGGATCCTGCGGCAGACCGTGATCGCGCTGACCGCGGGCACCGCGCTGGACGAGCACAACCCGCCCACCGCGGGCAGCGTCCAGGTCCTGCGCGGCCGGGTCTCGCTGACCATCGCCGGGCGGCGGCTGGAACTGCCGGCCGGCCGGCTGGAGCCCGTCCCGCAGGAGCGGCACGGGCTGCTCGCGCACGTCGACTCGGTGGTGCTGCTGACGGCCGTCACCGCCTAGCGGACTCGGCCTCCACCGGGCTGAACACGCTGTCGCCGACCAACCGCAACCCGCGCAGGAAGTCCCGTCCGCTGGGAGCGAGTTCGGGCGCGGCCAGCCACTGGGCGCAGTAGCCGGCCAGCAGGGTCTGGTAGAAGGCGCCGCGGACGACCTCCTCCTCGGTGTCCGGCACCTCGGGCAGCCCCTGGAAGACCGCGGCCAGCCCGAGCCGGCCCTCCTTCTGCGCCGCCGCGAAGGCCTCCGCCAGTTCGGGGGCGTGTCCGGCCTGGGCGAGCGCCTCGAACTGGGCCGCCCAGAGCCCGCGGTGCTCGACGAAGACGTCCCGCAGGCCGTCCCAGACGGCCGCGAAGCGCACCCCGGGGTCGTCCGACACCTGGTTGGCGGCGATCACCACCGCGCCCAGGGCCTCCCCCATCTCCCCGATCGCCTCGATCATCGCCGCGTTGAGCAGCGCCTCCTTCGAGCCGAAGTGGTAGCCGATCGCGGCCAGGCTGACGCCGGAGGCGGTCGCGACGTCGCGGGCGGTGGTGCGCCCGTAGCCCTTCTCGTACAGGCAGCGCTTGGCGCCGGCCATCAGGTCTTCGCGGTTTCCCATGCCCCGATCCTACGGAAGCCCTGGACGAATGTCTTGCACGATCGTCTTGCACGATCGATTTACACATATGTACTAGACAAGCGTCTCACTCATCCGTACCGTCTTCCCCATGACCGCAACCACCGGCCGCGCAGGCCGTCGCGCATGGATCGGCCTGGCCGTCCTCCTGCTCCCGACCCTCGTCCTCACCATGGACATGGGCGTGCTCTTCTTCGCCGTCCCGTACATCTCCACCACGCTGGCGCCCAGCGGCACCCAGCAGCTGTGGATCATGGACATGTACTCGTTCCTGCTGGCCGGGCTGCTCATCACGATGGGCGCGCTGGGCGACCGGATCGGCCGCCGCCGGCTGCTGATGATCGGCGCCGCCGGCTTCGCGGGCGCCTCGCTGCTGGCCGCCTGGTCGCACGACGCCGGCCAGCTGATCGCGGCCCGCGCGGTGCTCGGCGCCGCCGGGGCCACCGTGATGCCCTCGACCCTCGCGCTGATCCGCAACATGTTCCACGACCCCAAGCAGCGGCAGATCGCGCTCGGCGCCTGGGGAGGCATCCTGACCGCCGGGGCCACCCTCGGCCCGGTCGCCGGCGGCCTGCTGCTGGAGCACTTCTGGTGGGGCTCGGCCTTCCTGCTCGCCGTCCCGGTGATGGCCCTGGTGCTGCTGACCGCGCCCGTCCTGCTCCCCGAGTACCGCTCCACCGGCCGCACCGGACGCTTCGACCTGCTCGGCGCCGCGCTCTCCCTGGCCGCGATCCTGCCGCTGGTCTACGGCATCAAGACGGTCGCCGTCGAGGGCTGGAGCCTGCTGCCCGGGCTCGCCGTCCCCACCGGACTGCTGCTGGCCGGCGCGTTCGTCCGGCGCCAGCGCACCGCCGCGAACCCGCTGCTCGACCTGAGCCTGTTCCGGATCCGCACCTTCAGCGGCGCGATCAGCGTCAACACCGTCGCGATGTTCGCGATGATGGGCTTCGCCCTCTTCACCTCGCAGTACCTCCAGCTGGTCAAGGGCATGAGCCCGCTGACCGCCTCGCTCTGGTCGCTGGTGCCGAGCCTGGGCGTCGGCGCGGCGGTCGGGGTCAGCTCGGCGCTGGCCGGCAGGGTCCGCCCGGCAGTGCTGATGGGCGGCGGCTTCCTGGTCGGCTCGGTGGGCTTCGCGATGATGACCCTGGTCGGCCCGCACTCCCCACTGGCGCTCGTCCTCACCGCGGCGGGCGTCCTGGCCGCCGGGACCGTCGGCACCATGACGATGACCGCCGAGATGGTCGTCTCCGCCGCCCCGGTCGAACAGGCCGGCGCCGCCTCCGCCACCTCCGAGACCGCCGTGGAGCTCGGCAGCTCGCTCGGCATCGCCCTGCTCGGCGCGGCCGGCGCCGCGGTCTACCGCCACCGGCTGGACGGCACCCTCCCGGCCGGCGTCGACGGCGAGGTCGCCCGGACCGCCCAGGACACCCTCGGCGGCGCGGTCACCGTCGCCGCCCACCTGCCCGGCCGGCTCGGCGCCGACCTGCTGGAGACCGCCCGCACCGCCTTCACCGACGGCCTGCACGTCGCCGCCGTGGTCGGCCTGGTCTTCGCCCTGGGCGCTGCGGTCCTGGCCTACCGCCTGATGCGCCACCTCCCGGCCGCCGCCCCCGCGCCCACGCCCGAGGCCGTCGCCGCCTGACCCACCCGGCCCGATCCACGCGAGTCATCGAGAGCCCCCGCCCATCCCGGGCGGGGGCTCTCCGCCGTTTCGGAGGCACGGCGCGCCGCCGCGCCGAGCCTCCACCCGGGGGTGGACCGCGGTGGTCCACCCCCGGGTGCGTGTGCCGACGGCCCACCGGGAGGACCGTGGAGACACACCTCGGATCCGACCTCCGGGAGCCCCTGATGCCCCTGCCCGCCCTCCTCTCCCTCCTCGGCGTCCTCTGCTGGATCACCTACGAGCTGCTGCTGCGCCGGCGCGAGGACGCCTCCGCCGGCACCTGGCACGCCGACCGCCGCGACCGCGGGTCGACCCGGCTGCTGCTCGGCTGCTACGTGGTGTCGGCCCTGGTCGTGGTGCTGTTCGACCGCGCCGCGATCGGTGAACTTCCCGGCTGGGCAGGCTGGTTCGGGGTGGCCATGGTGGCCGCCGGGCTGGCGCTGCGGGCCTGGGGCATGCGCACCCTGGGCCGGTACTACACCCGCACCCTGCGCACCGTGGACGCTCAGCACCTGGTCCGCACCGGCCCGTACCGGCTGATCCGGCACCCCGGTTACGCCGGCAGCCTGCTGGTCTGGATCGGCTACGCGGCCGGCACCGGCGGCTGGGCGGCCGCCCTGGTGGTCGCGGCGCTGCTACTGGCCGCGTACGGCCGGCGGATCTCCGCCGAGGAGCGGATGCTGCTGGACGCCTTCGGCAGCGAGTACGCGGAGTACCGTCGGGTGTCGAAGCGTCTGGTGCCGTTCGTCCACTGATCGCACCGCGGCGGCGGGTGTGAGCTTCGGCACCCGCAATCGTCCGGATGGGCGCCACGGCGCTCGCGATCCGCTCGAACGGCACCTGGTTTTTGGCCAGCGTTTCCCGGCTGGTGTATCCGTTCTCCGTCAGGGCCAGGCATACTGGCCAGCACGGGCGCTAGCGCCCGCCACGACTCTAGACAAGAAGGGACCGGTGGCCAGGGATGCTGCGGAACGGTCTTGAGCCCTGGCACATTCTCGTGGTGCTGGCGGTCGTCATCCTGCTGTTCGGATCGAAGAAGCTGCCCGAGATGGCCCGCGGTCTGGGCAAGTCCATGCGCATCCTGAAGGCCGAGACGAAGGCCATGCGCGAGGACGACACCCCGGCGGACGCCGCCGCCGGCACCGCGCAGAGCACCGCCGCTCCCCAGCAGAGCGCCGCCGCTCCCCAGCAGAGCGCCGACCGCCCGGCCGTCACGCCGACCAACGTGACCAAGGCCGCCGAGACCAAGCGGCCCGAGACGACCGCCTGAGTCCCCCTCTTCTCCGGAAAGCCCCTGGTGAGCCACCAGGGGCTTTCCGCCGTTCCGGGCCGGTGGGGGGGGACGCTCCGGCCGCACGACCGTCGACTGGCCGTCCGATCTGATCCGTTGTCTCCTGGTATGCACCCATCGGAGGAACGGAGTCCCGGCATGCCGACCGACCAGCCCGGCGACGAACTGGCCGAGCTACGGGCCCGGCTGAGCGCGGTCGAGGCCCAGGAGGCACGGCTCGCCGACCAGTTGGCGGCCGGGCCGGCACGGCACCCGCCCCGCCACCGGGTGCGCGCCTTCTTCTCCGCCCTGCTGATCGTGCTGGCCTGCGTGCTCACCCCGCTCGGTGCCCTCGCGCTCTGGGCGAGGTCCGAGATCAGCGACACCGACCGCTATCTCGCGACCATGGCCCCGCTGGCCGAGGACCCCCGGGTCAAGGCTGCCGTCGCCGACCGGGTGACGGCCGAAATCATGAAGAAGCTCCCGCTCGAATCGCTGCTCGACGGCGTCGCCCCGGCCGACAGGCCCAAGCTCGACGCCCTGCTGGGCAGCATCGGCCAGGCCCTGGACAGCGGACTCGGCGGCTTCGTCCACACCGAGGTCGAACGGCTCGTGGACAGCGACGCCTTCACCACCCTCTGGACGGACGTCAACCGGGAGGCGCACGCCGCCGTCGAGAAGATGGTGACCGGGCAGGGCGGCGGCGCCGTCGAGGTCCACAACGACACGGTGGTGCTCGACCTCGCCCCGGTGATCGCCCGGGTGAAGTCCGCACTGGTGGACCGGGGGCTCCCGCTGGCCTCACGGATCCCGGAGATCCACACCTCCTACCCGCTGGTGCAGTCCGACGCCCTCCCCAAGGTCCGCACCGCCCTGCGGGTGCTGGACCTGGCCGGTTTCTGGGTGCCGGTGCTGGCCGGCGCCTGCGCGCTCGGCGGGGTGCTGCTCGCGACGCGGCGCCGCCGGGCGGTGGTGGCGGCGGCCCTCGGCATGGCGGGCGGGGCGCTGCTGCTGGGCATCGGGCTGAGCGTGTTCCGGGCCGTCTACCTGGACCGGCTCCCGGCCGACGTCGACCAGGGGGCCGCCCAGGCCGTGTACGACACCCTGGTGCGGTACCTGCGTTCGGCCGTCCGGGTGGTGGTCGCCCTCGGCCTGCTGGTCGCGCTCGGCGCCTGGGTCATCGGCGGCGGGCGGTGGGCGCGCACCGTCCGCGGCGGCTGGCGCGCCGGGCTGGGCGCGGTGC
>NZ_JAHSQD010000415.1 GCF_020103755.1 Streptomyces sp. LS1784
CGACGGCGCCGTCTGGCGCGCCTCCCGCACCCCGGCCGGCATCGGCACCCTGCGCGTGCTGCCGCGTCCGGCCGCCGGCGAGGTGGAGGCGAGCGCCTGGGGTCCGGGCGCGGACTGGCTCCTCGACCGACTCCCCGCCCTGCTCGGCGCCGAGGACGCCCCGGAGGCCCTGGTCCTGCCGCCCGGCCCGCTGCGGGACGCCCAGCGCCGTACCGCCGGAGTCCGGCTGACCAGGACCGGCCTGGTGCTGGAGTCGCTGGTCCCGGCGATCCTGGAGCAGAAGGTCACCACCGACGAGGCCTACCGCGCGTGGCGCATCCTGCTGCGGGACTTCGGCACTCCGGCGCCGGGCCCGGCCGAGGGCATGCGGGTGGCGCCGTCGGCCCGCGAGTGGGCCATGGTGCCGAGCTGGGAGTGGCACCGGGCGGGCGTGGATCCCAAGCGCTCCGCGACGATCATGCGGGCGGTCCGGCTGGCGCCGCGGCTGGAGGCGGCCTCGGCGATGGGCCACGAGGAGGCCTTCGCCCGCCTCACCACGGTTGCGGGCATCGGGGTCTGGACGGCCGCCGAGACCCTGCAGCGCAGCAACGGCGATCCGGACGCGGTGTCGGTCGGGGACTTCCACCTGCCCAACCTGGTCGGCTGGGCGCTGGCCGGCCGCCCCCGCAGCGACGACGCCCAGATGCTCGCCCTGCTGGAGCCCTACCGCCCCCAGCGCCACCGCGTCTGCCGCCTCCTGCTGTCCACCGGCGCCCGCGCCCCCCGCTACGGCCCCCGCCTGACCCCCAACGACCACCGCAACCGCTGAGGTGCTGCTCGTCGTGAAGGCGGGCAACCGCCGCGAGACCTGCCGAAGCCTCTGATTCCTACCGCACCTCGATGAAGGCGTCGGCCCCGCGTTCGGGGCGGGCCTTCGGCGGCTCCGCGGGGCGGCCGACGGCGACGGCGCCCATCGGGTCCCAGCTGTCCGGGAGGTCCAGCGCGGCCCGTACCGTGTCGCGGCAGAACATGGTGGACGAGACCCATGCGGAGCCGTAGCCCTCGCCGGTGAGGGCGACCAGCAGGTTCTGCACGGCGGCGCCGGCGGCGACGGTGAACATCTCCCGCTCGGCGGTGGCCCGGCGCGGGTCGGGGTAGTCGTGCGAGCCGTCCATCACCAGGCAGGGCACCACCAGGTACGGCGCGTCGCGCAGGACGTTGCCGCGGGCGGTGCGCCGGGCGATCTTCGCCTCGTCCCAGCCGTCGAGTTCGCGCAGGTCGCGCTGCCAGGCGGCGAGCATCGCGTCGAGCAGCCGTACCCGGGTGTCGGGCGACTCCAGCAGTACGAACCGCCACGGCGTGGTGTGGTGCGGGGCGGGCGCGGTGACGGCGGCGGCGACGGCTCGTCGGACGGCGGCCGGATCGACCGGCTCGGCGGTGAAGGAGCGGACGGTGCGCCGCAGGGTGACGGCCTGCCGCAGTGCCTCGGAGGTGCCGAGCCGGAACATGTCGTCCACGGCGGGCCGGACCAGCGGCCGGGCGCCGGCGCCGTCCTCGGCGGTGACCAGGTGCCCGAGTCCGCGCACGACCGCCACCGGAACGCCGGTGGCCTTGCCCTTCACCAGGTCGGCGGCGGCGGCGAGTTCGTCGGCGGTCGCGGTGACGGTCAGCTCCAGCCGGTTGCCGTGGCTGTCGGTGCGCCCCCGGTGGTCCTCCAGGACGGCGAGCCCGGCGGCGCCGATCGCGACGTCGGTCAGGCCGTTGCGCCAGGGCCGTCCGAAGGTGTCGGTGACGACGACGGCGAGCCGGCGGCCGGTGAGCTGCTGGAGCCGGGCCCGCAGCACCCGGGCGGAGGCGTCCGGGTCCTCGGGCAGCAGCAGCACGGTGCCGGGGGCGGTGTTGGAGGCGTCGACGCCGGCGGCGGCCATGACGAAGCCGTTGCGGTTCTCCACGATCCGGGCAGGCCCGCGCCGGGCGACCACCCGGACGGACTCGGCGTCGATCGCGGCCTCGCGGTCGGCGGCGTGCAGCAGCCGGCCCTCGGCCTTGCTGACGATCTTCGAAGTGACCAGGAGGATGTCGCCGTCCTGGTACGTCCCCGCCTTGGCGATGAGTTCGCCCAGGTCCGCCCCGGCCTCGATCTCGGGCAGCCCCTCGACGCCGAGGATTTCCAGTGTCACTTCCGCACCTGCTCCGCCAGAGCCAGCGCCGTGCGCGCCATCTCGGCGGTGGCCTCGACATCGGTCATCAGCAGCGGGACGGCCCGGCAGGCGATCCCGGCGGCCTCGACGGCGGCCACCGAGGCCTCGTCGGCGGTGTCCACCAGCCACCCGTCGATCAGGCCCACCGGTCGCCCGCCGCCACCCTCGCCCGAGCTGCTCCGCAGCGCTGCCCTGCTGCCGTAGTTCAGCGCGACCGCCTCCGCGGTGGCCTCGACGCCGACGGCGGCGAGCACCTTGTCGGCCATGCCGCGCACCGGCGCCCCACCGATGATCGGGGAGAGCCCGACCACCGGCGCGGGCGCGGCGGCGATGGCCTCCCGGATGCCGGGGACGGCGAGGATGGTGCCGATCGAGACCACCGGGTTGGACGGCGGGAAGAGGATGACGTCCGCTTCGGCGATCGCCTCCAGCACGCCGGGCGCGGGCTTGGCGGTGTCCGCGCCGACCGGGACGATCGCCTCGGCGTCCACCGCGGCGTGCAGCTTGACCCAGTACTCCTGGAAGTGGATCGCCCGGGTGCCCTGCTCGTCGGTGATCCGCACGTGGGTCTCGACGCGGTCGTCGCTCATCGGCAGCAGCCGTACGCCCGGCTTCCAGCGCACGCACAGCGCTTCGGTGACCTGGCTGAGGCTGTACCCGGCGGTGAGCATCTGGCTGCGCACGAGGTGGGTGGCGAAGTCCCGGTCGCCGAGCCCGAACCACTCGGGGCCGACGCCGTACTCCTTCATCTCGGCCTTGATGGACCAGGTCTCGTCGGTCCGGCCCCAGCCCTGCTCCTCGTTGATGCCGCCGCCGAGGGTGTACATCACGGTGTCGAGGTCGGGGCAGACCTTGAGGCCGTAGAGGTGGATGTCGTCGCCGGTGTTGCCGATGACGGTGATCTCGTCCTGCGGTCCGACCGCCGCGCGGAGTCCGCGCAGGAAGCGCGCTCCGCCGATTCCGCCTGCCAGTGCCACGATGCGCATGGGTTCATCCTGCCACGGTCCGACTTTCCGTCAGCCCGTGATCAGTGCGACTCGGCCTGTGCCTGCTGCTCCGGGTGCTGCTCGGGGACGGCGGTGGCGCCGTACTGGTTCATCTCGGTCAGGCCCGGGGCGTAGAGGTGGATGGAGACGGCGGGTTCGAGCGCGCCGTTGACGACCTCGTGCAGGTAGCCGGAGGAGAACACCCGCTGCCGGCCGGGCCGCAGGGTGCGGGCGATTGCGCCGCCGGGGGTACCCCCGGCCGAAGGCTGGGGGAGGGTGAGGGAGCGCTCGATCAGCTCGCCCTTGACGACGCTCATCACGCCGGAGGACTCGCCGTGGTCGTGGAAGCCGCTGGACTGGCCGGGCAGCCAGCTGAGCAGCCAGACCTCGTAGCCGGGGCCGGTCTCCAGCCGGGCGTACCAGCGGGTCAGCGCGTCGTAGCGGACCAGCGGCTCCCAGCGGGCGCGGTCGGCGGCGATCTCGCGCACCAGCCGGGCGTACGCGGCGACGGTGGCGGGGTGGGCCGGTAGGTCGGTGCGGGCCAGGTGCGGGAAGGCGAGCGGGTCGCCCGCGATGGAGACGTCGCAGAGGCCGTCGGCCCACTGGGGGGTCCGGGCGCCGGTGGGGCCGCCGGTACGGACGGTGGCGGGGCCACGGCGGGCGAGCTTGTTGCGGTCGCGGTTCCGCTTGCGGATGCGGATCATGCGCACGGGAGTCGTCCTCGGAAGTGTCGGCTGGTTCGTCGGGATCAGCCGGATCCGGGATGTCCTGGGGCGGGAATCGCGGGCGGCCTCTGTGCTTCCTGGGGCGGCGCGCGGTGGGACGCGGGCGCCTAGATACAGCAGGAACAGAGGCGACAACAAGAGTTCACGGCACGGCGGAGGGTGGAACCGCTCCGGGGGCTGGCGAACTCTGACATGGAAGCAAGGACACCGCATTCGCAGGGCCGGTGTCAAACCGAAGGATGCGGCATTCGAGTGGGTTAGGTCCGGATCTTGCCCGGATGGGGTGATTCATCACTCTCTATGTTTCGATGGGAAGATCGTCGGGAAGGCAGGCCGATGACCGGCCTGTGGCGGTGACCGGACGTCACTTGGTGAATGGTTGCGGATGATTCGGCACCGTTCAGGACCTTGAGGCAGAAGGTCCGGTGTGTCCGAATATGTACACTATTCGTAACGGCTTGGTGCCAGGGAGTGAATCCCGGCCCCAATACCAGAGCTCGGCTTGACTGGGCCAGAGTGACGCAACTGTAATTTCACTCGTGTCGTCAGCCGCAGGAGGCAACGGCAACCACGGGGACGCCAAGTAGGGGCAGAGGAGGCGCGCCACATGAGCGAGCTCTTTGAGCTGTTGATCGGGGACGGCATCGCGGAGGACGAGGAGGAACTCGGTTGGCAGGAGCGCGCGTTGTGCGCCCAGACCGACCCCGAGTCCTTCTTCCCCGAGAAGGGCGGCTCGACCCGCGAGGCCAAGAAGGTCTGCCTCGCCTGTGAGGTCCGCTCGGAGTGCCTGGAGTACGCCCTCGCCAATGACGAGCGCTTCGGCATCTGGGGCGGCCTCTCCGAGCGCGAGCGCCGTCGGCTCAAGAAGAGCGCGGTCTGACCGGGGCGGCCCCCGGCCCCGTTGACCCTTCGACAGCGACGGACAGCCGCACAGCCGTACGGGCGCCTCACCGCGATGGTGGGGCGCTTTCGTGTTCCCGGAGCCCCCTTCACCGCCTCCGCACGCACACCCCGGACGAGGCGGCCACCCGGAGCCGTTAGTGTGGTGCGCCATCCGGTTGCCGTTCACCGGCTGTGTCCACCGAGAACTGGGGCCCGCGCACTCGATGACCGTCTACAGCCACCAGAGCGGCTTCACCGCTTCCCGGCCGCCCGCCTACCCGCGCCACCTGGTCACCGCCGTGATCGTCTCGCACGACGGTGCCCGCTGGCTCCCGCAGGCCCTGGCCGGCCTGCTCGGTCAGGACCGCCAGGTCCAGCGGATCCTCGCGGTCGACACCGGATCCACCGACAACTCTCCGCAACTGCTCGCGGACACCCTCGCCGACTGGCTGCCCGACAGCGGCCCGCTGGTCCTCGGCCGCCGGGCCGGCTTCGGCACCGCCGTCGCCGAGGCCGTGTTCAACAGCCCGCCGCTGCGCCCCGAGGACCTGCCGTACCGGCTCGACCCCTCCGGCTACGACCCGGTCACCGGCGGCTGGGACGACTTCGGCGACCCGCTCGCCCAGGAGGACGACCTCGGCCGCGGCGGCCCGCGCGAGACCCGGCCGGTCGAGTGGCTCTGGCTGCTGCACGACGACTGTGAGCCGCAGACCGACGCGCTGCGCCGACTGCTCCAGGTCGCCGACTCCACCCCCAGCGCCGCCGTGGTCGGGCCCAAGCTGCGCAGCTGGTACGACCGCCGCCAGCTGCTGGAGGTCGGCGTCACCATCGCCCGCTCCGGCCGCCGCTGGACCGGCCTCGACCGCCGTGAGCAGGACCAGGGCCAGCACGACCAGGTCCGCCCGGTGCTCGCCGTCTCCAGCGCCGGCATGCTGGTGCGCCGGGACGTCTTCGAGGAGCTCGGCGGCTTCGACAAGGCCCTCCCGCTGATGCGGGACGACACCGACTTCTGCTGGCGGGTCAACGCCGCCGGCCACCGGGTGGTGGTAGCCCCCGACTCGGTGCTGCGGCACGCCGAGGCGGCCAGCCGCGAGCGCCGCGCGATCGACTGCGGTCCCTCCCACCCGCACCGGATGGACAAGGCCGGCGCGGTCTACACCCTGCTCGCCAACTGCAAGGGCGCGCTCTTCCCCTACGTCCTGCTGCGGCTGGTGCTCGGCACCCTGGTGCGGGCCGTGACCAACCTGCTCGGCAAGGACCCGCGCCAGGCGTTCGACGAACTCGCCGGCCTCGGCCACGAACTCGTCCGCTTCCCGAGGCTGATGGCCTCGCGCAAACGCCGCGCCCGGTCCAGGGCGGCGGACGCCCTGGACGACCGCACGCTCTTCCCGGCCCCCGGCGCCACCACCCGGCTGGCGGTCGAGGGCGTCATCGGCTCGCTCGGGATAGGGGGCGGCGACGACACCGGCGGCCGGCACGGCTCGGCCGAGGCCGGCGGTGACGAGGACGCCGAGGACCTGGTCGTCGAGCAGTTCGCGCTGGTCAAGAAGCTCGCCCGGCGCCCGGCGCCGGTGCTGTTCGCGGCCCTGCTGGTGTTCGCCCTGGTCGCCTGTCGCAGCCTGCTCGGCAGCGGGGAGCTGTTCGGCGGCGCCCTGCTGCCCGCGGCCGACGGCGCCGGCGGCCTCTGGTCGATGTACGCGGACGCCTGGCACCCGGTCGGCACCGGCTCCACCGCCGCCGCACCGCCGTACCTCGGTGTGCTCGCGGTGCTCTCCTGGCTGCTGTTCGACCACGCCGACCTCGCGCTCACCCTGATCGTGGTGCTCGCCGTCCCGCTGTCCGCGGTCAGCGCCTACCTGGTGTCCCGGCCGCTGCTGGACTCCAAGCTGGTCCGCGCCTGGGCCAGCGCCACCTACGCGCTGCTGCCCGCCGCGACCGGCGCGCTCGCCCAGGGCCGGATCGGCACCGCCGTGCTCGCCGTGCTGCTGCCGCCGCTGGCCCGCGCAGCCGCCATCGCGGCCGGCCTCGGCATCCGCGACGAGAGCGCCGCCAAGGGCGCCCGCCCGGGCTGGCGCCCGGTCTGGATGACCGTCCTGCTGCTCACCCTGGCCACCGCCTTCGTCCCGATAACGTGGGCGCTCGCGGTGCCGCTCTGCCTGGCGATGCTGGTCGTCGCGGTGCTGCGCGGCGGCGCCTTCGGCTCCGGCGGTACGGCGCTGCGGCTGCTCGGCCTGCGCGTCCTGGTGATCCTGGCCGTGCCGGTCGCGGTGCTGGCCCCGTGGTCGCTCAAGGTGCTGTCGCACCCGCAGTGGCTGCTGCTGGAGGCCGGGCTGCCCGGCCTGCACAGCACCGGTGCGAGCGCGGCCGGCCTGCTGCTGGTCAACCCGGGTGGCGCCGGAGTGCCGCCGATCTGGCTCTCGGCGGGTGTCGTGCTGGCCGCGCTGGCCGCGTTGCTGCGCGCCGACCGCCGGCGCGCGGTGCTCGCCGCCTGGGGCG
>NZ_JAHSQD010000416.1 GCF_020103755.1 Streptomyces sp. LS1784
AGGCCGAGCTGCCGGACGCCGCCGTGGTGGCCGCCCTGCTCGACGCCTCCCCCGCCGAGTGGGCCGCGACCCGGGTCACCGCGGAGGGCATCACCGGCCCGACCCTGCCCACCGGCCGCGTGCGCCCGGCCGACCGGGCCCCGTCCGCCGACCGGGCCCGGGCACAATGAGCAGGAACCCCAGCCCTCGAAGCGGAGCACGATGAGTCAGACCGTCACCCGCGCCCTGCGCATCCTCGCCGAGCTCGGCGAGGGCGAGCGCTCCCTCGACCAGCTCGCCGAGGTACTCGGCGTCCACAAGACCACCGTGCTCCGACTGCTCCAGAGCCTCGAAGAGGAACGATTCGTCTATCGCGACGCGACCTACCGCTACCACCTGGGCGCCGGCCTCTTCGCGCTCTCCGGCCTGGCCCTGGAGCAGCGCGGCGTGCGCCGGATCGCCGCCCCGCACCTGGCCGAGCTGAACGCCACCACCGGTCAGACCGTGCACCTGGCCGCGTACGAGGGCGGCGAGGTGGTCTACATCGACAAGTTCGACTCCCGCCATCCGGTGCGGATGTACTCCCGGATCGGCCTGCGCGCCGCCCTGCACAGCGCCGCCGTCTCCAAGGTGCTGCTGGCCGACCTGCCGCTGCCCGAACGGCGCCGGGTGGTGGCCGGGATCGACTTCACCCCGCACACCGAACGCACCCTGACCACCCCCGAGGCGCTGCTCGCCGAGCTGGAGAAGGTCGCCGTCCAGGGCTGGGCACAGGACCACGCCGAGCATGAGGCCTTCATCAACTGCGTGGCCGCGCCCGTCCGGGACGCCAGCGGTCGCGTGGTCGCCGCCGCGTCGATCTCCGTCCCCGACGTGGTCCTGCCGTACGAGCAGGTGCTGGACCTGCTCCCGCAGCTGCTCGCCACCACCCGCGCCGTGTCGGCCGACTGCGGCCGCCCCGACCACAACTGACGAACCGTCGAAGACACCAAGGAGCCCCATGTCCTCCGAGCAGCCCCGGATCGGCGAGAAGGCCGAGATCCGCACCGACGGCGCCCCCGCCCCCGCCTGGATGTTCTCCCAGGGTGTCCGCAAGGGCCCGATCCTCCAGGTCTCCGGCCAGGGCCCGCAGGACCCGGACACCGGCGAGTACCTGCACCACGGCGACGTGAAGGCGCAGACCCGCCGCACCCTGGAGAACGTCAAGGCCATCGTCGAGGCCGGCGGCGCCACCATCGAGGACGTGGTGATGTTCCGCGTCTACCTCACCAAGCGCGCCGACTTCCCGCTGATGAACGAGGTCTACGCCGAGTTCATCAAGGAGAACATCGAGCCCGGCGGCGTGAAGCCGTGCCGCACCACCGTCTTCGTCGAGCTGCCGCAGGAGCCGATGCTGGTCGAGATCGACGCCCAGGCCGTCATCGGCTGACGCACCGCCGCACCGAAGGGCCCGGACGCCACCCGCGCGTCCGGGCCCTTCCGCCCGTCCGGACGCCTGCTTGCCACACCCCCACCCCCGCATTAGGTTAGGCTCACCTAACTTACTGGAGGTCCGTCCATGAGCCTGCCCACCGGCGCCACCGAGGTCCCCGAGCCCACCACCGCCGAACGGATCCACAGCCTGCTCAGCACGACCTCCTCGCTCACCGTCCGCGCCCTGGGCGAGCACCACCACCTGGACACCCCGGTCTCCGTGCACGGCTCCCGGCTGCGGCTGCGCACCGCCCTGGACGACCCGCTCACCACGGCCGCCGCCGGTGCCACCGACGGCCTCGCCGTCGTCCTCGACATCACCGACGTCTCCCCCGTCGCCGTCCGCGACCGGGTCCGCGCCCGCCTCACCCTGGCCGGCCGGCTGCACCTGGCCCACCTCACCGACGACGGCCTCGGCGTACACCTGCGGGTGAACGTCGCCCACGCCGTCCTCGCCACCCCGTACGGCACCGGCGCAATCACCGCCGACGACCTCGCCCTCGCCGCCCCCGACCCGCTGGCCCGGCACGAGGCCGCGCTGCTCACCCACCTCGCCGACGACCACGCCGAGGCGCTCGACGTCCTCACCCGGCTGCTGGACCCGGCCGTGCTCGCCCACGAGCCGGAGGTCCGCCCGCTCGCGCTGGACCGCTACGGCCTGGTGCTGCGCCTGGACCACCCGCACGGCCACCGCGACGTCCGCCTGGTCTTTCCCGAACCGGCTCGGGACACCGACGACTTCGGCCACCGGATGCACGAGCTGCTGGCCGCCGCCCGGTACGGCCTGCCGGTCCACCGGCACTGACTCCCGCTCGAACGAAGCAGCCGGCCCGGCTCCACGAGGAGGTCCTCATGAAGCCGGGCCGGCCTGGGCGTGTCCCGCGCCCATGTCCACTGTGCGGCGATCACCCGGTCGAGCGGTCACCCGACATGACCATCCCGGAGGATCGATTCGCCCCGCAGCAGCGGCGGTTCCTGAAACCTTCGGGGCTCAGGGCCCCGCGAGGTCGGAGCGCCTCGGGCTCAGAGCGCGACGCCGTGCGCGCGCAGGTAGGCGACCGGGTTGATGTCCGAGCCGTACTCCGAGCCGTTGCGGATCTCGAAGTGCAGGTGCGGGCCGGTCACGTTGCCCGTGGCACCGGAGAGGCCGATCTGCTGGCCGACGGTGACGGCCTGACCGAGCTTCACACCGATCGAGGAGAGGTGTGCGTACTCGGCGTAGCGGCCGTCGGCGAGCTTGATCTCGACCTGGTTGCCGTAGGCGCCGCCGTTGCCGGCCTTGACCACGACACCGTTGGCGACGGCGCGCAGCGGGGTGCCGGTGGAGGCGATGAAGTCCTGGCCGGTGTGGTGGCCGGAAGCCCACATCGAACCGGCCACGCCGTAGGCGGTGCCCAGCTTCGGGTTGGCCAGCGGGGCGACGAAGCCGGAGGTGGCGGCGGCGACCGGAGTGGCGGTCACGACCTGGGCCGGAGCGGCGACCTGCAGCTGGGTCTGGAGCTGCGCGGACGGCTTGGCCGCCTCGGTCTTCACCTGGACCTGGGCCTGCGGCGTGGTGGCCTGGGTCGCCGGAGCGGCGGGCTTGGCCGGTGCGGCGGGCTTCGCCGGAGCAGCGTCGGCGGACGGCGCGGCGGCGTGGCCCGGCAGCGCGAGCTGCTGGCCCGGGAAGATCAGGTTCGGGTCGGCACCGACGACCGAGCGGTTCTGCTCGTACAGCGCGTGCCAGCCGCCCTCGACGTTCTTGGCGGCGGCGATCTTGGACAGGGTGTCGCCGCTGACGACGCGGTAGCTCTCCTGCGCGGCCTGGGCGGCCGGAGCAGCGGCCTGCGCGGCCGGCTTGGCGCCGGTGGAGGCGGCAGCCTGCGCGACCGGGGCGGCCGGAACGATGTGGGCCTGGGCGCTCACCGCGGTCACGAGCGGGAGGGCGAAGGAGACACCGGTGACGGCGGTGGCGATGCCGATGCGGGCAGCGCGGGGCAGGGCGATACGACGGGCCTGAGCAGGCATGGAATTTTCCTCTCCGACGCCTGCGAGGTGAGCTGTCGGGTTCGGGCTGGAGTTGCCCGGCCGCATGCGCGGCTTCACCCCGAGCCGGTCCTGGACACCCGCGCCCTGAGGCGCGAACTCCGGTCCGGCGACTTACCTGTGGGTCCCCCACTCCTGCCGTGCAGAGTTCGTTTCGAACCACCGGGCAGCGGCAGGACTCGGCGTTCCACCCGGTGGATCCGTCCGGACTGGCCGGGCGGTCGCTGAACTAAAACCCATCCGTTCGGGTGAAGCAATGTCGATCTCTTGAAACGGCAACGATCCCCCCGGACGCAGTGACCCTCCGCAGGCCGGACCGCACGATACGTACACAACCCATTCACCCCCCGCCACTGATCCACGACCCTGCGCCGAGATCCGCGACGCAGCGCACCCGCCCCTTCACGCACCGCCCTCGGTCAACACACCCACCGGTGACCCTTGTCACGTGCGCCCCGGCAGCGCAGGATTCGCCCGTGGCCACCTCCGAGACCGGCACCCTGCGCCTGGGCACCGCGCAGGGGCGCTGGGTACTACTGGCGACGGTGCTCGGCTCCAGCATGGCGATGCTCGACGGCACCGTGGTGAACGTCGCCCTGCCCCGGATCGGCGCCGACCTCGGTGCCTCCCTGGCGTCCCTGCAATGGACGCTGAACGCCTATCTGCTCACCCTGGCGGGCCTGATCCTGCTCGGCGGCGCGCTCGGCGACCGGTACGGGCGGCGCAAGGTCTTCCTGGTCGGCGTGGTCTGGTTCGCCGCCGCCTCCGCGGCCTGCGCCGTCGCACCGGACATCCGGGTGCTGATCGCCGCCCGCGCCGTCCAGGGCATCGGCGGGGCACTGCTCACCCCCGGCTCGCTCGCCATGCTCCAGGCGGTCTTCCACCCTGACGACCGCTCGACGGCGGTCGGCCTCTGGTCCGGCTTCGGCGGGGTGTCGGCCGCGGTCGGTCCCTTCCTCGGCGGCTGGCTGGTGGACGGTCCCGGCTGGCGCTGGATCTTCCTGCTGAACCTGCCGCTCGCCGTCGCCGTGGTCGCGGTCACCACCCGCTCGGTGCCGGAGAGCCGGGACAAGGACGCCTCCGGCCGCTTCGACGTGCTCGGTGCCGCGCTCGCCGCCTTCGCCCTCGGCGCGGTCACCTACGCGCTGACCGCGGCCGGCGAGGGCCTGTCCCCCGCCGTCTGGGTCAGCGGGGCGATCGGGCTGACGGCCGGCGCCGCCTTCGTGGCCGTCGAGCGCCGTGCCCCCGAGCCGATGCTGCCGCTCGGCCTGTTCTCCTCCCGGCTGTTCACCGCGGTGAACCTGGTCACCCTGTGCGTGTACGCGGCGTTCAGCGGCGTCTTCTTCCTGCTGGTGGTGCAGCTCCAGATCGTGTCCGGGTTCTCGCCGCTGGTCTCGGGCTTCGCGCTGGTGCCGATCACCGTGCTGATGCTGGCGCTGTCCGCGCGCGCCGGGCGCCTCGGCAAACGGATCGGCCCGCGCATCCCGCTCACCGTCGGTCCCATGCTGTGCGCCGCCGGGGTGCTGCTGATGCTGCGCATCGGCCCGGACTCCTCGTACTGGGCGGACGTGCTGCCCGCCGTCACGGTGATGGGCTGCGGAATGACCGTGCTGGTCGCGCCGCTGACGGCGACCGTGCTGGCCGCCGTCGACGTCCGGCACGCGGGCATCGCCAGCGGGGTCAACAACGCCGCCGCCCGCGCGGCCGGCCTGCTCGCGGTGGCCGCCCTGCCGGCGCTGGCCGGGCTGAGCGGTGACGCCTACCGGGTGCCCGCCTCGGTCGACTCCGCCTTCCACACCTCGATGCTGATCTGCGCGGGCCTGCTGGTCGCCGGCGGGCTGATCGCCTCCGCGACCGTACGGGGCAATGTGCTCGCCCCCGAGGAGCAAGCGGTGGCCGAGCCGAACTGCGACTGGCCGTGCGGCACCACCACCCCGCCGTTCGACCCGGGCCACGTCCCCACGACGCGCGAGGGCCCCGCCACCGGTCCGGCGGCAGGGCCCTCGGCTCAGAGCTGATCCGACGTCAGAGAATGTCGGCCGGCGCGTACTTGGCGGCCTCCGGGTAGGCGGCCGCGACGGCCTCCACCTGGCGGACCACCTCGGCGACCTGGGCACCGGCCGCACCGGTGAAGGACAGCCGGTCGGCCAGCAGCGCGTCCAGCGCGGCCCGGTCCAGCGGGATCCGCTCGTCGGCGGCCAGCCGGTCCAGCAGCTCGTTCTCCCGGGCGCCCGCGCGCATCGCCAGCGCGGAGGCGACGGCGTGCTCCTTGATGACCTCGTGCCCGGTCTCCCGGCCGACGCCCGCGCGCACCGCGCCCATCAGCACCTTGGTGGTGGCGAGGAACGGCAGGTAGCGGTCCAGCTCGGCCTCGATCACGGCGGGGAAGGCGCCGAACTCGTCGAGGACGGTGAGGAAGGTCTCCAGCAGGCCGTCGAAGGCGAAGAACGCGTCCGGCAGCGCGACCCGGCGCACCACCGAGCAGGAGACGTCGCCCTCGTTCCACTGGTCACCGGCCAGCTCGCCGGTCATCGAGGCGTAGCCGCGCAGGATGACGGCCAGGCCGTTGACGCGCTCGCAGGAGCGGGTGTTCATCTTGTGGGGCATCGCGGAGGAACCGACCTGGCCCTCCTTGAAGCCCTCCGTGACCAGCTCGTGGCCGGCCATCAGGCGGATGGTCTTGGCCAGGCTGGACGGCGCGGCGGCCAGCTGGACGAGGGCGGTGAGCACCTCGAAGTCCAGCGAGCGCGGGTAGACCTGGCCGACGCTGGTCAGCACGTGGTCGAAACCGAGGTGCCCGGCGACCCGGCGCTCCAGCTCGGCCAGCTTCCCGGTGTCACCGCCGAGCAGGTCCAGCATGTCCTGGGCGGTGCCGACCGGGCCCTTGATCCCGCGCAGCGGGTAGCGGGCGATCAGCTCCTCCAGACGGCGGAAGGCGACCAGCAGCTCGTCGGCGATCGACGCGAACCGCTTGCCCAGGGTGGTGGCCTGCGCGGCCACGTTGTGCGAGCGGCCGGCCATGACCAGCTCGGAGTGCTGGGCGGCCAGCTTGGCCAGGCGCACCAGCACGGCCACCGTACGGTCCCGCACGTGTTCGAGGGACTGACGGATCTGCAGCTGCTCGACGTTCTCGGTCAGGTCCCGGGAGGTCATGCCCTTGTGGATCTGCTCGTGCCCGGCGAGCTCGCTGAACTCCTCGATCCGGGCCTTCACGTCGTGACGGGTGACCCGCTCACGGGCCGCGATCGAGCCGAGGTCGACCTGGTCGATCACTCGCTCGTAGTCGGCGACGGCGTTCGCCGGCACCTCGACGCCGAGGTCCTGCTGGGCCTTCAGGACGGCGAGCCACAGGTGGCGCTCAAGGACCACCTTGTGCTCGGGGGACCACAGCTGGGCCAGGGTCGCCGAGGCGTACCGGGAGGCCAGGACATTGGGGATCTGGGGCTTCGCGCTCACGCTTCGCAAGAGTAACAGCCGAGGTCACGCCGGGCGTCGGCGGATGGGGTAGGCTGGGTCAATTGAGCGCCTTTCAGATGACGCTCCACAGCCTCCTCACCGCAAGGATACCACATCGATGAGCGAACCTCCAGCGGACGCACGGAACTCCAGCGGCGCCCTCGCCACGGCCCTGCGCACCGAGCAGGCCCACCTCACCCGGCTCTACGCCCGGCTGGACGCCGTACGCGAACGGGCCCGCCGCGCCGCCGACGACGCCCACGACGGCGCCGCGCCCGGCGGCACCCACCAGGCCCGGCTGGAACGCGAGGTGCGTGCGCGCGAGGC
>NZ_JAHSQD010000417.1 GCF_020103755.1 Streptomyces sp. LS1784
GCGCTCCCGCCGGGCCCGCGCCGTCCGCCGCCGCCCAGCCTGCGGCGGCGCACAGCGGCGCGCCAGATCATCGGGGCGAGCAGCAGTGCGATCAGCGCGAGCACCGCGGCCAGGGTGCCGAGCACCTGGCCGGAGAGCAGCCAGGACTCGTCGGCGGCCTTGGTGACGGCCTTGCCGTCGGTGCCGCACTCGCCCAGCTGGCGCTGCTTGGCGGTGCAGTCCGAGCCGGAGGTCGGCGCCGGGGCGGCCGGGGCGGTCTGCGGGGCGGCGGTGGCCTGCTGGGTCGGCGCGGTGGTCGGTGCGCTGGACGCCTCGGTGTAGCGGGTCGGGACTCCGCGGCTCGGGGTCGGCTCGAAGCGCAGCCAGCCGTAGCCCGCGAAGTACAGCTCGGGCCAGGCGTGGTACATCCGGCCGGTCACCGAGTAGACGTTGCCGCCCTTGCTGTCGCCGGGGGTGAAGCCCACGGCCAC
Source organism: Streptomyces sp. LS1784 (assembly GCF_020103755.1). GTDB lineage: Bacteria > Actinomycetota > Actinomycetes > Streptomycetales > Streptomycetaceae > Kitasatospora. The sequence goes on from NZ_JAHSQD010000417.1 coordinate 471, forward strand.
CCGGGCCGGGATCTTCAGCACCCGGGCCATCGCCGCCATGGTGGAGGCGAAGTGCACGCAGAAGCCCCGGCGGTCGCGCAGGAAGACGGCGATGGCGTTGCTGCCGGTGCCGCCGTTGACCGTGGTGTCGTACTTGAAGCCCGGCCCGGTGAACCAGTTGACCAGCGCCGTCGCCCGGTCGTAGTCGTTCTGCGCGCCGGCGGTGACGGCCTTGGCCTGCTCGGCGACCACCGACGGCAGGTCGGACGGGACGGCGGTGTAGTGCTCCCTGATGTCCTGCGGCGCGGCGGGCGCGAGGCGCAGCTCGTTGGCGGTGGGCCGCAGGTCCAGGGAGCTGACGTGGTAGCGCAGGCCGCGGATCGCCTTGTCGTTGGCCGGCAGGACGGTGCGGGTCAGCGGGTCGAGTTTCCAGTCGCCGCGGTTGGGGACCTGGACGGACGCGGCCGGGTAGGGCATCGGCAGCCAGCTCCCCTCCAGCCGGTCGCTGACCTCGAAATCGCCCTCGATCCGGGGGACCTGGGCGTTGCGCAGGCCCTCGGGCGAGGGCAGCGTCGTCGGGAGGTCGTTGACCGTGGTGCTGCCGAGCTTCCAGTTGGTGCCGTCGAACTGGTCGAGCGAGCCGGTCCGCAGGTAGATCTGGTCGGCCAGCGGACTGTCCAGGGAGTAGGTGAGCAGCTCCGCGTCGGTGGGCTTGGAGATCGCGGCCTCCAGGCTGACCAGCGGGTCGAGACTGGTCGACAGGCTCCCGCCGGCGCCCTTGCCGTTCGATCCGCCGGAGCCGGAGTGCAGCAGCCCGAAGCTCCAGTTCGGCAGGACCACCGGCAGCAGCAGTGCCACGGCCAGGGCCAGCACGCCGACCTGCCGCCCGCCCGGGTTGACCCGGCCGGACTCCACGGAGCCGCGGGCGCCGCCGTAGAACACGCGGCCCCAGCGGGAGACCCGGTCCTGGCCCTCGGCGAAGAGCAGCAGCAGGTAGCCGGCCGCGGCGACGGCGAACCAGACCCAGCTGCCGTGCTCCTCGGCCAGGCCGTTGCCGACCGAGTACAGCGCCAGCAGCGGCAGCCCGGCCAGCGCCGAGCGCCGGTAGGTCACCGCGACGGTGTCCACCGCGACGGCGATCAGACCGACCGCCGAGACCAGGATCAGCCGCAGCCCGGCGGTGGGCGGCGCCGGGATGGCGTACTGCTGTATGTCGTCCAGACCGGAGGAGAAGACCTGGTCCAGGACCCGCATCGTGGACGGCCCGGGCAGCACCCCGCCGGCGCCGGCGAAGCCCAGCAGCATCAGCAGGAGCAGCACCAGCAACTGCCCGACCGGCACCGTCCAGCGGTACACCGGGGAGCGGCGCAGGCCCGCGCCGACCGCGGCGATCACGGCGATCACCAGGAGGGCGTGGGTGAGCCAGCTGCTGGCGGTGAGCAGCGGCATCAGGCACAGCGAGGCCAGGGCGGTGGCCAGCGCCGAGTACACGGTCAGTTTGGCCCGGGTGGTCACGCGCCGGCCTCTTCTCGGTAGGGGGCGGTCGTCCTGCTGCCGTCGGCGGCCCGCCACAGGTCCGGTACGGAGTCCCCGGCGCGTACCGGGATCACCGTCCAGCCGGCCTCGCGCAGCTGCCGGACCCGGGCCTGGAACTCGTCGCCGCCGGTGTCCGGGGCGAGCATCCGCAGGCCGGCCCAGGTGCCGGTGTCCAGCAGGAAGGCGATCGCCCCGCCGGTGCGGCTGCGCAGCCGGCCCAGCCGGGTGGCCTGGGTGTCGTCCAGCTCACCGAGAACGGCGACCAGCAGGCCCTCGCCGCCGGTGCGCAGCGGGTCCTCGGCGCGGGAGAGGGTGCCTCCGTCGGACAGGTCGGCGACGGCGAGGGCGTCCAGGATCAGTCCGGAGGTCTCGGCGCTGCTCTGGTTGCCGCCCGCGCCCGGGCCGGGTACGGACTGACCGGTGTCGGTGAGCATCCGGGTCCGGTAGCCACGCTCCAGCAGGTGCACGGCGACGGAGGCGGCGCAGCTGACCGCCCACTCGAAGGAGGAGGCGGGGCCGCTGCCCCGGTGGGCGATCTCCCGGGTGTCCAGCACGATGGTGGCCCGGGCCTGCTGCGGTTGCTCCTCGCGGCGCATCATCAGCTCGCCGTACCGGGCGGTGGAGCGCCAGTGCACCCGGCGCAGGTCGTCGCCGGGGCGGTACTCGCGCAGGATCACGTCGTCGTCGCCGGCCAGCGCCAGGGTGTGGCTGTGGCTCTCGCCCTGGCCGATCCACTCGCCGCTGAGCCGTACGGAGGGCAGCGCCTGGACCTGGGGGACGACGGTGAGGACGTCGGAGGCCGTGAAGGCGCGGGTCACCTCGCACATCCCGAACGGGTCGGACAGCCGCAGCTGGAGCGGCCCGAGCGGGTAGCGGCCGCGCAGGTCGGAGCGGACCCGGTAGGAGACCTCGCGGTTGCCGCGCGGCTCGACCCGGTCCAGCACGAACCGCGGGCGCGGCCCGAGCACGTACGGGACCTTGTCCTCCAGCAGCAGCACCCCGGTGGGCACCCGGGAGACGTTGTCGACCCGCAGGTGGACCCGGGCCTCCTGGCCGGCGATCGCCCGGCGCGGGCTGAGCCGGCGTCCGCTGGCCACCCGGTAGCGGGTGTTGGCGACCACCACGACGGCGACCAGCGGCAGCGCGGCGAGCAGGACGCCGACGCGCCGCAGGGCGTCCTGGTCGAGCAGGTAGGAACAGACCACCGCGGTGACCCCGGCGGCGAGGAAGGAACGCCCCCGGGTGGTGAGACCGCGGAACCCGGCCCGCAGTCCTGATGCGGAGTCGGACTGGGTCACCTCAGCCCCTCCGGACGGCCGGGCCGCCCTGCGGGCGCGGCAGCGGCAGCCGGGCGACCAGGTCGGCCACGATCTGCTCGGAGGTGCGGCGGCTGAGCTGGCTCTCGGCGGTCGCCATCAGACGGTGCGCCAGGACCGGGACGGCGAGGCGCTGGATGTCGTCCGGGGTGACGTAGTCGCGCCCGTCCAGCGCGGCGGCGGCGCGGGCGGCCCGGACCAGGTGCAGGGTCGCGCGCGGCGAGGCGCCCAGGCGCAGCTCGGGGCTGGTGCGGGTGGCGCCGACCAGGTCGACGGCGTAGCGGCGGACCGGGTCGGCGATGTGCACGCCGCGGACCAGGTCGATCAGCTTGAGGATGTCGGAGGCGTGCGCGACCGGCTGGAGGTCCTCCAGGGGACTGGCGCCGGCGTGCACGTCCAGCATCGCGAGCTCGGCCTCGGGGCTGGGGTAGCCGATCGAGATCCGGGCCATGAAGCGGTCGCGCTGGGCCTCCGGCAGCGCGTAGGTGCCCTCCATCTCGACCGGGTTCTGGGTGGCCACGACCATGAACGGCGAGGGCAGCTCGTAGCTGGTGCCGTCGATGGTGACCTGGCGCTCCTCCATCGACTCCAGCAGCGCGGACTGGGTCTTGGGCGAGGCGCGGTTGATCTCGTCGCCGACCACGATCTGGGCGAAGATCGCGCCCGGGCGGAACTCGAAGTCGTGCCGCTGCTGGTCGTAGATGTTGGTGCCGGTGACGTCCGAGGGCAGCAGGTCGGGCGTGAACTGGATGCGGCGCACGGTGCAGTCGAGCGAGCGCGCGAGCGCCTTGGCCAGCATGGTCTTGCCGACGCCGGGCACGTCCTCCAGCAGCAGGTGGCCCTCGGCGAGCAGGACGGTCAGGGCGATCCGGACGGCCTCCGGCTTGCCCTCGATCACGCTCTCGATGTTGGCGCGGACACGGTCGACGACCGCGGCGAGCTCGGGAAGCCCGACCTGCTGGTAGCCGTTCGCCCTCTGCTGCCCGCCCCCCGCAGGACTGCCGAGTCCGGCCTGGTCGTTGTAGCTCGTCACCCGTTTACGCTCCCTGGCACCCTGTGCCCGCCCCGTCCCGAGGCCGGGCCCCACCCCATGCTTGACGCGGCCGTCCCGGGGGCGGTTCCGAAGGAGGATCCGGCGCCGGGAAGGCGGCCCGCGGCCTGGCCGCCCCAGGTGGTTCGGGGTCCGACCGGCAGGCGCATTCTCCCCCGCGCGATGGCCGGAAGTCACCATTCGGCGGTACCCGAGTGCCCGGACGGCCGGGACGCGCCGGCTCGCCTCCGGGCACTCGGGACCCGACGGCTCGGCGGGGCCGGGTCGGTCGCTCAGTCGATCTCGCGCAGCAGTCCGGTGTGGACGTCGAAGACGAAGCCGCGGACGTCGTCGGTGTGCAGCAGGAACGGAGAGGTGCGGACGCGCTGCATGGACTGGCGGACATCGCCGTCCAGGTCGACGAAGGCCTCCACCGCCCACTGCGGGCGCTGGCCGACCTCCAGCTCCAGCTCGCGGCGGAAGTCCTCGGTGAGCCCGAGCAGGCCGCAGCCGGTGTGGTGGATCAGCGCGATCGAGCGGGTGCCGAGGGCGCGCTGGCTGATGGTCAGGGACCGGATGGTGTCGTCGGTGACGACGCCGCCGGCGTTGCGGATGACGTGCGCGTCGCCGAGTTCGAGGCCGAGCGCCGCGAACAGGTCCAGGCGGGCGTCCATGCAGGCCACCACGGCGATCTTCTGCACCGGGCGGGCGTCCATGCCGCCGTCCTGGAAGGTCACCGCATAGGTGCGGTTGGCCGTGACGAAGCGGTCGATGACGGTGGGTCTGGCAGGGGCGGCAGCGGCGTTCGGCGAGGGCCGGTCGGGTGTCACTGTCATGGTGGCGACGTTAGTGCCGATCGGGCCCGCGCGGTGGGGCGAGGAGCTACAGAACAGGGCGCTGTGATCGAGTGCATAGCCACAACGGGAAGGTTTGTCCGGGCTGGTCCCGGAGTGGCCCGCACGCGTGGTGGGGAGGGGGCGCGCGCCCGCCGCCGAAGGCCCCCGATCCGTGCCGCCGATGGGCCGCCCCGACGGCCGCGACCTGCGGTGATCCGTACCGCCGCCCGGGTGGTGCGCCGGAGCGGACCATTGACGGGCAGGGCCCGCGCGATAGAGTTTGCGGCGCAGTGGAGCACACCCGCCGGGGCCCGTCAACGGGGCCTTCCCGGCCGGTGCGGCCCGGTCGACGCGGTCCGTGGCCTCCACCCGCTCCGTGCCCACCTGGCGCACCTTCCCCGGTGCCGGGCGGTCACGACCTTCCCCTTGAGCGGGCGGGGACCACGGGCCGCTTCGTCGTGCCGGGGCGCGGTGGGCGAGAATGGTCGCAGCTCCCGGACGTCGGGCTGCTCCGCACCGAGGAAGGGCGCCACCGCGCATGACCACCAACGAACCGGGCCCCAAGCACGTTCCGGTGATGCTCCAGCGGTGCATGGACGCGCTGGCCCCCGCGATCTCGCGCCCCGGAGCCGTCGTGGTGGACGCCACCCTCGGTCTCGGCGGGCACAGCGAGGCGCTGCTGACCCAGTTCCCGGAGGTGCGGCTGATCGCGGTGGACCGCGACCCGCAGGCGCTGAAGCTCTCCGGCGAACGGCTGGCCCCGTTCGGCGACCGGGCCACCCTGGTGCACGCCGTCTACGACGAGATCCCCGAGGTGCTGGAGCGCCTGGGCATCGAGAAGGTGGACGGCGTCCTGTTCGACCTCGGCGTCTCCTCGATGCAGCTGGACGAGGCGGAGCGCGGCTTCGCGTACGCGCAGGACGCGCCGCTGGACATGCGGATGGACCAGACCCGGGGGATCAGCGCGGCAGAGGTGCTGAACACCTACAGCCACGGCGACCTGGCCCGGATCCTCAAGGTGTACGGCGAGGAGCGGTTCGCCGGGAAGATCGCCTCGGTGATCCTGCGGGAGCGGGAGAAGGAACCGTTCACCAACAGCGCGCGTCTGGTCGAGTTGGTGCGCAACGCCATCCCGGCGGCGACCCGTCGGACCGGCGGGAACCCGGCCAAGCGGACGTTCCAGGCACTGCGGATCGAGGTCAACGGCGAGCTGGAGGTCCTGGACCGGGCGATCCCCGGGGCGCTGGACGTCCTCGCGGTCGGCGGCCGGATCGTGGTGATGTCCTACCAGTCGCTGGAAGACCGGCTGGTGAAGCAGTACTTCGCCGCCGGCGCGACCAGCACCGCCCCGCCGGGCCTGCCGTTCATCCCGGAGGAGCACCAGCCCTGGCTCAAACTGATCACTCGCGGTGCCGAGCTGGCCACCGAGGAGGAGATCGAGGAGAACCGGCGCGCCGCGCCCGTACGGCTGCGGGTGGCGGAGAGGATCAGGGACCGAAGCAAGCGGGGCTGACGAACCGGCCCGGCAGGGTCCGAAGGGCGGAGGAAGGCAGTGGGGCCGGTGGCCGGTGAGGTCCGGGCGGGGCGGGGAGGACTCCCCGGGCAGGGCAGGGCGCGGATCACGGTCCGGCCGGGCAAGCGTCCGGTCCGGGGGCGCACACCGTTCGCGGTGCTCGTCGTGGTGCTGCTGGCGGCCGGGCTGCTCGGCCTGCTCGCACTGAACACCGCGCTCAACGAGGGCTCCTTCGAGCTCTCCCGACTGCAGAAGCAGACCACCGTGGCGACCGACGAGCAGCAGAGCCTCCAGCACGAGATCGACCAGAGCTCGGCCCCGGACGCGCTGGCCAGGCGCGCCGCCGAGCTGGGCATGGTCCCGGCCGGCGGGATGGCCTTCCTGGACGTCCCGAACGGCGGCAAGGTGATCGGCACCCCGGGTCCGGCCCAGGGCAGCCCGCCGGTCAAGCGCTCCACGGCCGAACCGTGGCCGACCAAGGCCCAACCCAGCGCGGCCCAGCCCGCAGCCGGGCCGTCGCCGGCCGCGCCGCAGCAGGGCGGTGCCCCGTCGCC
>NZ_JAHSQD010000418.1 GCF_020103755.1 Streptomyces sp. LS1784
GGGCGCGCAGCGAGCGGCCGTCCAGGGCGGCGGGCAGGCCGGTCAGCCGGAGCCGTCCGCCGGGCGGGACCGGGACGGTGGCCCGGCGGCGGCACACCGCGCCCTCGGCGTACACCACGACGGAGTCCAGGACCGACGGGTGGGCCGGTACGGCCGGCGGTTTCGACTGCCCGCTCCGGCCGCTGTGCTGATCGTCCATGCGCAACCCCTTCGTTCGCGTGTCGCCCGTTGTGCAGCGCCCGTTGTGTGGCGCCTGTTGCGTGGCGTTCGTCGTGCCGCGCGGGTCTCCGGCTCGGCCGCGCGCCTGCTCGGTCCGCTGTCGTGCTGTCCTGCCGTGGTCCGGTTTCTCCGTGCTGCCCGCGCCCTGCCCCGGTCGGCCAGTCTGCCCGGCTCCGGGGCGGGCGTCGCAGGATTTCCGGGTACGGCGTGTGCACTGTGTGGGACGGGGGCGGGCCCGTCGCGGTTGCCGGCGCCGGTAGCTGCCGGGTCCGCCGTTCCGGTTGCCGGGCGGCGGGTGGGGACTTCGCCGGGGTGGATGAGGGAGGATGGGGCGCGGGTGCTCCCGGACGGTCCCGGCACCTGTCGAGAATCGTGATGAGGAGAGCGACCCGCCATGCGCACTGCCGTCGTCGTCGGCACCGGACTGATCGGCACCTCCGCCGCGCTCGCGCTGACCGCTCGCGGACTGACCGTCTATCTGGAGGACGCCGACCCGGACGCGGCCCGCACCGCCGAGTCGCTCGGCGCGGGCATCACCGACCCGGTCGACGGCCCGGTGGACCTGGCGATCATCGCCGTCCCGCCCGCGCTGGTCGGCAAGGTGCTCGCCGACTGCCAGCGCCGCAACCTGGCGCACTGGTACACCGACGTCGCCAGCGTGAAGGCCGGCCCGGGCAGTGAGATCGCCGAGCTCGGCTGTGACACCGTCCACTACATCGGTAGTCACCCGATGGCCGGCCGTGAGCGATCCGGCCCGCTGGCCGCCCGCGCGGACATCTTCGAGGGCCGCCCCTGGGTGCTCACCCCGACCGGCGACACCAACACCGAGACGCTCAACGCCGCGCTGGAGCTGGTCGCGCTCTGCGGCGCGGTGCCGATCGTGATGGACGCCGCCGAGCACGACCGGGCGGTCGCCCTGGTCTCGCACGCCCCGCAGCTGGTCTCCTCGCTGGTCGCGGCCCGGCTGGAGAACGCCGACGAGACCGCCATAAGGCTCTCCGGCCAGGGCGTGCGCGACGTCACCAGGATCGCCGCCTCCAACCCCGGTATGTGGGTCGACATCCTCTCCGCCAACGCGGGCGCCGTCGCCGACGTCCTGGAGGGGGTGGCCCGCGACCTCGGCGAGACCGTCACCGCGCTGCGCGCCATGGCGGCCGCCGAGGAGAGCGAGCGCCGGGCCGGCGCGGCCGGGATCGAGGCGGTCATGCGGCGCGGCAACACCGGCCAGGCCCGCATCCCGGGCAAGCACGGTGCGCCGCCCACCCGGTACGAGACCGTGGCGGTCGTGCTGGGCGACCAGCCGGGCGAGCTGGGCCGGCTGTTCGGTGAGGTCGGCGACTCCGGGGTCAACATCGAGGACGTCGTCATCGAGCACTCGACCGGGCAGCAGGTCGGCTTCGTGCAGCTGTCGGTGGCGCCGGCGGCGGTGAAGCGGCTGACCAAGGCGCTGCGGGCGAGCGGCTGGAGCGTCCGGGACTGAGGCCGCGCTGCGGGCGGCCGGGGAGAGCGAGCGGCTGTCGGCGAGCGGGCGGTTTCCGGCGGGGCGTTCCTTGGAGGGGCGTTCCGGGGAGGGGATTGGTGTGATCGTCGACGTGCCGCTGGGGGAGACCGGGCACGGGTCCGCCGGAGACCTGGTGGACCTCGGGAACGAGCGGTTCCTGCGGGCGGTGCTGGGCGGGCGGTACCTGATCCGCCACCGCAGCGTCGAGACGATGTGCGAGCGGCCCCGGCCCGTACCGCCGTACCCGGAGTGCGCCGAGCCGGAGCCGACCTTCAGCCTGCTGCTGCGGGCCGCTCACGCCGCCTTCGCCGAGCACCTGCCGCTGAGCCTGTCCCCGGACGTGCTCTGGTACGCGGTGGTGTACGAGGTCGCGGTGCACGTACGGATGTACCCGCCGCGCTACCGGGCACTGTTCGGTGCGGCCGGCGAGGGCCGGGCCCCGATCGTGGTGCGGGACGACAGCCTGGCGGGGCCGTCGGTGGACCGGTCGGAGCCGGACTGGTCCCGCTCGGTCCGGCTGGTGCGGGAGCCGCTCGCGGCGGCCGTCGGCGCGGAGCTGGTGGACCTGTTCCGACCGGACTTCTCCACCACGACGCCGGACGACGCCTCCTCGGCACTGGTGGCGCTGATGGACGTGGTCAGCCCGTACTACGACTTCCGCTGGGAGACCCGCTGCGGCATCCCGAGGGTGCGGCTGGAGGGCACGGTCGGGGACTGGGCGCGGCTGGCGGCCGGGGTGGGCGCGCTGGCGCGGCACTTCGGCTGGCTGGCGCCGTGGTTCGCGCAGCTGCGGCCGGTGGTGGACGAGATCGCCGCGACGGCGGCCGGCGGGCCGGTGGACGAGGAGTTCTGGCGCTCGCTGTTCAAGTGGCGCTCGATGTCCGGCGGGCCCCGGGTGACCGGCTGGCTCACCGCCTTCCTCGCCCACACCCAGACGCCGGACGGGCCCAGGCTGCGGCGCTCCTTCGACTGGCGGGAGGCGGCGGGCCGCGAGTACCACCAGGAGGCGTTCGAGGTGAACGACTTCCCGTCGCACCTGTCGAGGGTGCCGTTCGTGTGGGAGGTGCTCGGGCGGGAGGTGCCGATGGTGCTGGTCGGCCGGGTGCTCGGGGTCGAACGGGACGGGGAGTACCTGCGGCCGCGGCTGGGGACGGCGGTGCTGGAGGCGGTGGAATAGCGGCGGGGCGGGGTGTGACGGGGCGTGACGGGGCTGGGTGCTGGGCCGGGCCTGGTGGTCGGTGCCGACTGGTCAGTGCCGACTGCTCGGGGCTGACTGCTCGGGGCTGACTGCTCGGGATCGGATGCTCAGGGTCGACTGGTTGGGATCGACTATTCTGGGGCGACCGGTCGGGCTCGGACGGCGGCGGAACGGGTCACGGCGGCGGTCCATTAACCTTGAGGGAGACAATCCCCGGCCGCCCGCCTGCCCAGGCTCCGGCTCCCATGCTCAGAGAGAGGTTCGCCCGTGGACACTGCCGACCGAGCGCACGCCCCGGTCGTCGTCGCCATCGACGGGCCCTCCGGCTCCGGCAAGTCGACCGTCTCGCGGGCGGTTGCCGCCCGGCTGGGCCTGAGCTTCCTGGACACCGGTGCCATGTACCGGGCGATGACCTGGTGGATGCTGGTCAACGAGGTCGATGTCGACGACCCGGAGGCGGTGGCCGTCGCGTGCGGCAAGCCGGTGATCGTCTCGGGCACCGACGCCGACGGCCCCACCATCACGGTGGACGGCCAGGACGTGTCCGGCCCGATCCGCGGCCCCGAGGTGACCGCCAAGGTCAGCGCCGTGTCCGCGGTGCCGGCCGTGCGGTCCCGGCTGGTGGAGCTCCAGCGCGGCTGCGCCGAGGTCGCCGAGCGCGGCATCGTCGCCGAGGGCCGGGACATGGGGACCGTGGTGTTCCCGGACGCCACCGTCAAGGTCTTCCTGACCGCCTCCGAGGAGGCCCGGGCCGCGCGCCGTGCGGCCGAGCTGCGCGCCAAGGGCGTGGACGAGGCGACCATCACCGCGATGGCCGCCGACCTCGCCCGCCGCGACGCCGCCGACTCCTCCCGGAAGACGGCCCCGCTGACCCAGGCCGCGGACGCGGTCCGGGTGGACACCAGCGACCTCACCCTGGAGCAGGTGATCGACCGGATCGCCGGGCTGGTGGAGGAACGGGCCGGACTGTCCGCGGTCTGACCGGCTGCCGTCGGTCCGATCAGGACCGGCCCGACCACCCTCGGGCCGACCAACGAGTGAACCGCGGGCCGTCGAGGTGCCGCGGAGCCAACCATCGCGCTGCCCCGAGCGGGGCAGGTACGCACGGCACGCCCCTGGGAAGGGCCGTGCCGGGAAACGGAACAGACGAACATGACCGCAGAGCACTCCGCCACCGACCACGGTGAGCTGGACGCCGCCGACTACGCCGAGTTCATGGCACTTGCCGCCGAGGAGGGCTTCGACCTCGACGGCCTCGACGCCGTGGACGGCGCCGAGCACGTCCGACTGCCGGTGCTCGCCGTGGTCGGCCGCCCGAATGTCGGCAAGTCGACTCTGGTGAACCGCATCATCGGCCGCCGCGAGGCCGTCGTCGAGGACAAGCCGGGCGTCACCCGCGACCGGGTCACCTACGAGGCCAGCTGGAACGGCCGCCGCTTCAAGGTGGTCGACACCGGTGGCTGGGAGATCGACGTCCTCGGCATCGACGCCATGGTGGCGGCCCAGGCCGAGCTGGGCATCGAGCAGGCCGACGCGGTGCTGTTCGTGGTGGACGCCACTGTCGGCGCCACCGACACCGACGAGGCCCTGATCAAGATCATCCGCCGGGCCGGCAAGCCGACCGTCCTGTGCGCCAACAAGGTCGACGGCCCGTCCACCGAGGCCGAGGCCGCCTACCTGTGGTCGCTCGGCCTCGGCGAGCCGTACCCGGTCTCCGCGCTGCACGGCCGCGGTTCGGGCGACCTGCTGGACGCCGTCATGGACGCGCTGCCCGAGGCCCCGCCGCAGACCTTCGGCGACGCCGCCCCCGGCGGCCCGCGCCGCATCGCGCTGATCGGCCGGCCCAACGTCGGCAAGTCCAGCCTGCTGAACAAGGTGGCCGGCGAGGAGCGCGTGGTCGTCAACGAGCTGGCCGGCACCACCCGCGACCCGGTCGACGAGATGATCGAGCTCGGCGGCAAGACCTGGAAGTTCGTGGACACCGCCGGTATCCGCCGCCGGGTCCACCTGACCGCCGGCGCCGACTTCTACGCCTCGCTGCGCACCGCCGCCGCGCTGGAGAAGGCCGAGGTCGCGGTCGTCCTGATCGACGCCAGCGAGACCCTCGCCGAGCAGGACACCCGGATCATCTCGATGGCCGTCGAGGCCGGGCGCGCCGTCGTCATCGCCTACAACAAGTGGGACCAGCTGGACGAGGAACGCCGCTACTACCTGGAGCGCGAGATCGAGCGCGACCTCGTCCAGGTGCAGTGGGCCCCGCGGGTCAACGTCTCGGCCAAGACCGGCCGGCACATGGAGAAGCTCGTCCCGGCGATCGAGACCGCGCTGGAGGGCTGGGAGACCCGCATCCCGACCGCGCGTCTGAACGCCTTCCTCGGTGAGCTGGTCGCGGCCCACCCGCACCCGATCCGGGGCGGCAAGCAGCCGCGCATCCTGTTCGGCACCCAGGCGGGCATCCGCCCGCCGCGCTTCGTGCTGTTCGCCTCGGGCTTCCTGGAGGCCGGTTACCGGCGCTTCATCGAGCGCCGACTGCGCGAGGAGTTCGGGTTCGTGGGGACGCCGATCTCGATCTCGGTGCGGGTCCGGGAGAAGCGCAAGAAGAAGTAGACAGGAGTGGTCGGTCCGCCGACCGACAGCCGGAGGGCCCCGCCACCATCGTGGCGGGGCCCTCCGGCGTCTTTGGGGCGTGGGCCGGGTTTTCTGCTCGGCGGGGCGTGGGCCGGGTTTCGTGCTCGGGGTGGTGGTCGCGGGGTCAGCGGTGGTCGGCGCTGGAGCCCGGGGGCAGGGAGAGCATCTGGCGGTGGCGGCCGCCGGTGGACGGGGCGGCGGTGAGACCGGTGGCCGTACCCATCACCGGGGAGGGTGCGGGCGGTGCCGGAGGTGCGGGCGCGGGGACCGGCATCGGGTGCGGGGCCGCGCCCAGGTAGCCGGCCGCGATCCAGCCCTGACCGTTGGTGAACTGGGCGGCCGGGGCGGCGGGTTGGGCCGGGTCGGGGGTCGCGTTGGTGTGGCCGGGGCCGTCGTTGGTGGGAGCGGCGGGCTCGGGGTGGCCGGCGGAGTGGCCGCGGTGGTGACCGGTGGTGTGACTGCCGGTGTGACCGCCGGCGTGGCTTCCGGTGTTATGGCTGTCGGCGGTGTGACTGCCGGCGTGGGTGCCGGCGTGAGTGTCGGCGGTCACGTGGGTGCCGGTGTGGCCGCCGGCGTGGCCGTGTTGCTGAGCACCGGTGTGGCCGTGCTGCCGGCCACCGGTGGCGCCCGAGCCGTGGTGCTGGGGGCCCGGCACGAACTGGGGGAGACCCGGCGCCTGGCCCGCGAGGGTGTGGAAGGCCTGCTGCTGGGGCGGGTACGTACGCTGCTCGCCGAGCAGCGGGTAGCCGTCGCGGACCGCGAAGCCCGTGAACTTCAGGCCCTCCTCGCCCGAGCGGTCGCCGGGCAGGGCGCGGAAGAGGCGCCGGAACTCGGAGTACAGCTCGTCGTAGATCGGCGTGGTGGAGTGCGGATGCTCGGCGTCGTACGACGGGCGCATGCCCGGGATCGAGCGCGAGGCGGTGGCGGACCGGCCGGGGGACGCGGAGACGTCGTAGCTGTACACGTAGGGGCCAACGAGCGAGAGGGGCGGGGGATGCGGGATATGGGGGTGCGGGTGCGTCGACGCGCCGGAGCGCGGAGGGGCAGGTGCGCCGGGGTGTGGTCCGGGCTGCACGCCGGGGTGTGGTGGGCACACGCCCGCCGGAAGGCGGCCGTGGGGGTGGGAGGCAGCCTTCCGGCGGGTCGGGGCGCGGAGACGGATCAGGTGCCGGCGAGCGGGAGGGAGGCGGCCACCACCTGGCCCAGCGCCACCGCCCGTTCCAGTGCCTGGCGCAGCAGGTCCTCGCGGGGCTGGCGGCCGACCATGCCGGCCGGTACGGCGTACATCGTCACCTCGGAGAGCTGGCTCGCGGCCATCCGCCAGGCGTCGGTGACCTGGAGTGGCTGGTGCGCCTGCCACCAACCGGTGCTGCCGCCGGCCGCGGCGGGCTGGAGGATCGCGTGCAGCTTGCCCATCGCGACCAGGACGGACCAGCCGGGCAGCTGATCCGGGGTCTCGTCCAGGTGGGTGACGGGCTGGAAGCCGGCGTCCTGGAGCAGGTCCAGGAACTCGTCCTCGCCCGAGGTGCTGCCGGGGCGGCCGACCGGCCCGGTCGGCTCGACCACCAGGGAGGCGTGCCCGACCCTGCCGTGCAGGACCAGCCCGCAGGTGATGCCGAGGATGGCGGCCTGGCCGGGGGTGGTCGGCTGGGTCGGGGCGGGGCCGA
>NZ_JAHSQD010000419.1 GCF_020103755.1 Streptomyces sp. LS1784
ACGACAAACGCCACGCCAACGGCCGCCCGCCGATCATTCTTCCCCTGCCCACCAACCGCGACCGCCGCCGCGCTGCCGCCGGCAGGCTCGACGACCCGTACTGGTACATCCGCCTGCACCACGCGAAGAAGTACCCCAACCGCTGACCAGCCCCATGGGACGGCAGCGACCGAAGCGACCGACACCGAAGACGGTGCGCGCCACGAGCAATGGGATCCAGCGCGTACCGTCCACCCGAGAGCCCTGCAACCCGGCTCGCCGCCGCGCGTACGGTTCGGCGAGCAGCGACCGCTCACAGGTCGAACGCGACGTACAGAGTGGGTGCGGCCACCGCCCCGGCCTGCACCGCCGCCGGGCGAGTGCGGTGAATACGGCCCTGCAGGCCGGCGAACGACGGGACGCCGGCGCGCATCACCACCAGCTCGCCGTCCAAGATTCCAGCCGGGCCGCGGCGGCACGCTTGCGGTAGGCCGCTTGCTTACAGGCGTCCGAGCAGCCGACCACCGGCTCGGGTCGGGGGCGCCCCCCGCCAGGCCCACCACCTCCCCGGTACCGCCAGTCACCGAAAGAGGCCGCCGACCGACGACTAATCGCTTGATCGCTACGGCGGCACCAACCTCATGAGACGGCACACCTAGCCCATATGTGTCACTGTGGGTAGCCTGGAGGGGGCAAAGCGTCACGAATACGGGCCGAAAGGGCGGGCATGGGGATTCAGGACCGACTCAGGGAAGCCGCAACACTGATCGGTCTGCCCGACACCCGCAGACCGGCCACGACCGACACAGAACCGACCCCCCACCCACGCGGCGGCCGGCGCCCCGCCCCGGCCGCCGCCGACGCCGTCGCCCTGACCGTGCGCGTCGATCCCGAAGAAGCCAGCGAGATCGACCGCTGGCTCCTGGCCCTGCGCTACGACGCCCGCCGCACCCGCCTGGACAAGTCCGAGGCCATCCGCGAACTGCTGCGCCTGGCCCGCGACCACGAACCCACCCGCAAAGCCCTGCTCAAGCGCCTCGCCTGAGCCGACCACCCAGTGCCCTCCGGCCGGTTCGCCCCGGGGCAAAACCCGCCGGTAACCCTCGACCCGGAACACCGTGCCCAGTCCCACGCGTGGGACTGGGCACCGGGACGCCCGCCACGAACCCACCGCAAGGCCCCGCGCAAGCGCCCCGCGAACGCCCGACGCCGGACGCGGCGTTGTCCACCGCCCGCCATGCCCCGGCCGTCCGGGCCCCGATTCGCCCCTGAAACCCCGGCCACGCGGCCCCGACCGCGACACCACCTCCTGTCCGGCGCCCCCGCCACCGGCCTCGCCGCCTCCCTCGACCTCGACCGGATCGGCATGGTCGGCCACTCCGGGGGCGGCTCCACGGCCCTGCAGACCATGCACGACGATCCGCGCCTCAAGGCCGGCGTCAACCTCGACGGCCAGCTGCACTTCTCCCGCCCGGACGGGAGGACCGGCGTCTTCCTGCCCAGCGTCGCCGAGGACGGCCTGACCCGGCCCTTCCTGCTCATGGGCACCCAGGACCCCGACTCCGGCAGCTACCACCAACAGCCCGGCTGGAACGCCCTGTGGCAGCACAGCACCGGCTGGCACGCCGACGTGACCCTCACCGGTTCCCGCCACGGCTCCTACACCGACGCCCAGTCCCTGCTCCCGCAGCTGGCTCGGCAGGGCGCGATCAGCCCGGAGGACCTGACCCGCGACGTCGGCGACGTCCGCCCCGACCGCGCCGAGCTGGCCACCCGCAGCTACGTCGCGTCGTTCTTCGACCGCTGGCTGCGCGGCCACGACGACCACCTCCTAGACGGCCCGTCGCCGCGCTTCCCCGAGATGGTCTACGAGCGGTAGCACGCAACCGGAGCCGTGTGTGACGCATCGGGCCGACCCCGCACGGGCCGGACCTGTGCCAGCACCGGCTGAGACCTGTCGCAACCGGTGCTGCAGGCCGAAGATATCCGGCAGGTCGGCACCGCGCTCGTCCAGCCCGGACAGCGCGTGCAGGTAGATGCCGGCGAGCGGGATGCCCGCCGGGACACGGTCGCGGCGCGGACGGCCGCGGGACGGCGGTCTTCTTTCGATGGAACCATTGGAGTTGAATGTAAGTCAGTTCTGCAGGGAGCACCACCGAGGCACAGGGGGTAGCCAGGAATGCTGTCGGAGGCGTTGAGCGCACTGGCCGCGGCCGGGGGCACCGGGATCGTCCAGGCCGCCGGAACGGACGTGTGGGCGGCCACCCGGGAACGGATCGCCCGCCTGCTAGGCCGCGGGCGGACCGAGGACGAACGCCTCGCCCAGGCACGCCTCGACCGGACCAGGGAGGAACTGGAAGCCGCAGCCCCGCAGGAACGGGCAGCCCTTGCACAGCGACAGGAACACACCTGGCAGACCCGGCTGGCCGACTTCCTGGAAGGGCTGGATCCGGCCGAACAGGCCCAGGCCGCCGAGCAACTGCGCGCCCTGCTGGCCCCCGCCCCCGCCGACCCCGCTCCCCAGGTCCACGCCGACAACAGTGGAGTCACAGCCGGCCGGGACATCGACAACCAGGGCGGTGCGATCGGCCGGGACTTCAGCGGCTCGGTCACCATCGGCGCACCCGACCGCCCTACCCCGCCGGGAACGGACCCGCGCTGACCGTCCCCGGAGCCGAGCACGGCCCCGCCGGTCCGCGGACCGGCGTGCGCAGCCAGCACGACCTCGTCAACTCCGGCGGCGTGGTGGCCGGGAGCGTCCGCGGCGACATCCACGTCCACAGTCCCACCGCCCCACCGGCCCTCACCTGGCCGATGCAGATCGGCACCGTCCCCACGGTCGCGGACTGCTACCACCACCGCCCCTCCGTCGACCGCGCCCTGCGCACGGGCACCGCCACGGTACTGAGCGGACCGCAAGGCACCGGCAAGACCCAGGCCGCCGCCCACCGCGCCCAGTCCGCCCTACGGGAAGGCACCGTGGACCTGCTCCTGTGGACCGACGCATCGAGCCGGGCCGCCGTACGGGACAGTTACGCCCGGGCGGCCGCTCACCTCGGGCTGGCCCAAGGACCCGACGCCGCAGCCGCCTTCCTCGCGTGGCTGCACACCACGAACCGCCGGTGGCTGCTGGTCCTGGACGCGTTGGCCGACCGCAGAGACCTCCATGACCTGTGGCCGGACCCGGCCCCCAGGAGCGAACTCGTGGTGACCACCCGCAGTACGGACCAGCAACTGCGCACCCGACGGCGCGCGATGCTCCCCGTGCGCCACTTCACCACGTGGGAGTCCGTCGGCTACCTGGCCGACCGCCTCGCCGTCCACGACCTCGGCGCCCCGGAGTCCGAACTGACCGCGGCCGCCGACGCGGCAGGCGGCCGACCGGGCGAGCTGTGCGCCGCCGCCGACCAGCTGATCGAGGCCAGCTCCGGCCCGCCACCACACCCGTACGGCCTGCACCGCGGATCCGTACGGCTGCGCCAGCCCGTGCCCTGCCCGCTGTGCGGCCCACCGGCCCCGGCCACCGGCATCGCCCTGCGTCACGCCCCGGAGGACAAGGTCTGGGCCCGGTGGATCGAGGCCGTCCTGACCGCGGCAGGACTCGGCCCACTTTGCGAGGAAGCCGACGCGGACCGCACGATCGTGCTGCTGTCCACCGCCTACCTACGCTCGCCGCGCTGTGCCGACCCCGTCGAGCACGCCCTGGTGACGGCACGCATCGACGCCGCGTCGCCGCCGGCCTCCCACCCCTCGGGCCCGACCGTCGAGCTGACCGGCCACCGCCCCGAGCAGGCCGCCGCCGCCCTGTTCGCCGCACTCGGCGGCGCACCGCGACCACCCGACCTCACCGGCCTGCGCTACCCCGGCACAGGCCCGGCCCATTTCAAGGCCCCGCCCCGCCACCCGTCGTTCACCGGCCGCAGCACGGTCCTGGAACACCTGCACCGGCAGCTCGGCGGCGGAATGGCGGCCGTCCTGCCCAGCTCCCAGACCCTCTACGGCCTCGGCGGGATCGGCAAGACACAGATCGCGTTGGAGTACGCGCACCGGTTCGCAGCCGAGTACGACCTGGTCTGGTGGATCGACGCCGAACAGCCCGAGCTGATCGGCCCCACGCTCGCCGACCTGGCACGCGAACTCGGCCTGCCGGTCGGCGACTCGGTCGCCGAGGCCGCCAACTCCGCCCTGACCGCCCTGCGGCGGGGCACCCCGGCCGCCCGCTGGCTGCTGATCTTCGACAACGCCGACGACCCCGCCGAGATCCTCCCGTTCCTGCCGGGAGGCTCGGGCCACATCCTGGTCACCTCCCGCAACCCGGAGTGGAACCGGGTGGCCGAGGCCCTCGCCGTGGACGTCTTCACCCGCCGCGAGAGCATCGAGCACCTGTGCCGCCGCGTCGCGGGCCTGACCGAACCGAACGCCGACGCGGTGGCCCACGAACTCGGCGACCTCCCCCTGGCGATCGAGGTGGCCGCCGCCTGGCTGGACGCCACCGGCATGCCCGTCGACTCCTACCTGACCCAACTACGCAGCGCGGCCGCCCAGGTCCTCTCGATGGGCCGACCGGTGGACTACCCCTCCACGGTGGCAGCCGCCTGGAACGTCTCGATCACCCGGCTGCGCGCCGAGGCCCCCGCGGCCGCCCGCCTGCTGCAGTTGTGCGCGTTCTTCGCCCCCGAGCCCATCTCCACCCGGCTCGTCTACGACAACGAGCAGATACTCCACGCGCTCTACGGAGCGCGGGCCGACGGACCAGCCGCCCAGATCAACCTCGGCGTAGCTATCAAGAAGATCGGACGCTACTCCCTCGCCCGGGTCGACAGCACCGGCATCCAACTGCACCGGCTCGTCCAGGCGGTCATCCGCAGCACAATGACCGCAGAGGAGCAGCGCGGGGCCGCCCACGACGTCCACCTCATCCTGGCCGCCGCGCGCCCTGCCGACCACGACATCGACAATCCGGCCAGCTGGCCCGCGCTGGAGGAGATCTGGCCGCACCTGACCGCCTGCGCCACCCACCGATGCGACGCCCCACAGCCCCGGCAACTGCTCATCGACCGCGTCCGCTACCTGTGGAAGCGCGCTGAACTGCACAGCGCCGACCGCCTGAGCGAAACCCTCATCCCGGTATGGACCGACAAACTCGGCCCGGACGACCCACAGAACCTGCGGCTACGCTTCCACCATGCCAACATCCGGCGCTCACTGGGGCGTTACACCGAAGCGCTGACGCTGGACGAGGACGTCCTGGAACGCCAGCGGACCACCCTCGGCGAACACCACCCGGACGCCCTGATGACCGCCGGGTCACTGGCCGCCGACTTACGGGGCCTGGGCCGCTTCCAGCCCGCGCTCGCGCTCGACCTCGACACCTACGCCCGCCTCACCACACTGTTCGGCGCCGACAACCCGCGCACCCTGGCCATGGCCAACAACCTGGCGATCGACTACCGGCTGGTCGGGGACAGCCAGGCCGCCCGCGACCTGGACCAGGAGACCCTGCAACGACGAGAGGCCGTGCTGGGCCTGCGGCACCCGGCCACCCTCTCAACGAAGTACTGCCTCGCCCGCGACCTGCGCGACCTCGGCTACTTTCCGGCCTCGATCGCCCTGCTGAGCGAGGTCACCGTCGGCTTCGCCAAAGTCCTCGACCCCGACCTGCCGGAGCGGCTGCGCAACGACACCTCGCTGGCCGTCTCGCTGCGCCGGGCAGGCCGGCTGGAGGAGGCCCGTACGAAGAACGCCACCGTCTACGAGCGCTACCGGGAACGCTACGGCGCAGACACACCGGACGCTCTGATCTGCGCGGCCAACCTGGCCGCGGACCACAGCGCTGCCGGCGACCACGGCCTCGCCTGGGACCTGACCGTCCAGATCCACGCCACGTACGAGCGGCTGCTCGGCGCCGACCACCCGTTCACCCTCGCCTGTACCGCCAACCTCGCCCTCTACCTGAGGACCAGCGGTGACGCCCAGGCTGCCATCGTGCGCGGCAAGGCGGCGGTGGAGGCGCTGGGCCGATGCGTGGGCCCGACGCATCCGTTCACCCTCAAGGCGGTGATCAACCTCGCCAACGCCTACGCCGACACCGGCCGCCATGGCGCGGCGCTGCCCCTCCTGCAGCGGGCCCTGGCCGACCTGGGTGCCCGCTACGGCATGCAGCACCCGGACGCACTGGCCTGTGCCGCCAACCTCGCACGCACTCTGCGCGGCCTTGGCCGACCGGTCGAGGCCGCCGAACACCACGCCCACGCCCTCGACGGCCTCACTCGCCGCCTGGGCGCCGACCATCCCGACACCCGGGCGGCCCGCGACGGGTGCGCGATCGACCTCGACCTCGAACTCCAGTCGGTCTGAGCCCCGCCGCCCCGCCGCCCCGGGCCCGGGGCGGCGGGGCTCAGACGGGGTGTATGCCCGGCTTGCACTCGTGTCCCGTTCTGCGGCCCACCCAGCCCGCTGCGCCCGCACCCACCTGTGAAGTTCGGCCGTGGTGTCAGCAGCGGCGCGAAGCCGTACCGTCCGGTGTCGCGTTCGCCGTATCTCCTTTGCGTCGGCGGATTCAACTGATCGTCGCAACACCTCGATCGAGGAGGGTGTTGTGGCTCAGGGACGGGCGCGTGCAGCGCTGAAGGCGGGTCGTCCGCCATTGCGGTCGCCGGGTCGGCCTCCGATCAGTCGGCGGGCCGAGCGGCAGCGGTTCTGGCGGTTCGTTGCGAAGGGCCTGACCAGCGAGGATGCCGCCGTCGCGGTCGGCGTGTCGCCGGTGCTGGGGACACGCTGGTTCCGTGAAGGTGGCGGCATGCCACCGATCATTCTTGAGGAGCCGTCAGGGCGCTACTTGTCGTTCGCCGAGCGCGAGGAGATCGCGCTGCTACGCGCCCGGGAATGCGGGGTACGGGAGATCGCCCGCCATCTGGGGCGGGCGCCCTCGACGGTCTCGCGTGAGTTGCGGCGCAACGCGGCCACCCGTGGCGGGCGCCTGGACTACCGGGCCTCGGTCGCACAGTGGCACTGCGACCGGCAGGCCCGCCGTCCCAAACCGTGCAAGCTCGTCGAGCACGACGAGTTGCGGCAGTATGTGCAGGATCGGCTGTCCGGCAAGGTCGGGGGCTCCCCCCAAGACCAGGTAGTTAACGGATTCGGGCTGACGACAAGGGAGTTCGGCATCACGTTGGAACGCGGGCAACGGGGCCACGTTGATCAGGTAGTCCGCCAAGACTGCTGGTCGCC
>NZ_JAHSQD010000042.1 GCF_020103755.1 Streptomyces sp. LS1784
GCACCGGGCACTTCGTGCTGCCGTCCGGCGCGCCCGTCCAACTGCCCACCCACCCGCCGCAGCACCACGCGCCCACCGGGCCGATCGCCGTCCTGCTGATCGGACCGGCCGGGGCCGGCAAGACCACCGTCGCCCGCCACTGGGCCGAGCGGCGGCCCACCCCGACCGCGCACATCAGCCTGGACGACGTCCGCGAGTGGGTGCAGTCCGGCTTCGCCAACCCGCAGGCCGGCTGGAACAACTCCGCCGAGGCGCAGTACCGGCTGGCCCGCCGCACCTGCGGCTTCGCCTGCCGCAACTACCTGGCCAACGGCATCTCCTGCATCATCGACGACGCCGTCTTCCCGGACCGCCCGGCGATCGGCCTCGGCGGCTGGAAGCGGCACATCGGCCCCGGCATGATCCCGGTCGTGCTGCTGCCCAGCCTGGACTCGGTGCTGCGCCGCAACGCCCGGCGCAGCGGCAACCGCCGCCTCGGGGACGAGGAGGTGGCCCGCATCCACGGACGGATGGCCGGCTGGTACAACTCCGGGCTGCCGATCATCGACAACTCCTACCTGGACGTCGCCGGGACGGCCGCCGAGCTGGACCGCGTCATCCTGGCCCGGCTGATGGGCATTCCGGTCCGCTGACCTGCGGCGTCGCGGAGCTGTCGGAGCCGGCTGCGATGATGGACAGGTCCAGTCGAAGCGCCCGGAGGAGCTGACGCCCGTGCCCGAAGGCCACATCATCCACCGCCTCGCCGCCGAGAACCGGAAGGCCTTCGGTGGCCGCCCGGTGCGGGTCTCCAGCCCGCAGGGCCGGTTCGCCGACGAGGCCAAGGTGATCGACGGGCAGCTGCTCAGCGGTGCGGAGGCCACCGGCAAGCACCTCTTCCTCGGCTTCGAGGAGGGTGCCTGGGTGCACGTCCACCTCGGCCTCTACGGCGGCTTCACCTTCGGCACCGGCCCGGCGCCCGCGCCGGTCGGGCTGGTCCGGCTGCGGCTGGAGAACGCGGACGGCTACGCCGACCTGCGCGGCCCCAACACCTGCGCGCTCGTCACCGAGGACCAGAAGGCCGCCGTCGCCGCCCGGCTGGGCCCCGACCCGCTGCGCGCCGACGCCGACCCGGAGGCCGCCTGGCGCCGGATATCGGGCAGCCGGACGACCGTCGCCGCGCTGCTGATGGACCAGAAGGTGCTGGCCGGGGTGGGCAACGTCTACCGGGCCGAGGTGCTGTTCCGCCACGGTATCGACCCGCACCGGGCCGGGCGCGACCTCACCCGCCGGGAGTGGGACGTGATCTGGGCCGACCTCGTCGCCCTGATGCGCGAGGGCGTCACCGCCGGCCGGATCGACACCGTCCGTCCCGAGCACACCCCCGAGGCGATGGGCCGCCCGCCCCGGGTCGACGACCACGGCGGCGAGGTGTACGTCTACCGGCGGGCCGCCATGCCCTGCCTGGTCTGCGGCACCGAGGTGCGGACGGAGGAGCACGCCGCCCGCAACCTCTTCTGGTGCCCGACCTGCCAGGCGGTGTGAGCGGGGCCCGGCCCCGTGTCGTAGGCAGCCCTCTGACCTGCGACGATGGACGTCGTGCGCGCCGAGCCGCGTGCCACTGTCCGCACTGCCACGTGTGAACGTGGAGCGAAAGGAAGTCCCATGATCTTCATTACGGTCAAGTTCCCGGTCCGCCCCGAGCGCGCCGACGAGTGGCTGAGCCTGGTCGACGAGTTCACCCAGGCCACCCGCCGCGAGCCCGGCAACCTCTTCTTCGAGTGGTCCCGCAGCGTCGACGACCCCAACGAGTTCGTCCTGGTCGAGGCGTTCCGCGACGGCGACGCGGGCAAGGAGCACGTGGAGTCCGCGCACTTCGCCAAGGCCATGGAGGAACTGTCGTACGCGGTGGCCGCCAAGCCGCGGATCGTTTCGACCGAGATCCCCGGCCTGGACGGCTGGGCGGAGATGGGCGAGATCACCCCCCGGTGACACCCGAGGGCCCCTCCGGCCGGGTGCCCAGCCCGTAGGCTGGGGCCGACCGGCCGGAGGGAGCAGGCGGATGGAACGGCACGAGGTGGCCAACACCGTGTCAGGTGCCACGGTGGGCGGCCACGTGGTGCAGGCCCGGGACATCGGGTCGGTGCACTTCCACGAGCGGGAGCCGCTGCCGAGGCCGCATCAGATCCGGCCTCCGCATGGTCCCTTCGTCAACCGGGAGCCGGAACTCGCCGCGCTCGCGGAGGCCTTGGGTCGGGTCGAGGAGGGCGGACTCGGGGTCGTGGTGTTCACCGGCCTCGGCGGGGTCGGGAAGACCGAGCTGATCGCCAAGTTCACCGAGGACCACCGGGAGCACTTCCCGGGCGGGGACCTCTACGCCGACCTGGAGGCCTACCGGCACCAGGGCGGGGTGGACCTCCCCGAGCTGCTGGCCGGCTTCCTCCGGGCCCTCGGCACCGAGCCGCCGGCGGTGGAGGCCGAGCGGTTCACAGCCTTCCGCACCGCCACCGCCGAGCGCCGGTGCCTGTTCTTCCTGGACAACGTCGAGCACGCCGCGGAGGTCCGCGCACTGCTCCCGTCCAGCGGGCTGGTGGTGGTCGCGAGCCGGCGGCGGTTGCCCGCGCTGCGGACGGACGGCGCGCAGGTGCGCCGACTCGGGCCGCTGAGCGCGACGGCGGGCGCCGAACTGGTGCGCGGCTGGGTGGGCTCCGGGCGGGGCACCGACGGGGAACTGGCGGAACTGGTCGAGCTGTGCGGCGGGCTGCCGCTCGCGCTGAACGCGGTCGGGAGCCAGCTGCTGGACCGGGACAGCCTGCCGGTCGGCCGGGTGGTGGCCGAACTGCACGACCGGGAGGGCGGGTTGGCGGTGCTGGAGGACGAGGAGAACGATCTCGGCGCGACGTACGACCTGGTCTACGAGCGGCTGTCGGCACAGGGGCGGGCGCTCTACCACCTGATCGGGGTGCACCCCGGTCCCTTCGTGTCCGCCGAACTGGCACGTGCGGTCGGCGTCGAGCGGGCCGAGCGGGCGATCAAGGAGCTGCGTGGCGTCCACCTGCTGGACGAGGTGGTGGACGACGACGACCGCGAGAACCGCTTCCGGGCCCACGACGTGGTGCGGCTGCACGCCTACGGTCGGACGCGGGAGCTGTCCGACCGCGGGGAACTCCTCGCCGGTGTGGTCGCGTACTACCGGGGCCGGGCGTCGGTCGCCGACCGCGCGCTGGCCGGGAAGCGGCTCCGTCTGCAGGACCGGAGCGGTGACGACCTGCCCGGCTTCCCCTCCGGGACCGCGGCCCTGGAGTGGCTGTACGCCGAACGCGCCAACTTCCGTGCGGTGGTGGAGGAGGCGGCCGCGCAGGGGTGGCACGGCGAGGTGTGGCGGCTCTGCGAGTCGCTCTGGCTGCTCTACCACGGCCGGAAGCTCTACCAGGACTGGATCGCGACCCACCGGCTCGGCATCGAGTCGGCCCAGTGGGACAACCGGCCGGACGCCGTGGTCCGGATGCGCAACCAGCTCGCCCGCGCCCATTACGAGCGCAAGGAGTACCGGCTCGCCGCCGAGCAGTTGGCGCTCGCCACGGAGCAGGTGCCGCTGGTGACCGACCGTCAGGTGGTCGGGGTGCTCTACGAGACCGACGGCCTGCTCTGCCTGGCCGACGGCCGCCCGGGCGACGCGGTGGAGCGGTTCACGCTGGCCCTGGCGGAGAACCGGGGCGACGACCACGGCGAGATCGTCCAGAGCTACAACCTGGCGCAGGCGCTGATCGCCGACGGGCGCGCCGAGGAGGCGCTGACCGTGCTGACCGGGGCCACCGGGCGGGCCGTGGCCACCGGGGACGACGACATGCTGATGAAGCTGCCGCTGGTCCGCGCCCGGGCCCACCGGGCGCTCGGGCAGCTGGATCTCGCCGTCGCTCACGCGCAGGACTGTGCCCGGCAGGCCGAGAGGCGGAGCCAGTACGCGAAGGAGGCGCAGGCGCACACCCTGCTCCTCGCCCTCGCCGAGGAGCTGGACGACGCGGGGCTGGCCGAGCGCAGCCGCGAGCGGCTGCGGCAACTGGCGGGTTAGGGCCCCGTCCGGAAGGACACCCGGGTGTGGTGCCGGCCGGTGCGGACGGTGAGCCCGTGCTCGGGCAGGCCGGCCGGGTCG
The DNA here is from genome assembly GCF_020103755.1 of Streptomyces sp. LS1784. Taxonomy (GTDB): domain Bacteria; phylum Actinomycetota; class Actinomycetes; order Streptomycetales; family Streptomycetaceae; genus Kitasatospora. The sequence continues at coordinate 4,130 of NZ_JAHSQD010000042.1, forward strand.
CCGCCGTCGGCGAGCCAGCAGGCCACGGCGGAGCCGAGCAGCAGCGGGTCGATGCCGGGGTCGGGGCAGCCCCAGTCCGGTTCGGCGCGGGCCTCCAGCAGCAGGCCGGTGCGCAGCCGGAGCAGGTGGCGGGCCGGGCCGAGGGCGGCCACCGCGACGGCGAGGCCGGGGAGTTCGGCGATGGTGTCGGCGAGCCAGCGGGTGGCGGGGCGTTCGGCGTGCACCGCGGTGCGGGCGAGGACCTCGGCGGTGTAGCGCAGGGCGTCGCCCGGGTGTTCGTCGGTCAGGGCGTGGAAGCCGCGCGGGGTGTGGTCGTTCGGGTCGAAGGGGTAGCGCCGGAGGCTGACGTCCGTGCCCCCGCTCGTGCCCTCGACGTCGTACGCGGTGGGCCCCTCGGTGGCCGCGGGGCATGGAACGGGCCTGGGGTAGGGCAGAAGGGCCGGTTCGTCCCGGGGTTCGTCCAGTCCCTCCAGGAAGGAGTAGAGCAGCGGGCGCAGCAGCCGGGCGGACTCGCCGCGGTGGGCGAGCGATCGGCCGGTGATGTCGCTCAGATCGGCCGGGTCCCGGGCCAGGACCAGTTCGAGTTGGGCGGCGAGGTCCCCGTCCGGGTCGAGGACGGGTGCGGCCTGGCCGAAGGCGTAGCTGGGGGAGCGCGGGTCGAGTTCGGCGGCGCCGGTGGCGACGAGCATGGTGCGGTGGTCCAGGGCGGCGCCGTAGACGGTGACCGAGCCGTGGTCGCCGATCACGCAGTCGGCGGCGACGAGTGCGGCCTGCCAGCCCTGGTGGGGCGGGATCAGGCGCAGGCCCATCCGGCGGGCGTCGTCGAGCAGCGCCGCGGGGTCGTGGCGGCTCCACACGTTGGGGTGCAGGACGACGGCCACCGTGTACTCGTCGGCGGGCAGTTGGCGGACCAGCCGCTGGGGCAGGTCGGGACGGCGGCCGAATAACGAGTGCTCGCTCCAGGTGGAGCTGACGACGACGAGCCGTCGGCCGCCGGTGGCGCCGAGCGCGGCGCGGTAGCCGTCACGGGAGCGCCGGCTACCGAGCATCCGGTCGAAGCACGGGTCGCCGACCACCTTGGCGACGTCGAGCGCCTCGGGGCAGGAGACCCGCAGCCGGTCCAGCTGTTCGGGGTGGGAGAGGCCGAGGACGTCCACGAACACCCGTCCGTGGTGGGTGAGTTCGTTGCGGGACAGGCCGGCGGCGCTGATCGTGTCGCCGGTGGACTCGGTGACCAGGCGGTTGTAGCCGGCGCCGTGCGGGAGGACGACGAGGCGGGCGTCCAGACGGTGCATGGAGGAGTGGACGGCGCAGGCGACGGCCAGGTCGAAGTGGCGACGGACGGCGTCCTCCCAGTCCAGCACGGTGAAGCCGGGCAGGCCGTGGAGGTACTCGTCCAGGGCGCGGTCGGCGAAGGCGGAACCGGGGTTGACGGTGAAGTAGAGGTCGATGCCGTGCGGGCTCAGCAGGGAGAGGACGTCCAGGACCCGGGTGGCGGAGGTGAGGGTGCGGGCGACCGCCAGCACGCGGGCCTTGACCGGGTCGGTGTTCCAGCGGTCGGCGGGCCAGGCGTGGGGGTGGGACGGCACACCATGATCGTACTGGCAGGGGCCGCCTCCGGCGCGCCGCACCCTTCCCGGGCCGGCGCGGGAAGGAGTCAGCCCGCGGCCGCGCTGGGTTCGTGGTGCTCGGCGGCGGCGCACTCGTCCAGGAGGGGGCGCATGGCCTCGTCCACGAGCCGGTAGCGCACCACTCGTCCGTCCCGGTCGCCGGTGACCACGCCTGCCGTGCGGAGCAGCCGCAGGGCCTGGGAGACGGCGGGGTCGCGCATACCGGTGGCGACCGCGAGGTCGGTGACGGCGAGCGGGCCGGCCCGGTGGAGGGCGAGCAGCAGGGCGAGCCGCCCGGGGTCGGCGAGCAGGGAGAACCGCTCGGCCCAGGACCGGACGTGCGCGGGGTCGCCGATCGCGGCGATGGCCTCGCAGACCCGGTGCCCGTCGATGGTGCGGTGGCCCGCGCGGTCGGCCGGTACGAGATGCATGCGGACATTCTTGCAGGCGCTCCGCTGTGATCCTGGACACCTGCGCAGGTGCGCAGCCTTGCACGGGTCGGGCCCGGCCCCTACGGTGTAGCCCGCCGTGGTGCTCGGGAAGACCGGTGACGGACCCTCAGGGGTCCCAGCCCGGAGCGGCCCTCGCCACTGTGATCGGGTCGTTCCTCCGCCTGCGGAGGAACGTCGTCCGTACCCACGGAGCCACTGGGCGCCTCGCGCGCCTGGGAAGGCGGGTACGGGCGTCCCGTAAGCCAGGAGACCGGCCACGGCATCTCACGAGGTTTTCCACGAGGTGCTGGAGCGTGATCCGCAGATGACCCTGCCCGAAACCGTTGCCGCCGGGGCGAAGGCGGCCCCTTCCGTCCTGCCCACCTTCAGATGGCGGCGCGAGGACACCGTCCGTACGGCCGGGTTGATGGTGGTGATCCTGGCCATGCACGTGGTGGCCTTCGGGACGCTGATCTTCCTGGTCGCACCCGAGAAGTACGCGGTCGGCACCCAGGTCTTCGGGGTGGGCCTGGGTATCACCGCGTACACCCTCGGCATGCGGCACGCCTTCGACGCCGACCACATCGCGGTGATCGACAACACCACCCGCAAGCTGATGGCGGACGGCAAGCGGCCGGTCTCGGTGGGCTTCTGGTTCGCCCTCGGACACTCCTCGATGGTGGTGCTGATGGCCGCCCTGGTGGCGGGCGGCGCGCAGTTGGCGAACACGCTGATGGACGACGAGTCGACCACCCACAAGTGGCTCGGGATGGTCGGTACGACGGCCTCCGGCGCGTTCCTCTACCTGATCGGCGCACTCAACCTGGCGGCGCTGCTCGGCATCCTCAAGGTGTTCCGGGCGATGCGGGCCGGGCGGTTCGACGAGAAGGAGCTGGAGGCGCACCTCGACTCGCGCGGCTTCATGGCCCGGGTGCTGAACCGGGCGACCCGTTCGATCACCCGGCCCGGGCAGATGTTCCCGGTGGGCATGGTGCTGGGCCTGGGCTTCGACACCGCGACCGAGGTCACCCTGATGGTGATGGCCGGCTCGGGTGCGGCCTCCGGCCTGCCCTGGTACGCGATCGCCTGCCTGCCGCTGCTGTTCGCCGCCGGGATGAGCCTGTTCGACACCCTGGACGGGACGTTCATGAACTTCGCGTACCAGTGGGCCTTCGCCAATCCGGTCCGGAAGGTGTACTACAACCTGACCATCACCGGTCTGTCGATCGCGGTGGCCTTCATCATCGGCACCATCGAGCTGGTCGGGGTGCTGCACGAGAAGCTCGGTCTGACCGACCCGGTCACCGGGTTCATCGCGGACATCTCGCTGGACAACGTCGGCTACGCCATCGCCGGGCTGTTCGTGGTGGTCTGGGCGATCGCGATCGGGTACTGGAAGCTGGCCCGGGTCGAGCAGCGCTGGACGCCCGGGAACTCGTGACTCAGGTGGCCGCGAGCAGCAGCGTGCCCGCGACGGCGAGCCCGGCGCCGACCGCCTGGACCGGGCGCAGCCGCTCCTTGAACACCCCGCGCGCCATCAGTGCGGTGACGACCGGGTAGAGCGAGGAGAGAACGGCGGCCACGGCGGCCGAGCCGCGGTGCGAGGCCATCGCGTAGACCCCGTTGGCGGCGACGTCGGCGAGCCCGGTCGCGGTGAGTGCGGGCAGTCGTCGGGCGAGCGCGCCGCCGCCGAAGTCGGCGACGCCCCAGAGCAGGCCGGCGGCGAGGGCGAGCAGGGCGGTCACCGCGAGGCTCCGCAGATCGAGGACAGCACAATGTACTCCGAAGTACAGTCGGATGGACTCGTTGCCGAGACGGCAGCGTAGTGCAATGAACTGAACTTTCCGAAGAATATTTTGTACTGTTCCAGCCAGTGGACACCGGAGGACTCCCGCGTGCCGGACCCCGACCTCGTCTCCCGGGCGCTCGCCCACAACCTCAAGCGGCTGCGCACCGAGCGCGGCCACACCCTGGACGCCCTCGCCGCCCGCTCGGGGGTGAGCCGCGGCATGATCGTCCAGATCGAGCAGGGCCGTACCAACCCGAGCGTGGCCACCGTGGTCCGGCTCGGCGACGCGCTCGGCGTCTCGATCGCCACGCTGCTCGACTACGAGAAGGGCCCGGACGTCCGGATCGTGCCCGGTGACCAGGTCGTGCCGCTGTGGACCGGGCCGTCCGGCGGGACCGGCACCCTGCTGCACGGGATCGAGGCGCCCGGGCCGCTGGAGCTCTGGGAGTGGCGGATGGAGCCGGGCGAGGAGTACTCCTCCGAGCCGCACCCGGCCGGGACGGTGGAGATCGTCCGGGTCGACGAGGGCGAGCTGACCCTGGTCCACGACGGTACGGACCATCCGGTGCCGGCCGGCGGCACGGTCTCCTTCGACGCCTCGTACGCGCACGTCTACCGCAACGCGGGGGAGCGGGTGCTGCGGCTGACCATGGTGGTCTCCGTCCCGCCGCCGCGCTGAGCCGTCGAGCGGACGGAACGGCGCCTCCCCGAGCCCGGGGAGGCGCCGTTCGTGTGTGCGGGGTCAGCGCTCCTCGCGGAAGTCGACGTGCCGGCCGGCCGCCGGGTCGTACTTGCGCAGGACCATCCGGTCCGGGTCGTTGCGGCGGTTCTTGCGGGTCACGTACGTGAAGCCGGTGCCGGCGGTGGAGCGGAGCTTGATCACCGGGCGCAGTTCGCTGCGGGCCATGGGGCGTCCTCCTGGGGTCCGGGGTTTCGGGTCCCGGGCGTCGGGCCGGGACCGTACACCGAAATGGAAGTCGTTTTCGCAGGGTCCAACGCGAGCCCGGCCCGGCCCATTCCCGGGCGCCGGGGAGCGCCCGTGTCCGCCCACTGTCGGCCCACCGGTCGCGCCCGGCTTCGGTGGCGCGATCCCGCGCCGCGGCGGGGCCTGCTCGACCCGGACGAGCGGTGAACGAGTGATGACGGACGGTGAGGGATGGGTGCCGCCGAGGGGCGGGGAGCCCTCGGTGTGCGGCGCGTGGGGGAGCGGGGGTCACGGCGCGTGTCCGAGAGTGACGGCGCGGTCGCGCAGGGGGCGTGCAAGGGGCACCGGGGGTTCTGTCGGGGGTGCTCGGCGGGCGGTTCGGGCCGGGGGTTCGTAGGCTCGACGCATGGCGGATGCGTACGCGGGGCGGCGGGAGCGGGTGAGGGAGCACTGCAGTGCGGCCGGGGCCGACGCGGCGCTGATCACCCGTGCGGCGAACGTGCGGTACCTGACGGGCTGCGCGCCCTGCGGGGCGAGCCTGCTGCTGACCAGGGAACGGGCACTGCTCGCACTGCCGGACGACCTGCCGCCGGACGACTCCGGGGAGCACCTGATCGCTCCGGACGTCACCCGGATGCCGGTGGCGGCCGGTTCGGACACCGCGCTGGCCGCCGCGGCCGCCGCCGTACGGGCCGGGGTGTCGGGCCTGGCGGTGGAGGAGCACGACCTGACCGTCAGCCGGCACCGGGCGGTGGGGGGCCGGTCCGAGGGGGCCCGGCTGGTGGACCTCGGGCAGACGGTCGAGCGGCTGCGGGTGATCAAGGACGAGCGCGAGATCGCCGACCTGCGGATCGCCGCCGAGATCGCCGACCAGGCGCTCGGCGAGCTGCTGGAGTCGATCCTGGTCGGCCGCACCGAGCGGCACCTGGCGATGGAACTGGAGCGCCGGATGATCGACCACGGCGCCGACCGGGCGGCCTTCCCGGTCTCGGTCGGCACCGGCAGCCACTCCGGCCAGGCCGCCCACCAGCCGACCGACCGCCGGGTGGAGGAGGGCGACTTCCTGACCGTGGTGATGGGCGCCCAGTACCGCGGCTACGGCGTCTCCACCGCCCGCACCTTCGTGATCGGCGCCACCCCCGCGCCCTGGCAGGTGGAGCTGCACCGGCTGGTCTTCCGGGCCCAGCGGGCAGGGCGGGAGGCGCTCGGACCAGGGGTGGAGCAGTGCGTACCCGACCGGGCGGCCCGGCAGGTCCTGGAGGCGGCCGGCCACACCGAGGCGTCCCCGCGCCCGGTGGGCCACGGCATCGGGCTGGAGATCCGGGAGGCGCCGCGCCTCGGCCCGTCGGACATGGGTAAACTGGACAGCCGCGTACCGGTCACCGTCGGCCCAGGGGTCCACCTCCCGGGCAAGGGCGGGGTCCGGATCGAGGACACGCTCGTCGTGCGCCCCCTCGAAGAGGGCGGGCCCGAGCTGCTCACCATCACCACCAAGGAGCTCCTCGCCCTGTGACCGCGGCCTCCCGGCGGCCGTCGGCGGCAGGACGCAACCCCTTGGTTCCTTGACAGCTATATCCAGGAGTAAGTGCGCCCGTGGCTTCCACGAACGATCTCAAGAACGGCATGGTCCTCAAGCTGGAGGGCGGCAAGCTCTGGTCCGTCGTCGAGTTCCAGCACGTCAAGCCCGGCAAGGGCCCGGCCTTCGTGCGTACCAAGCTCAAGGAGGTCCTGACCGGCAAGGTCGTCGACAAGACCTTCAACGCGGGCACCAAGGTCGAGACCGCCAACGTCGACAAGCGCGGCATGCAGTTCTCGTACAAGGACGGCGAGAACTTCGTGTTCATGGACATGGACACCTACGACCAGCTGACCATCGAGCCGGCCGTCGTCGGCGACGCCGCCAAGTACCTGCTGGAGGGCTTCGAGGCCCTGGTCGCGCAGAACGAGGGCTCGGTCCTGTACATCGAGCTCCCGGCCGCCGTCGAGCTGGTCATCTCCGAGACCGAGCCGGGCGTCCAGGGCGACCGCTCCACCGGTGGCACCAAGCCGGCCACCCTGGAGACCGGTGCCGAGATCCAGGTCCCGCTGTTCGTCGTCACCGGCGACAAGGTCAAGGTCGACACCCGCGATGGCAGCTACCTCGGCCGGGTGAAGTAAGTCCGTGTCGGCCGCACGCAGCAAGGCCCGGACCCGGGCCTTCCAGATCCTCTTCGAGGCCGACCACCGCGGGGTAGACCCGCAGCAGGTCCTCGCCGACTGGGTGGCCCGCGCCCGCGAGCCCAAGCCCGACGAGGGCACCCCGCAGGTCGGTGAGTACACCATGGAGCTCATCGAGGGGTACGTCCAGCACGCCCGCCGCATCGACGACCTGATCGAGCAGTACGCCGTGGGCTGGACGCTCGACCGGATGCCGATCGTGGACCGCAACGTCCTGCGGCTCGGTGCGTACGAGCTGATCTGGGAGGACGGCGTCCCGGACGCCGTCGTCCTGGACGAGGCCGTCGAGATCGCCAAGGAGTTCTCCACGGACGACTCTCCGGCCTTCGTCAACGGCATGCTCGCCCGTTTCCTCGAACTGAAGCCGAGCATCCGCCGGTAGCAGGTCGGCCCCGTGGACGGCCGTCGGACCCGAACAGGTGTCCGGCGGCCGTTCCGCGTTTCACCCGGGCGGCGTAAGGTGAGGGACTACTCGTCAGTAACTTGACGTCCGGAGCCACGCGTGAAGGCAGGTCCCCACATGACCACGGCGATCCGCAGCGAGTTCGACCAGGGCATCGCCCTGACCAGGCACCCCGAGGAGGCCGGCCGCTACGAGGCCGAGCTCGGTGCCGGCTGGCAGATCGGCGGCGGGGTGAACGGTGGACTGCTGCTCGCGGTGGCCGGACACGCGCTGTCGCTGGAGCACGGCATCCACCCGGACCCGGTGTCGATCAGTGGTTACTACCTGTCCGCCTCCGTTCCCGGCCCGGCCACCGTCCGCACCGAGGTGCTGCGCACCGGCCGCGGCCTGTCCACCGGCACCGCCTCGCTCAGCCAGGACGGCGTCGAGCGGCTGCGCGTGGTGGCCGGCCACGGCGACCTCGCCGACGCCGACGGCGAGGTGCGCACCAGCGCGCAGCCGCCGCAGCTGCCGCCGCCGGACCAGTGCATCGGCGTCGAACACGCGCCCAAGGAGCTGATCGCCCAGGCGGCCCTGTTGGAGCGGTTCGACCTGCGGCTGGACCCGGCCACCGTCGGCTGGGCGCTCGGACAGCCCTCCGGCAACGGGCGGATCCAGGGCTGGTTCCGGCTCGCCGACGGCCGCGAGCCCGACCCGCTGCTGCTCCTGCTGGTCGCCGACGCGCTGCCGCCGGTCACCTTCGACCTCGGCCTGCCGGGCTGGGCGCCCACCATCGAGCTGACCGTCCACCTGCGCGCCAAGCCCGTGCCCGGCTGGCTGCGGGTCACCCACGCGACCCGCAACCTGGCCGGGGGCTACTTCGAGGAGGACGCGGAGATCTGGGACGAGTCCGGCCGGCTGGTCGCGCAGTCCCGTCAGCTGGCCCGGGTGCCGCGGTAGGTCCGGCAGCAGTGCTATTACCGGTGGTTACATTCCTGTGACACGCCGTACGTGTGCGGCGCGCGCGGATGGGGAGGAAGACGGTCAGCGGCGAGCCCGCCGCTGACCGTCAACGATGACCCGACCGCCGAAGCCAGGAGCCATCCCGTGAGCGAGCGCAGCGAGCGAACAGTCGACAGGCGCGTGTGGGCGAATGCCCCTGCCGAGCGCTGCGAGGTGGGCGCATGAGTCACCTGGGGCGTGCCCGCCGCAACTCCGACTGCACCGCCGGCGGCTCGCGGCCCGCGGTACGGGCGTCGCACCGGCCGCGGCGGGCCGAGGGCGCCGAGCAGGCGTTCGTCATCGGGGTGCTCACCAACGCCGCCGACTTCGCCCGGGCCCGTGCCTGGGGGATCTCCGACGCCCCCGACCACGAGCGCTACCTGGCCGACACCGCCGAGCTGCTGGCCGAGGCGCTGGAGCGGTTCGACACCGTCCGGGCCCGGATGTTCCACCCGCAGGACTTCGAGGAGTTCTGCGTGCTGCACGGGCTGGACCCGGCCGAGCCCGCCGCCCGCGACCGCTACCTGGTCAACCCGGCCCTGCAGACCCAGCTGCTCGCGTACCAGGGCGAGGAGCTGGCCGGGGACTTCGTGCCGCGCCTGGTGCGCGCCCGGGAGAACGGGCTGACGCTCTGCCACGCCGACCTGCTGCTCGACGGGGGCCTGCGCGGGGGCGCGGGCGCGCCCGACGAGGCGCACGCCGCCTGGGTACACGCCGCCTACCAGCGCGGGGGCGAGGTGTTCCGGCGGATGCTGGTCGGCGCGGGCGCCGGCGTGTACGAGCTGCGCCTGCGGGTGGACGCACCCGGCGGGGCGCTGACCGCGGCGGCGCGGGTGCTCCAGTGGGAGGACGGCGTGGTCCGGATCAACGACGAGGACCTGGAGCTGGTCTGCGCGGTCCTCTGCACCGGGCTGGCCCTGGAGCTGCCGGGCGTCGCGGTGCTGCACGGCTCGCAGGGAACGGCCGCCTCCTGCGGGGAGTACCTGCCGGCCTCCTGGGCCTGGTCGAGCGGCGGGCAGGAGTGGGCGCCGGCCGACCGGCCGGTCCGGCTGGACGGCGTGGCGGCGCAGCCCGGCTACAGCCTGGGGACGGTCTGCTGACGCCCGCGCCGCCCCGGGGTGGTGTGCCCACGCCGCGGCGCGGCCCCCGATCCGGGGAGCCGCGCCGTGACGTTTCTGCTTGCCAGCACTACGGAAACGAGTGCTGGATCGTGCCTGGATCCGCTGGCCGGAGCCGGTGCGGTGAGCCTCAGCTCGCGTCCTCCTCGCGCACCGCACGGCGCGCGTCGGGGTTCAGTACGCCCCACGAGATCAGCTGCTCGGTGAGGATCGACGGCGACTGGTCGTAGATGACGGCCAGGGTACGCAGGTCGTCCTGGCGGATCGACAGCACCTTGCCGTTGTAGTCACCGCGCTGGCTCTGGATGGTCGCCGCGTAGCGCTGCAGCGGGCCGGCCTTCTCGGAGGGGACCTGGGTCAGTCTCTCCAGGTCGAGGACCAGGCGCGGCGGCGGCTCGGCCGCACCGCCGGGCGTGCCGCCGGGCAGCAGCTCCTGCACCGGGACGCCGTAGAACTCCGCCAGTTCGGCCAGCCGCTGCACGGTGACCGCACGGTCACCACGCTCGTACGAACCGACGACGACTGCCTTCCAGCGCCCCTGGGACTTCTCCTCGACACCGTGCAGGGAGAGCCCCTGCTGAGTGCGGATCGCTCGGAGCTTGCCTCCGAGTTGCTTCGCGTAGTCGCTGGACATTGATCTCCCCGGACGAGATTGCTTCGCGTTCAGTGGTGGGTCACGGGCGATTGCCGACGTCGTTACCGGTGGGTCCGACGTCCGTCTCGTAACTCACTGTGAGGTTACGTAGAGTAAGGTAGTTGCGTCAAGCCGAATGGGGCAGTCGTGCGAATGGCCCGCATCGTCGGCGCGTCCGGAGTGTTAACCCGGGGAAGCGGAATGATGGACGTCTGTTTGCGATCCGGCGCGCTGGTAGGATGACCGGAGCCCGCGCCCCGTCGGCGGGGGCCATCCCAGACATCCTTTAAGGCCCGTCCCGTGAGGCGGGGAAGGAGGTCCGCTTCGGCATGACCGCACACCACGAACCGACGCCCCGGCCGCCGCACCAGGTGCTGGACGGCACGGACATCGCCCGGGTCGTCACCCGGATAGCGCACGAGATCGTCGAGCGCGCCAAGGGCGCGGAGGACGTCGTGCTGCTCGGCATCCACACCAGGGGCGTCCACCTCGCCCGCCGCCTGCACGGCCGGCTGGCCCAGATCACCGGGCGCGAGATCCCGCTGGGCACCCTGGACATCACCATGTACCGGGACGACCTGCGGCTGAAGCCCGCCCGCGCCCTGGAGCACACCGAGATCCCGCCCGGCGGCATCGACGGCAAGCTCGTCATCCTGGTCGACGACGTGCTCTTCTCCGGCCGCACCATCCGTGCCGCGCTCGACGCTCTGAACGACATCGGCCGCCCGCGCGCCGTCCAGCTCGCCGTCCTGGTCGACCGCGGCCACCGCGAGCTGCCGATCCGCGCCGACTACGTGGGCAAGAACCTCCCCACCTCGCTGCGCGAGGCCGTGCAGGTGCGCCTGTCCGACAGCGACGGCGTGGACGCCGTCCTGGTCGGGGACCGCGACTTCACCGCACGTTCCTCGCAGGCCATGGCAGCCAAGCCGTCCGAACCGCACCTCCCGGAGTAACCCGCGTGAAGCGCCACCTCGTCTCCGCCGCCGATCTCAGCCGCGACGACGCGCTGCTGATCCTGGACACCGCCGAGGAGCTGGCCCAGCTCTCCGGCCGGGCCGTCAAGAAGCTGCCCACGCTGCGCGGCCGCACCGTCGTCAACCTCTTCTTCGAGGACTCCACCCGGACGAAGACCTCCTTCGAGGTCGCCGAGAAGCGCCTGTCGGCCGACGTCATCAACTTCTCCGCCAAGGGCTCCTCGGTCTCCAAGGGCGAGAGCCTCAAGGACACCGCGCTGACCCTCCAGGCGATGGGCGCCGACGCGGTGGTCATCCGCCACCACGCCTCCGGCGCGCCGGCCCGGCTGGCCCAGTCCGACTGGCTGCACGGCAGCGTGATCAACGCCGGTGACGGCACCCACGAGCACCCCACCCAGGCGCTGCTCGACGCCTTCACCATGCGCCGCCACCTCAACCCGGGTGCCGGCCACGACCTGGCCGGCCGCCGGGTGACCATCGTGGGTGACGTCCTGCACAGCCGGGTCGCCCGCTCCAACGTCCACCTGCTGAACACCCTCGGCGCGCAGGTCACCTTCGTCGCCCCGCCCACGCTGCTGCCGATCGGGGTCGAGAACTGGCCCTGCGAGATCAGCTACGACCTGGACAGCGTGCTGCCCAAGACGGACGCGCTGATGATGCTGCGGGTGCAGCGCGAGCGGATGAACGCCGCGTTCTTCCCGACCGAGCGCGAGTACAGCCGTCGCTACGGCATGAACGGCCGCCGGATGGCCCAGCTGCCGGACCACGCCATCGTGATGCACCCCGGCCCGATGGTCCGCGGCATGGAGATCACCGCCGAGGTCGCCGACTCGCCGCGCTGCACCGCGGTCGAGCAGGTCGCCAACGGCGTCTCCGTCCGGATGGCCGTCCTCTACCTGCTGCTCGGCGGCGCCGTCTTCGCCGACGCGCCCGCCGAAACCCCCCGTACCGACTCCGTGGAGACCGCCCAGTGAACGAGAGCAGCGAGCGAACCGGCACCATGGTCAGCTACCTGATCCGCAACGCCAGGATCCTGGACGGCGCCCCGCAGGACCTCCACCTCGCCGACGGTGTGATCAAGGAGATCGGCACCGGCCTGACGGTCGAGGCGGACATCGAGATCGACGCCACCGGGCTGATCGCCCTGCCCGGGCTGGTCGACCTGCACACCCACCTGCGCGAGCCCGGCCGCGAGGACGCCGAGACCGTGCTGACCGGCACCCGGGCCGCCGCGATGGGCGGCTTCACCGCCGTGCACGCGATGGCCAACACCACCCCGGTGGCCGACACCGCCGGCGTGGTCGAGCAGGTCTGGCGGCTCGGCCAGGAGGCCGGCTACTGCGACGTGCAGCCGGTCGGCGCCGTCACCGTCGGCCTGGAGGGCAAGAAGCTCGCCGAGCTCGGCGCGATGCACGAGTCCGCCGCGGGCGTCCGGGTCTTCTCCGACGACGGCAAGTGCGTGGACGACGCGGTGCTGATGCGCCGCGCCCTGGAGTACGTCAAGGCCTTCGACGGCGTCGTCGCCCAGCACGCCCAGGAGCCGCGGCTGACCGAGGGCGCCCAGATGAACGAGGGCCAGGTCTCCGGCGAGCTCGGGCTCGGCGGCTGGCCGGCCGTCGCCGAGGAGTCGATCATCGCCCGCGACGTGCTGCTCGCCGCGCACGTCGGCTCCCGGCTGCACGTCTGCCACCTCTCCACGGCCGGCTCGGTCGAGATCGTCCGCTGGGCCAAGTCCAAGGGCTGGGACGTCACCGCCGAGGTGACCCCGCACCACCTGCTGCTCACCGACGAGCTGGTCCGCACCTACGACCCGGTGTACAAGGTGAACCCGCCGCTGCGCACCGCCGAGGACGTCCAGGCGCTGCGCAAGGCGCTGGCCGACGGCACCATCGACGCCGTCGCCACCGACCACGCGCCGCACCCGGCCGAGGACAAGGACTGCGAGTGGGCCGTGGCCGCGATGGGCATGGTCGGCCTGGAGACCGCACTGTCGGTCGTGCAGCAGACCATGGTCGACACCGGCCTGCTGAACTGGGAGGGCGTCGCGGACCGGATGTCGCACCGCCCGGCCCGGATCGGCCGTCTCGCCGGCCACGGTCGGCCGATCTCGGTGGGTGAGCCGGCCAACCTGGTGCTGTTCGATCCCGCGTACCGTGGTGTCGTGAACCCGGACAGCTTCGCCACCCGCAGCCGCAACACCCCCTACAAGGGCCTGGACCTGCCCGGACGGGTGCACGCCACCTTCCTGCGCGGGCGTGCCACCGTGCTGGCCGGCGAGCCGGCCGAGCAGGGCGGCACGGAGTGATGTACCACGCCACGCTCGCCCAGGAGCAGGCGAAGGTCACCAACTGGCCCGGCTACATCGGCTGGTCCGTCGGCCTGCTGATCGTGATCGGCCTCGTCTACTGGCTGATGCGCCAGGGCTGGAACTGGCGGCGCACCCTGCAGTCCGGCATCCCGCCGCTGCCGGCCGTGCCGGCCCGCGCCGGGCGCACCCTCCTGGAGACCAGCGGCCGGTACCACGGCACGACCACCGCCGGGAACTGGCTCGACCGGGTCGTCGCGCACGGCCTGGGCACCCGCAGCCGTGCCGACCTCACCCTCGGCGAGGACGGCCTGCTGGTGCAGCGCCCCGGTGACGTCGACTTCTGGATCCCGGCCGAACACCTGACCGGTGCCCGCACGGACTCCGGGATCGCCGGCAAGGTCGTCCCCTCCGGGCTGCTCGTCGTCACCTGGACGCACGAGGGCTCCGAGCTGGACTCCGGCTTCCGGGCCGACCACCCCGATGAGCACGCCGCCTGGGTCGAGGCGATCGCTCAGCTCGCAACACGCACGAAGACGAAGACGGAAGAGGCCGCCCAATGACCGCACCTGCCCCCACCACGCAGCGCCAACGGCGGGAGCGTACGCCCGCTGTGCTCGTCCTGGAGGACGGCCGGACCTTCCGCGGCCAGGCCTACGGCGCTCTCGGTGAGACCTTCGGCGAGGCGGTCTTCAACACCGGCATGTCCGGCTACCAGGAGACCCTCACCGACCCGTCGTACCACCGCCAGGTGGTCGTGATGACCGCCCCGCAGATCGGCAACACCGGCTGGAACGACGAGGACGACGAGTCCAAGCAGATCTGGGTCGCCGGCTACGTGGTGCGCGACCCCGCCCGGGTCGCCTCCAACTGGCGCTCCCGCCGCCCGCTCGACGAGGAACTGGTCAACCAGGGCGTCGTCGGCATCAGCGGCATCGACACCCGCGCGCTGACCCGCCACCTGCGCGAGCGCGGCGCGATGCGCTGCGGCATCTTCTCCGGCGAGGCGCTGGCCGACCAGGCCACCCTGCTCGCCCGGGTGCAGCAGTCGCCCGAGATGAAGGGCGCCGACCTGTGCGCCGAGGTCGCCACCACCGAGCCGTACGTGGTGCCCGCGATCGGTGAGAAGCGGTTCACCGTCGCCGCGCTGGACCTCGGCATCAAGGCGATGACCCCGCAGCGGATGGCCGAGCGCGGCATCGAGGTGCACGTGCTGCCGGCCAACGCCACCCTGGAGGACGTCTACGCCGTCAACCCCGACGGTGTCTTCTTCTCCAACGGCCCGGGCGACCCGGCCACCGCCGACCACCAGGTCGCCGTGGCGCAGGGCGTGCTGGAGCGCAGGACCCCGTTCTTCGGGATCTGCTTCGGCAACCAGATCCTCGGCCGCGCCCTGGGCTTCGGCACCTACAAGCTCAAGTACGGCCACCGCGGCATCAACCAGCCGGTGCAGGACCGCACCACCGGCAAGGTCGAGGTGACCGCCCACAACCACGGCTTCGCCGTGAACGCCCCGCTGGACAAGGTGAGCGACACCGCCTACGGGCGGGTCGAGGTCTCCCACGTCTGCCTCAACGACGACGTGGTCGAGGGCCTCCAGGCGCTCGACGTCCCCGCCTTCAGCGTGCAGTACCACCCCGAAGCGGCCGCCGGTCCGCACGACGCCGCCTACCTGTTCGACCGCTTCGTGAAGCTCATGGAGGGCCAGCGTGCCTAAGCGCACTGACATCAAGTCCGTCCTGGTGATCGGCTCCGGCCCGATCGTGATCGGCCAGGCCGCCGAGTTCGACTACTCGGGTACGCAGGCCTGCCGGGTCCTCAAGGCCGAGGGCCTGCGGGTCGTGCTGGTCAACTCCAACCCGGCCACGATCATGACCGACCCGGAGATCGCCGACGCCACCTACGTCGAGCCGATCACCCCGGAGTTCGTCGAGAAGATCATCGCCAAGGAGCGCCCCGACGCGCTGCTGCCGACCCTCGGCGGCCAGACCGCGCTCAACGCCGCGATCTCGCTGCACAAGGCGGGCACGCTGGAGAAGTACGGCGTCGAGCTGATCGGCGCCGACGTCGAGGCGATCAACAAGGGTGAGGACCGCGACCTCTTCAAGGGTGTCGTCGAGGCCGTCAACGCCAAGATCGGCCACGGCGAGTCCGCCCGCTCGGTCATCTGCCACACCATGGACGAGGTGCTGGCCGGCGTCGACACGCTCGGCGGCTACCCGGTCGTCGTCCGCCCCTCCTTCACCATGGGCGGCGCCGGCTCCGGCTTCGCCCACAACGAGGAGGACCTGCGCCGCATCGCCGGCCAGGGCCTGACCCTCTCGCCGACCACCGAGGTGCTCCTGGAGGAGTCCATCCTCGGCTGGAAGGAGTACGAGCTGGAGCTGATGCGCGACAAGCACGACAACGTCGTGGTCGTCTGCTCCATCGAGAACTTCGACCCGATGGGCGTGCACACCGGTGACTCGATCACCGTCGCCCCGGCGATGACCCTCACCGACCGCGAGTACCAGATCCTGCGCGACATCGGTATCGCCGTCATCCGCGAGGTCGGCGTCGACACCGGCGGCTGCAACATCCAGTTCGCCGTCAACCCCGAGGACGGCCGGGTCATCGTCATCGAGATGAACCCGCGCGTCTCCCGCTCCTCGGCGCTCGCCTCGAAGGCCACCGGCTTCCCGATCGCCAAGATCGCCGCCAAGCTGGCCGTCGGCTACACCCTGGACGAGATCCCCAACGACATCACCGAGGAGACCCCGGCCTCCTTCGAGCCGACCCTCGACTACGTCGTGGTCAAGGTGCCGCGGTTCGCGTTCGAGAAGTTCCCGAGCGCCGACGCGACGCTGACCACGACCATGAAGTCGGTCGGCGAGGCCATGGCCCTCGGCCGCAACTTCCCCGAGGCGCTCCAGAAGGCGCTGCGCTCGCTGGAGAAGAAGGGCTCCCAGTTCTCCTGGACCGGCCCGGTGGGCGAGAAGGCCGAGCTGCTGGCCAAGGCGGTCGTGCCGACCGACGGCCGGATCAACACCGTGATGGAGGCCATCCGGGCCGGCGCCACCCCGGAGGAGGTGTTCGAGGCCACCAAGATCGACCCGTGGTTCGTCGACCAGCTCTTCCTGCTGGACGAGATCGCCGCCGAGCTGGCCGAGGCCGCCGAGCTCACCCCCGAGCTGCTGCGCCACGCCAAGCGGCACGGCTTCTCCGACCAGCAGATCGGCGAGATCCGCGGGCTGAAGCCGGACGTCGTCCGCGAGGTGCGCCACGCCCTCGGCATCCGCCCGGTGTTCAAGACCGTCGACACCTGCGCCGCCGAGTTCGCCGCCAAGACCCCGTACTTCTACTCGTCCTACGACGAGGAGAACGAGGTCGCCCCGCGCACCAAGCCCGCCGTGATCATCCTGGGCTCGGGCCCGAACCGCATCGGCCAGGGCATCGAGTTCGACTACTCCTGCGTGCACGCCTCCTTCGCGCTCGCCGACGCCGGGTACGAGACCGTCATGGTCAACTGCAACCCGGAGACCGTCTCCACCGACTACGACACCTCCGACCGGCTCTACTTCGAGCCGCTCACCCTGGAGGACGTGCTGGAGATCGTCCACGCCGAGCAGCAGGCCGGCCCGCTCGCCGGGGTGATCGTCCAGCTCGGCGGCCAGACCCCGCTGGGCCTGGCCCAGGCGCTCAAGGACAACGGCGTGCCGATCGTCGGCACCCAGCCCGAGGCGATCGACCTCGCCGAGGAGCGCGGCGCCTTCGGCCGCGTCCTGCGCGACGCCGGCCTGCCCGCGCCCAAGCACGGCACCGCCTTCTCCTTCGCGGAGGCCAAGGCGATCGCCGACGAGATCGGCTACCCGGTGCTCGCCCGCCCGTCCTACGTGCTCGGCGGCCGCGGCATGGAGATCGTCTACGACGAGGCCTCGCTCGCCTCGTACCTGGAGCGGCACGCCGGTCTGATCTCCGAGCACCCGGTGCTCATCGACCGCTTCCTCGACGACGCGGTGGAGATCGACGTCGACGCGCTCTACGACGGCTCCGAGCTCTACCTCGGCGGCGTCATGGAGCACATCGAGGAGGCCGGCATCCACTCCGGCGACTCCGCCTGCGCGCTGCCCCCGATCACCCTCGGCGGCTTCGACATCAAGCGCCTGCGCACCTCCACCGAGGCCATCGCGCGCGGTGTCGGCGTCCGGGGCCTGATCAACATCCAGTTCGCGCTGGCCGGGGACATCCTCTACGTCCTGGAGGCCAACCCGCGCGCCTCCCGGACCGTCCCGTTCACCTCCAAGGCGACCGCCGTGCCGCTGGCCAAGGCCGCCGCCCGGATCTCGCTCGGCGCCACCATCGCCGAGCTGCGCGCCGAGGGCCTGCTGCCGGCCGAGGGCGACGGCGGCACGCTGCCCGCCGACGCGCCGATCGCGGTCAAGGAGGCCGTGATGCCGTGGAGCCGCTTCCGCGACGTCCACGGCCGCGGGGTGGACACCGTGCTCGGCCCGGAGATGCGCTCGACCGGTGAGGTCATGGGCATCGACAAGGTCTTCGGCACGGCCTACGCCAAGTCGCAGACCGGTGCCTACGGCGCGCTGCCGACCAAGGGCAAGGTCTTCGTCTCGGTGGCCAACCGGGACAAGCGCAACCTGGTCTTCCCGGCCCGGGCGCTGGTCGGCCTCGGCTTCGAGCTGCTCGCCACCGCCGGCACCGCCGAGGTGCTCCAGCGCGGCGGCATCCCCGCCACCGTGGTGCGCAAGCACAGCGAGGGCGAGGGCCCGAACGGCGAGCGGACCATCGTCCAGCTGATCCACGACGGCGAGGTCGACCTCATCATCAACACGCCGTACGGCACCGGCGGCCGCCTCGACGGCTACGAGATCCGCACCGCGGCCGTGGCCCGCGCGGTGCCCTGCCTGACCACCGTCCAGGCGATGGGCGCGGCCGTCCAGGGCATCGACCGGCTGCTGCGCGACGAGGTCGGAGTGATGTCGCTCCAGGAGCACGCCGAGCTGATCAACGCCGGCCGCAAGTAGCACCACCGCAGTGGGGGGCACCGAAGCCAGTCGGGTGCCCCCCACTTCCATGCCCGCCCACCCTCCCCCAGCCTTCGGCCGGGGGTGCCCCCAGGCCCGCCGCCACGCCCACGTCCGGTAACAGCTCCGGGAGTTGAACCACCCTTGTACAAGCTTCTGTTCGACCTCGTCTTCAAGAAGATGGACCCCGAGAAGGCCCACCACCTCGCCTTCTTCTGGATCCGCCTCGCCTCCTCGGTGCCCGGCCTGCGCACCCTGGTGCGGCTGGTGCTCGCCCCGCGTGACCGGGCCCTGCGCACCGGTGCCCTCGGCCTCGACCTGCCCGGCCCGTTCGGCCTGGCGGCCGGCTTCGACAAGAACGGCGTCGGCATCGACGGCCTGTCGATGCTCGGCTTCGACTACGTCGAGATCGGCACCATCACCGGCGAGCCCCAGCCGGGCAACCCGGCGCCCCGGCTGTTCCGCCTGGTCGAGGACCGCGCGCTGATCAACCGGATGGGCTTCAACAACCAGGGCTCGGCTCGGGTCGCCGCCCGACTGGCCGCCCGCCCGCACACCAGCTCCACCCCGGTGATCGGCGTCAACATCGGCAAGACCAAGGTGGTCGAGGAGGCCGACGCCGTCGCCGACTACGTGAAGTCCACCGAGCGGCTGGCCAAGTACGCCGACTACCTGGTGGTCAACGTCAGCTCGCCGAACACCCCCGGGCTGCGCAACCTCCAGGCCGTGGACCACCTGCGGCCGCTGCTGGCCGCCGTCCGCGAGGCCGCCGACCGCACCACCGCGCACCACGTGCCGCTGCTGGTCAAGATCGCCCCCGACCTGGCCGACGAGGACGTCGACGCGGTCGCCGACCTCGCCCTGGAGCTGGGCCTGGACGGCATCATCGCCACCAACACCACGATCGGCCGCGAGGGCCTGCGCACCGACGCCGGGCGGGTCGAGGAGATCGGCATGGGCGGCCTGTCCGGCGCCCCGCTCAAGGCCCGCGCCCTGGAGGTCCTCCAGCGGCTGCGCGCCCGCACCGAGGGCCGGCTGACCCTCGTCTCGGTCGGCGGCATCGAGACCGCCGAGGACGCCTGGCAGCGGATCGTCCACGGCGCCGACCTGGTCCAGGGCTACAGCGCCTTCATCTACGAGGGCCCGTTCTGGTGCCGGAAGATCCACAAGGGCCTGTCCGCCAAGGTCCGTGCGGGCGGCTTCCGCAACCTGGCCGAGGCCGTCGGCAGCGCCGTGCGCAGCTCCTGAACTCCCCCCACCACCTCCGGAAAGAGACGACATGACCCTCGCCCCGTTCGGCGCCCGGCTGCGCCAGGCCCTCGACACCCGCGGCCAGCTCTGCGTCGGCATCGACCCGCACGCCTCCCTGCTCGCCGCCTGGGGGCTCGGCGACGACCTGGCCGGGCTGGAGACCTTCAGCCGCACCGTGGTCGAGGCGCTGGCCGACCGGGTGGCCGTGCTCAAGCCGCAGGCCGCCTTCTTCGAGCGCTTCGGCAGCAAGGGCGTCGCGGTGCTGGAGAAGACCGTCGAGGAGGCCCGGGCTGCCGGCGCGCTGGTCCTGATGGACGCCAAGCGCGGAGACATCGGCTCCACCATGGCCGCGTACGCCGAGGCCTTCCTGTCGCCGGGCAGCCCGCTGTTCTCGGACGCGGTGACGGTCAGCCCGTACCTGGGCTTCGGCTCGCTGCGCCCGGCCCTGGACCTGGCCCGGGAGCAGGGCTGCGGTGTGTTCGCGCTGGCGCTCACCTCCAACCCGGAGGGTGCCGAGGTGCAGCGCGCGGTCGGCGCGGACGGCGAGCCGGTCGCGGCCTCGGTGCTGCGGCAGCTGGCGGCCGAGAACGCGGGCGCCGCGCCGCTCGGCTCCTTCGGCGCGGTGGTCGGCGCGACGCTGGCCGACGCGGGCGTGGAGCTGGCCATCAACGGCCCGCTGCTGGCCCCCGGGATCGGCGCCCAGGGCGCGACCATGGCGGACCTGCCGCGGGTGTTCGGCGCCTCGGTGATCAACGTGGTGCCGAGCGTCAGCCGGGACGTGCTCAAGCACGGCCCGTCGGTGCCGGCGCTGCGGGAGGCGGCGGAGCGTTTCGTCGGCGAGTTCGCGGACGCCGTCAAGTAGGTCCGCGGCCGTCGGGCGGGGCGGCCGGGCATCCGTCCGGTGACGTGCGCAGTGTCCGCAGGACGGCGGAGGCGTTCGCGAGTCGACGTGAGCGCCGTCACATCGACCCTGTCAAAGTCTCGCAATCGCGGTCATTTTGCCCCGGAAAGTCCTGGTCGGCCTTGGCTGACCAGGACTTTTCGTGTTCTTTTCCTGACGTGGCGCCGCAATACGGGTAGTGTCCGGCGATAGGTCATCGGCGAGCCGCGATTTCCGCGTCTCCCGCAGGTCAGGGCCTTGTGGTTCCCCTTGCGGACGGTGTCCTCGGTACCGAACCAGTCCTAGCTCAATCCCTTCCATCCACACCCTGAGGTGAACGGCGTGGCTCTTCCGCCCCTTACCCCTGAACAGCGCACCGCCGCGCTCGCCAAGGCCGCCGAGGCTCGCCGGGAGCGCGCCGAGGTCAAGAACCGGCTCAAGCACTCCGGCGCCTCCCTGCACGAGGTGATCAAGGCCGGCAAGGCCGACAACGACGTCATCGGCAAGATGAAGGTCTCGGCCCTGCTGGAGTCCCTTCCGGGGGTTGGCAAGGTCCGCGCCAAGCAGATCATGGAGCGCCTCGGCATCAGCGAGAGCCGGCGTGTCCGCGGCCTCGGTACGAACCAGATCGCTTCCCTGGAGCGGGAGTTCGGCGGTGGCGCCGCCTGACCGTGCCCCCGTGGTCCCAGGATCCCCCGCGATCCGGGATAATCGGTGCATGAGTGAGCGTCCGCGGCTGACCGTGCTCTCCGGCCCTTCGGGGGTCGGCAAGAGCACGGTCGTCGCTCATATGAGGAAGATGTACCCCGAGGTCTGGCTCTCGGTGTCGGCGACGACCCGCCATCCGAGGCCCGGCGAGAAGAACGGGGTCCAGTACCACTTCGTCGACAACGACGAGTTCGACAAGCTGGTCGCCAACGGCGAGCTGCTGGAGTGGGCCGAGTTCGCCGGGAACCGCTACGGGACCCCGCGCGCGGCCGTACACGAGAAGCTGGAGCGCGGCGAGCCGGTGCTGCTGGAGATCGACCTCCAGGGCGCCCGGCAGGTGCGCGAGTCGATGCCCGAGGCGCAGCTGGTCTTCCTGGCTCCGCCGAGCTGGGACGAGCTGGTCCGCCGGCTGACGGGCCGGGGCACCGAGCCGCAGGACGTGATCGAGAAGCGGCTGGAGGCGGCCAAGGTCGAGCTCGCGGCCGAGCCCGAGTTCGACACGACCCTTGTCAACACCTCCGTCGAGCAGGTAGCGGCCGAACTGCTAGCCTTGCTCGGTGTAGCCTGACCTGTCTGTCTTTTCCACCCTTTCGGAAGGTTTTAGCGTGTCCTCTTCCATGACCGCGCCCGAGGGCATCATCAACCCGCCGATCGACGAGCTGCTTGAGGCCACCGACTCCAAGTACAGCCTCGTGATCTACGCCGCCAAGCGCGCGCGCCAGATCAACGCGTACTACTCCCAGCTCGGCGAGGGCCTGCTGGAGTACGTCGGCCCGCTGGTCGACACCCACGTGCACGAGAAGCCGCTGTCGATCGCCCTGCGCGAGATCAACGCGGGCATGCTGACCGCCGAGGCGGTCGAGGGCGCCGCCTGAGGCAGCCCCGTACCTTTCCCGGAGGGCCCGGCGGAATCGTTTCCGCCGGGCCCTCCGGTGTTCCGGCTCTGTGGTGGGGCACCCGTGCGGGCGCCGACCGGGGGGTCGTAGGGTGAGCGGGTTCCGGATCGGGAGAAAGGTCGGTACGTGACTGTGGACGCCCCCCGCGTGGTCCTCGGCGTGAGCGGCGGGATCGCCGCCTACAAGGCGTGCGAGCTGCTGCGCCGCTTCACCGAGTCAGGCCACCAGGTCACCGTGGTACCGACCGCGGCCGCGCTGCACTTCGTCGGCGAGGCGACCTGGGCGGCGCTGTCCGGGCGCCCGGCCGCCACCGAGACCTGGGAGCGCGTGCACGAGGTGCCGCACGTGCGGATCGGGCAGCAGGCCGACCTGGTCGTGGTCGCCCCGGCCACCGCCGACCTGATCGCCAAGGCCGCCCACGGCCTCGCCGACGACCTGCTGACCAACACCCTGCTCACCGCCCGCTGTCCGGTCGTGCTGGCGCCCGCCATGCACACCGAGATGTGGGAGCACCCGGCCACCCGGGACAACGTGGCCACGCTGCGCCGCCGGGGCGTGATCGTGCTGGAGCCGGCCGTCGGGCGGCTGACCGGGAAGGACACCGGCAAGGGGAGGCTGCCCGAGCCGTCGGCGATCTTCGACGCCTGCCGGGCCGTGCTGCGCCGGGGCGGGGCGGTGCCGACCGACCTGGCGGGCCGGCACGTGGTGGTCTCGGCCGGCGGTACCCGGGAGCCGCTGGACCCGGTGCGCTACCTGGGCAACCGCTCGTCCGGCAAGCAGGGCTACGCGCTCGCCGTGACGGCCGCGGCGCGCGGGGCCAGAGTGACGTTGCTCTCGGCCAACGCGGAGCTGCCGGACCCGGCCGGGGTGGACGTGGTGCACGTCTCGACCGCGCTGGAGCTGCGCGAGGCGGCGCTGGAGGCGGTCCAGGACGCAGACGCCGTGGTGATGGCCGCGGCGGTGGCGGACTTCCGTCCCGCCGAGTACGCGACCGGCAAGATCAAGAAGGTCGAGGGGGTCGAGCAGGCGCCCGTCGCACTGGTCCGCAATCCCGACATCCTGGCCGAGCTGTCGGCCCACCGGGCCCGTTCGGGTCAACTCGTGGTGGGTTTCGCGGCGGAGACCGACGACGTGCTCGCCAACGGTCGCGCCAAGCTCGCCCGCAAGGGCTGCGACCTGCTCGTCGTGAACGAGGTGGGCAACGGCAAGGCCTTCGGCACGGACGTCAACGAGGCCGTGGTGCTGGGCTCGGACGGTAGTGAGACGGCCGTTCCGGTGGGCCCGAAGGAGGCGCTCGCGGACGTGGTCTGGGACCTGGTGGCAAAGCGGCTGGAAACGGGCGGCAACTGATCGGAACCGCTCGCGCGGCGGTCGAGAATTCCTGAAGCGGGTGACGTTCTCCGGAACCAGACCGTTAGACTCCAGGAATCAAGTCTTTCCGGAGTTCCCCGGTTCGCCCGGGGAACTTCAGTCAGCAGCCGCTGCAACCCCAGGGAGCGCTGTGTCTCGCCGCCTGTTCACCTCGGAGTCCGTGACCGAGGGACACCCCGACAAGATCGCTGACCAGATCAGCGACACCATCCTTGACGCTCTCCTGCGGGAGGACCCGACGTCCCGGGTCGCCGTGGAGACGCTCATCACCACCGGCCAGGTGCACGTGGCCGGCGAGGTGACCACCAAGGCGTACGCGCCGATCGCCCAGCTCGTCCGGGACAAGATCCTGGAGATCGGCTACGACAGCTCCAAGAAGGGCTTCGACGGCGCCTCCTGCGGTGTCTCGGTGTCCATCGGTGCCCAGTCGCCCGACATCGCGCAGGGTGTCGACACCGCGTACGAGGCCCGGGTCGAAGGCGACGAGGACGACCTGGACAAGCAGGGCGCCGGTGACCAGGGCCTGATGTTCGGCTACGCGTCCGACGAGACGCCCGAGCTCATGCCGCTGCCGATCACCCTGGCGCACCGCCTCTCCCGCCGCCTGACCGAGGTGCGCAAGAACGGGACCATCCCCTACCTGCGCCCCGACGGCAAGACCCAGGTCACCATCGAGTACGACGGCGACAAGGCCGTCCGCCTCGACACCGTGGTCGTCTCCACCCAGCACGCCAGCGACATCGACCTGGAGTCGCTGCTCACCCCGGACATCCGCGAGTTCGTGGTCGAGCCGGAGCTGAAGGCGCTGGCCGAGCAGGGCATCAAGCTGACCACCGAGGGCTACCGCCTGCTGGTCAACCCGACCGGCCGCTTCGAGATCGGCGGCCCGATGGGTGACGCCGGCCTCACCGGCCGCAAGATCATCATCGACACCTACGGCGGCATGGCCCGCCACGGCGGCGGCGCCTTCTCCGGCAAGGACCCGTCCAAGGTGGACCGCTCGGCCGCGTACGCGATGCGCTGGGTGGCGAAGAACATCGTCGCCGCCGGCCTCGCCCGCCGCGCCGAGGTGCAGGTCGCGTACGCGATCGGCAAGGCCGAGCCGGTCGGCCTGTTCGTGGAGACCTTCGGCACCGAGACCGTGCCGGTCCTCTCCATCCAGAAGGCCGTCTCCGAGGTCTTCGACCTGCGTCCCGCCGCGATCATCCGCGACCTGGACCTGCTGCGCCCGATCTACGCCCAGACCGCGGCGTACGGCCACTTCGGCCGTGAGCTGCCGGACTTCACCTGGGAGCGCACCGACCGGGTGGAGCAGCTGAAGGCCGCCGTGCAGGACTGACGTCCTCGGCTCCTGATCCGTAGCGCCCGAAGCGGCGTCCGCCCCCGAACGGGGACGGGCGTCGCTTCGTGCATTGTCGGTGTGACCTGGTAGTACTTGGTGGCGATGAGCAGCACAGGGGACAACGGGGCCGGCGAGCCGGAGCAGCTGGCGTTCATCCGGGAGACGGTCAAGCGGGCCAAGCCGCGCACCTGGCGCGGGGCCAAGCGGGCCGAGCACCTGCCGGTGGCCCGGGTCGTGGTGGACAAGGGCGTGCTCACCATCGACAAGTTCTTCGACTACGAGGTGCCGGCCGGCATGGCCGAGGAGGCCCAGCCCGGAGTGCGGGTGCGGGTGCGCTTCGGGGCACGGGTGGTGAAGGGCCAGCGCGAGGGCGGCGAGCTGCACGACGGGTTCATCGTCGCCCGGCTGGAGAAGAGCGACTTCCCCGGCCCGCTCGCCCCGTTGGCCCAGGTGCTCTCGCCCGAGCCGGTGCTCACCCCGCAGCTGCTGCGGCTGTGCCGGACCGTCGCCGACCGGTACGCCGGCACGCTGGCCGACGTGCTCCAGCTGGCCGTCCCGCCCCGGCACGCCAAGGCCGAGGCCGAACCCTCGCCGCCGCCACTGCCGCGCCCGGCCGCCCCGGCCCCCGGTGGCTGGCAGCGCT
>NZ_JAHSQD010000420.1 GCF_020103755.1 Streptomyces sp. LS1784
CCCGGGATTCGGCGCACACCCGCAGCCGGCGGCCGTGGGCCAGCTCGCGCAGCTCGTCCCGCGGCTCCTGCCCGGCGACCTGGGCGCCCCGGCCGGCCGCGAGCAGCAGGGCCAGTCCGGACCGGCAGCCCAGACCCAGCACGCTGCTCGCCGGGCCGACCTCCATCCGGTCGTAGACCGCCTCGTAGAGCGGCACCAGCATGCGTTCCTGGATCTCCGCCCAGTCGCGCGCCCGCGCGGGGCGGGCGGCCCCGGGCTGCGGGTGGTGCGGGCGTGCGCCCGTCGGTCGTGCGGCCGTGCCGGTCGTCCGAGCTGAAGCCATGGCGGCCTCCCATCCGGTCCTTCGGTGTGCTGCTACGGCTCCCCCAAAGTCCCGCCCCACACCAGCGAACAGCGGGTCGGGCCCGGCGTCCAGAGGGGTGCAGGGTGGTGCGTGCGTGTCGCGGTGGTGCGCCCCCGTCCGCTGATACCGATTCGAAACCGGGCCCCGGGCCCCGTACCATTCGCCCCATGGCTAAGGCACCCGTTCTCACCCCTCAGGCGGAAGACTTCCCGCGCTGGTACCAGGACCTCATCAACAAGGCCGAGCTGGCCGACAACGGTCCGGTGCGCGGCACCATGGTCATCCGACCGTACGGCTACGGGCTGTGGGAGCGGATGCAGCAGGAGATGGACGCGCGGATCAAGAAGGCCGGCGCACAGAACGCCTACTTCCCGATGTTCATCCCGCAGTCCTACCTGACCAAGGAGGCCGAGCACGTCGAGGGCTTCGCCCCCGAGCTCGCGGTGGTCACCCACGGCGGCGGCAAGCAGCTGGAGGAGCCGGTCGTCGTCCGGCCGACCTCCGAGACGATCATCAACGAGTACTTCTCGAAGTGGGTCCAGAGCCACCGCGACCTGCCCCTGCTGATCAACCAGTGGGCCAACGTGGTCCGTTGGGAGCTGCGTCCGCGCGTCTTCCTGCGCACCACTGAGTTCCTCTGGCAGGAGGGCCACACCGCCCACGCCAGCTACGAGGACGCCCGCGACTACGCGTCGATGATCCACACCCAGGTCTACGGCGACTTCATGACCAACGTGCTCGGCATCGACGTCGTGCTCGGCCGCAAGACCGCCAAGGAGCGCTTCGCCGGCGCCATCAACACCCTCACCCTGGAGGGCATGATGGGCGACGGCAAGGCGCTCCAGATGGGCACCAGCCACGAGCTGGGCCAGAACTTCGCCAAGGCGTTCAACACGACCTACCAGCTGCAGGGCGCCGAGCGCGAGTACGTCTGGCAGACCTCCTGGGGCGTCTCGACCCGCATGGTCGGCGGCCTGATCATGTCCCACGGCGACGACAACGGCCTGCGGGTGCCCCCGCGCCTGGCCGCCGTCCAGGCCGTCGTGCTCGCGATCAAGGGCGACGACGCGGTCATCGCCAAGGTCCGCGAGATCGGCGCCCAGCTGGAGGCCGCCGGCATCCGGGTCGTGGTCGACGACCGCACCGACACCCCGTTCGGCCGCCGCGCCGTCGACTGGGAGCTCAAGGGTGTCCCGCTGCGCATCGAGGTCGGCCCGCGCGACCTGGAGAACGGCACCGCGATGCTGGCCCGCCGCATCCCGGGCGGCAAGGAGCCGGTCTCCATCGACGCCCTGGCCGCGCTGCTCCCGGGCATCCTGGAGGAGGACCAGGCGCTGCTGCTGCGCCAGTCCCGCGAGCGCCGCGAGTCCCGTACGGTCGACGTCAAGACCATCGACGAGGCCATCGAGGCCGCCGCGACCGGTTGGGGCCGGATCTCCTGGGCCGAGCTCGGTGCGGAGGGCGAGGCCAAGCTGGCCGAGCAGGGCGTCTCGGTCCGCTGCATCGTCGCGGCCGACGGCTCGGTGCCGCAGACGGACGACCAGGAAGGCAATGTCGCGCTCGTCGCGCGGGCGTACTGACATCCGTTCGGTGGTCGGCGGATGTCCCACGGATGTCCGCCCGACGTCCGTGGTCCGCGGGTAATGACCGCCACCGGCGACATTTGCCCGGAATGCGGATGGGTAAGAATCCGGTAACTCTTCCGGTGTGTCCGTGCGGTGGACATCCCTACTGGCCGGTCAACTCCCGGTATTAACGGAATAGCGGTACGGTGTACGGCCCGTGGCCCTGTCAATCCGGCAGGCCCACGGGCCGTACGTCCCGGGTGGCGACAGCCCGCCCCCGGACGGAATTCACCAGGCCCGTCGGCGCTGCGACGGGCCGAAACCGGCAGGGGGTTGGTCTTGCGTCAGATCCGGAGCGCGCAATTCGCGCGCGACCTTGCATTCCTGGGAGTTCCCTGTGAATTCCCCGGGAACGAGAACATGCGGAACATCGGCTCGCACTCCATCGTTGGTCTAGCGTGAGCACGACACAGCCCCTCGTTCTCGCGGCCGAACTGGCCGCCGCCTGGAGCGACATCCAGGCCTACCACCAGGACCTTCCCGACCTCGCCTCGCCCGAGGCGCTGATCGGCGAGTCCTCCTCGGCCTGTGGGACGCGGCTCGGTTTCGAGCGGCTCCTCCACGAGGCTGCCCACGGTCTGGCCGCGGCCCGGGACATCCGGGACACCTCGCGCGCCGGCCGCTACCACAACCGGCGCTTCCTGATGCTCGCTTCCGAGCTGGGCCTGGCGCACCCGGTCGAGCCGCACGCGAGCAGCGGCTTCTCCCAGGTGACCATGCTCAAGGAGACCCAGGAGCGGTACGCCGAGACCATCGAGCGCCTGGACCGTGCCCTCGGGGCGCACCAGGAGGCGGTGGCCGGCGACGGCGCGACGCGCGCCTTCCGCGGCCCGGCGGCCCGGCACGGCTCCTCCGGGGGCGGCGTGCGGGTCAAGGCGGTCTGCGGTTGCGGGCGCAACGTCCGGGTCGTTCCGTCGGTGCTCGCGCAGGCGTCCATCGTCTGCGGTGCGTGCCAGCAGCCGTTCAAGATCGCGTAGTCGGTCGACGTCCCGGCGGGCTGCTGTGCGGGCAGCGGTCCGGCCGGAATGGGCGGCACGCAGTGAGTGGTACAGCAGGTCGGGAGTGATTTCTTCGGGTTGGACCGGGAGCGGGGGCTCCCGGTCGAGCCCTGACCGGGCGCCCGGGCCCGCGTGCAGGCGGTTCTCGCCGGTGTGGCAGAATGGACAGCTGAGTACTCGGCAGCCGAGCAGGACCCCTCTCTCCTACGGCTGGCGTGTCCCTTGAACGGTCCGCTCCGCAACCCCACGCGATGGCGAGCCCGCTCACCCACGTCAACACCAGGAGAATCCACTCCCGTGGCAGTCAAGATCAAGCTGAAGCGTCTCGGCAAGATTCGCTCCCCGCACTACCGCATCGTCGTCGCCGACGCCCGCACCAAGCGTGACGGTCGCGCGATCGAGGAGATCGGCATCTACCAGCCGACCTACAACCCCTCGAAGATCGAGGTCGACAGCGACCGCGCCCAGTACTGGCTGTCCGTCGGCGCCCAGCCGACCGAGCCGGTGCTCGCCATCCTGAAGCTGACCGGCGACTGGCAGAAGTTCAAGGGCCTGCCGGCTCCGGAGCCGCTGAAGGTCGCCGAGCCGAAGGTCGAGGACTTCTCGCACCTGTTCGCCAAGGCCGTCGCCGGCTTCGAGGACGCCACCACCGGCGTCGCCATCACCCCGAAGGCCAAGAAGTCGGACAAGGCCGAGGCTGAGGCCGACGCCGCTGCCGAGGCCTGATCGTGATCGAGGACGCCCTCGACCACCTGGTGAAGGGCATCGTCGAGCACCCCGACGAGGTGCAGGTGCGCTCGCGCAACCTGCGTCGGGGCAACACCATCGAGGTGCGGGTGCACCCCGATGACCTCGGCAAGGTGATCGGCCGGGGCGGCCGTACGGCGCGCGCTCTGCGCACCGTGGTCGGCGCCCTCGGCGGTCGCAACGTCCGGGTCGACCTGGTCGACGTGGACAACATTCGCTGACGCTGCTGCTCGTTCAGCCGTCAGGGCTTGTGAGGCCGACCGGGACGCATGTCGTCCCGGTCGGCCTCTCGCATTTCCGTCCGCATTTCCGTCGCATCATCGCTTCGCAGCCCGTCGCTTTTCGTTTCGGCTCAGGAACTCCAGGAGAACGATCACCGTGCAGCTCGTCGTCGGCAGGATCGGCCGTGCCCACGGCATCAGGGGGGACGTCAGTGTCGAGGTCCGCACCGACGAGCCGGAACTCCGGCTCGGCCCCGGTGCCGTCCTGCTCACCGACCCCGCGTCGGCCGGACCGCTGACCATCGAGTCCGGCCGGGTGCACAGCGGCCGGCTGCTGCTGCGCTTCGCCGGCGTCAAGGACCGCAACGCGGCCGAGGCACTCCGCGGCACCCTGCTCATCTCCGAGGTCGACCCGGAGGAGCGCCCCGAGGACCCGGAGGAGTACTACGACCACCAGCTGATCGGCCTGGACGTGGTGCTGCTGGACGGTACCCCGGTCGGCGAGCTGACCGAGGTCGTCCACCTGCCCTACCAGGACCTGCTCACGGTCAAGAAGGCCGACGGTACGGAGGTGCTGGTGCCCTTCGTGAGCCAGATCGTGCCGACCATCGACCTGGAGAACCAGCGCGCCGTGATCACTCCGCCGGCCGGGCTGATCGACCCGGAGCAGGCCGAGGTCGCGGGGACCACCTCGGCCGAGGGCACGGAGGGCACCGAGGGTACGGAGGATTCGGAGTGACCGTCGAGGAGAGCGCCGGGGCGGGCGCCGGAACGGCCGGCGGTGTCGAGTCGCGCGGCACCGTGTCGGGCGACGTCGTGTCGGGAGGTGCCGTGTCCAACGGCGTGCAGAGCGGCATGCGGATCGACGTCGTCACCATCTTCCCCGAGTACCTGGAGCCGCTGGACATCTCGCTGGTCGGCAAGGCCCGCGCCCGCGGCCAGCTGGACGTGCACGTCCACGACCTGCGCGAGTGGACGCACGACGTGCACCGCACGGTCGACGACAGCCCGTACGGCGGTGGCCCCGGCATGGTGATGAAGCCCGAGCCGTGGGGCGAGGCGCTGGACGCGGTGGTCGCCGCCGGTCCCGAGGGGCAGGTGCCCACCCTGGTCGTGCCGACCCCGAGCGGGCGCCCGTTCACCCAGGAGCTCGCCCAGGAGCTGGCCGGCCGTCCCTGGCTGGCCTTCACCCCCGCCCGGTACGAGGGCATCGACCGCCGGGTGATCGAGGAGGCGGGCACCCGGATGCCGGTGGTCGAGGCCTCGATCGGCGACTACGTGCTGGCCGGCGGCGAGGTCGCCGTGCTGGTGATGGTCGAGGCGATCGCCCGGCTGCTGCCCGGGGTGCTCGGCAACGCCGAGTCCCACCGTGACGACTCCTTCGCGCCGGGCGCGATGGCCGACCTGCTGGAGGGCCCGGTCTACACCAAGCCTGCCGAGTGGCGCGGCCGGACGGTGCCGGACGTGCTGCTCAGCGGCAACCACGGCAAGATCGCCCGCTGGCGCCGCGAGCAGGCCTTCGCCCGGACCCTGGCGAACCGGCCCGACCTGGTCGAGCGCTGGCAGTACGGCGCCTTCGACAAGAAGGAGCGGGAGGCGCTGAGCATCCTCGGCCTGGCTTGGGACGAGCAGCTCGGCCGATTTCGGTCCGTGGCCGGTGGTGTGGAAGAATAGGCCGCTGCTGTCTGTCGCTGGCGCCCTTCCGTAGGGGGCACGTGGACCGGCGCCCCCGCCACGGGGGGATCGTCGTCAGCCGATGCGGCCCGCAGTAGACCCCATTGTGACGATTTTCCGTGGGCGGCCCGTGGCGCCTACGATGGAGAGCAACATGAGCAACAAGCTCGCTGCTGTCGACGCGGCCTCGCTGCGTAGCGACATCCCGGCCTTCCGCGCCGGTGACACCCTGAAGGTGCACGTCCGGGTCATCGAGGGCAACCGCTCCCGTGTCCAGGTCTTCCAGGGCGTCGTCATCCGCCGCCACGGCGCCGGCATCGGTGAGACCTTCACCGTTCGCAAGGTCAGCTTCAACGTCGGCGTGGAGCGCACCTTCCCGGTGCACACCCCGGTCGTCGAGAAGATCGAGGTCGTGACCCGCGGTGCGGTTCGCCGCGCCAAGCTGTACTACCTGCGTGACCTCCGCGGCAAGGCCGCGAAGATCAAGGAGAAGCGCGACCGCTGATCCACCGGCCCCCGGCCTCGCCGGGGGATCGGAACGCTCCGAGGGGGCCGAACGGCCGCAAGGTAAGCTCACCCCCCGATGAGCACGCACGAACCACCCGCGGACCGCGACGGCAGTCCCGCACCCACCGGTGCGGACTCGCTGTCGCGGTCCGCGGTCGTTTCCGGTGAGGCCGCCGGTGGCGCGGCGGCGGATGACGCCGAGGGCCTGGAGCGGGCCGAGGGGCCGGAGCGGGCTGAGGTTCTGGAACCGGCCGAGGGCCTGGAGCGGGCGGAGGGACCGGAGCGGGCCGGCGGTTCCGGCGACGACGGCTCGGACCAGGACGAGGAGCCCGGGCACTCGCGATCGCGGGACCTGCTGCTCCTGGCCGCGATCTGCCTGACGGCCCTGCTGCTGGTGAACGCCTTCGTCGCGCGTCCGTTCTCGGTGCCCTCCGGATCGATGGAGGAGACCCTGCGCCCGGGCGACCGGCTGGTCGCGAACCAGCTCGCCTACGCCTTCGGCGGCCACCCCCGGCGGGGCGACGTCGTGGTCTTCGACGGGACGGGCTCCTTCCTGCGGGAGTCGGCGAAGCCGTCGGGCTTCTGGGACGGCCTGCGCTCGTTCGCCCAGGACCTCGGCCTGGCCCCGGCCGGGGACACCGTCTACGTCAAGCGCGTGATCGGCGTCGGCGGGGACCGGGTGACCAGCACCGGCCCGGGCGCGCCGATCACCGTCAACGGCGTGCCGGTCGACGAGACCTCCTACCTGTTTCCGGGCGACGACCCGTCGAGCGTGGCCTTCGACGTCGTCGTGCCGGCCGGTGAGCTGTGGGTGATGGGCGACCACCGCAGCGCCTCCCGGGACTCCCGCGACCACCTCGGCGAGCCCGGTGGCGGCTTCGTGCCCGAGGAGAAGGTGATCGGCCGGGCGGACTGGGTGGTCTACCCGTTCTCGCGCTGGACCAGCCTGGACCGGCCCGCGGCCTTCGCCTCGACTGCGGGGGCGGGTGGTCATGGGGACCAGGGGTAGGGGGCGGCTCGCCGACCGCCCGGCCGCCGGGGGAACGGCGACCGGAGGACCGGGAGAGGTCGGCGCGGCAGGCC
>NZ_JAHSQD010000421.1 GCF_020103755.1 Streptomyces sp. LS1784
CTGACCGTTCCCCCGCCCCGCGCCCAGGGCCCGCCGCGGACGCACCCGCGGCGGGCCCTGCCGCACCGCCGGTTGCGCCGGCTGCTCGCCCGGGCGGCCGTGAACGAGGTGACCGGTGCGTTCGCCGTGGCCTCCCCGGACACCGCCGACGTCTACGATGTCGGTGCCTCGGTGGAGGGGGCGACCGGGCCGAAGGCCCAGGTGGTCGGGAAGGAGGATCCGGCGGGCGATCCCGACCCGCACCCGTTCTCCCGCCCGGCCGACTTCGCCGTGCCGGCCGACCGGGCCGGCTCGTTCGGCCACCGGTTCACCCCCGTCGCCGAGTGGCTGCCCGAGCTCGGCCGGGCCGCCGCCGAGACCGACCCCACCACCGCCAAGGAGCAGTGATGTTCGACCTCATCGTCATCGTCAGGGTCACCGAGCCGGACGGCGTCCCGGCGGTCGCCGACGCCCTGGCCCGGATGCGGCCGCTGTGCCTCGCCGAGGACGGCTGCGTCGGCTGGGAGGCGTACCACTCGCAGGAGGACCCGGGCCGCTTCGTCCTGGTGGAGCGCTGGGCGACCCGGGAGGCCTGGGAGGCGCACGGCGGCGGCGACGCGATCCGGAAGATCTACATCCCGGACATCCTGCCGGGGGTCGAGCGCGCGGTGCCCCCCCGGGGCCCGTCCTCCGCGAGCGCCGTCTGAGCGCACTCCCCGCCCCTCGAACGGCCGTGGGCCCCGGCCGATCCCTGGGTTCCAGGATCGGCCGGGGCCCACGGCGTCGGGCCGTACGGTCCGTCAGGCCCGGTCGCAGGCCTGCGCCCGCAGCGCGCGGTCCAGGTCGTCCCGGCGCTCCAGCACCAGGCGGCGCAGCGCCGGCGCGGCCTGCGGGTGCCCCGCGAGCCAGGCGTCGGCCTCGGCCAGGGTCTGCTCGTCGGTCTGGGCGATCGGGAAGAAGCCGCCGACGATCCGCATCGCGATCTCGATGGTCCGCTCGGCCCAGATCCGCTCCAGCAGCTTGAAGTACGGCGCCGCGTAGAGGGCGCTCAGGTCGCGCTGGAAGGGGATCGAGAAGCCCGCGGTGTTGGCCTCGACCAGGGCGCTCGGCAGCTCGTCCGAGTCGATCACGGCCGACCATGCGGCGGCCTTGGCCTCCGCCGTGGGCCGGGCGGCCAGGCACTGGGTGTAGTGGCGCTTGCCGCTCGCGGTGTTGTCGGCGGCCAGTTCGGCGGCCAGCTCCTCGTCGGTGGCCTGGCCGGCTGCGGCCAGCGCCAGCCACAGCGACCAGCGCAGCTCCTGGTCGACCTCCAGGCCGTCGACCCGGGCGCTGCCGGACAGCAGGCCGCGGACCAGACCGAGGTGCTCGGCTCCGCCCGCGGTCTGGGCGAGGAAGCGGGCCCAGGCCAGCTGGTGGTCGCTGGCCGGGACGGCCTCGCGCAGCTCGCGCAGGGCGCCGTCGGCGAGCAGCCGGCCGCCCTCGCCGCGCCAGGCCGGGTCGGCGTACAGGTCGACGGCGGTCTTGGCCTGGGCGTGCAGCGACTGGAGCACGCCGATGTTGCCCTCCTGGCCGGCGAAGCGCAGCACCAGGGCGACGTAGTCGCGGGCCGGCATCAGGCCGTCCCGGGTGAGGTTCCAGACCGCGGACCAGGCGAGTGCGCGGGCCAGCTCGTCGCGGATGTCGCCGAGGCCGCTGCGCAGGTTCGCCAGCGAGTCCTCGTCGAAGCGGATCTTGCAGTAGGTCAGGTCGTCGTCGTTGAGCAGCACCAGCGCCGGACGGGGCAGGCCGGCGGCCTCGGTGACGACGGTCCGGGCGCCGGTGACGTCCAGCTCGATCCGCCCGGTGCGCACCAGGGCGCCGTCGGCGTCCCGGTCGTACAGGCCGACCGCGATCCGGTGCGGGCGCAGTACGTCGCCGTCCTGGAGCACGGCCAGCTCGGTGATCCGGCCCTCGGCGTCGGCCGTGACCTGCGGGGTGAGCGCGTTGACCCCGGAGGTCTGGAGCCAGGCGGCGGCCCAGGCCTTGAGGTCCCGGCCGCTGGTCTCCTCCAGCACCTCCAGCAGGTCGCCCAGCTCGGTGTTGCCGAAGGCGTGGCGCTTGAAGTAGCGGCGGGCACCCTCGAAGAAGGCCTCCGAACCGACGTACGCCACCAGCTGCTTGAGGACGGAGGCGCCCTTGGCGTAGGTGATGCCGTCGAAGTTGAGCTTGGCGTCCTCGAGGTCCCGGATGTCCGCGGTGATCGGGTGGGTGGTGGGGAACTGGTCCTGCCGGTAGGCCCAGGCCTTGCGCTGGTTGGCGAAGGTGACCCAGGCCGAGGAGTAGCGGGTGCGGGCGCCGATCAGGCCGTAGGAGCCCATGAAGTCGGCGAAGGACTCCTTCAGCCACAGGTCGTCCCACCAGCGCATGGTGACCAGGTCGCCGAACCACATGTGCGCCATCTCGTGCAGGATGACGTTGGCCCGGCCCTCGTACGCGGCGTCGGTGACCTTCGAGCGGAAGACGAACTCCTCGCGGAAGGTGACGCAGCCGGGGTTCTCCATCGCGCCGATGTTGTACTCGGGAACGAAGGCCTGGTCGTACTTCCCGAAGGGGTACGGGTAGTCGAACTCCTCGTGGAAGAAGTCGAGTCCGAGCTTGGTGACGCCGAGGATCTCGTCCGCGTCGAAGTACGGGGCCAGCGACCGGCGGCACATCGCGGAGAGCGGGATCTCCAGCGCGGTGCCGTCGGCCAGCTCGCGGCGGTAGTGGTCGCGGGCGACGTGGTACGGGCCGGCGACGACGGCGGTGAGGTAGGTGGAGATCGGCTTGGTCGGCGCGAACTCCCAGGTGCGGCTGCCGTCCTGTCCGGTGGCGTCCTGCTCGGTGACGTTCTCGTGCGGGGCGTTGGACCACACGTCCCAGGCGGCCGGGGCGGTCACGGTGAAGGTGAACGGGGCCTTCAGGTCGGGCTGCTCGAAGTTCGCGAACACCCGGCGGGCGTCGGCCGGCTCGTAGTGGGTGTAGAGGTAGGTCTCGCCGTCCACCGGGTCGACGAAGCGGTGCAGGCCCTCGCCGGTGCGACTGTAGGCGCAGTCCGCCTCGACGGTCAGCACGTTCTCGGCGGCCAGGCCGTCGACGTGCACCCGGGCGCCGTCGTAGGCGGTGGCCGGGTCGAGGGTGCGGCCGTTGAGGGTGACCGAGCGGACGGCGGGGGCGAGCAGGTCGAGAAAGGTGTCCGCACCGGGCTGGGAGCAGCGGAAGGTGACAGTGGTGGTGGAGCGGAAGGTGCCGGCCTCCCGGTCAGGGGCCGAGGTCACGTCCAGCCGGACCTGGTAGCCGTCCACGGCCAGGATGCTGGCCCGCTGCTGCGCCTCGTCGCGGCTGAGGTTCTTGCCCGGCACGGCGGTACTCCTTTGTCCGGCTCGCACGGTGGTGCGCCTGTGGGTGGTGCGGTCTCGGCGCGAGGTGTGCTCCGCGCACGCGGGGCCATCCTTTCACGCCCCGTGTCGTCAGTACCATTGCACAGGCCGTCGCGCCAGGACCGGAATCAGCGGTGTCGGGCGGGTGTTGGCGTTGCCGGGGTGGGATTCCTCCCTGTCTCGGACCACTCACGAAGGACGACACGCAGTGACGACTGCCGCTGAGCGCAAGACCGCCGACTTCTGGTTCGACCCGGCCTGCCCGTGGGCGTGGATGACCTCCCGCTGGCTGATCGAGGTCCAGCAGCTGCGTCCGGTCGACGTGCACTGGCACGTGATGAGCCTGTCGGTGCTCAACGAGCACCGGGACCTCCCGGAGAACTACCGGGAGATGCTGGACAACGCCTGGGGCGCGGTGCGGGTCTGCACCGCAGCCGCCGAGCAGCACGGGCCGGAGGTGCTCGGCCGGCTCTACACCGAGCTGGGCGTGCGCTTCCACAACCAGGGCCTGCCGCAGAACCGGGAGACCGTGGCGGCGGCGCTGGTGGCCGCGGGCCTGCCCGCCGAGCTGGCCGACGCGGCCGGCACGGACGCGTACGACGAGGCCCTGCGCGCCTCGCACAAGGAGGGCATCACCCTGGTCGGCGAGGACGTCGGCACCCCGGTGATCGCGGTCGAGGGCGTGGACGGCGAGCGGGTGGCCTTCTTCGGCCCGGTGGTGACCCCGGCCCCGAAGGGCGAGGCCGCGGCCCGGCTGTGGGACGGCACCCTGCTGGTGGCCTCCACCCCGGGCTTCTACGAGATCAAGCGCACCCGCACGGACGGCCCGTCCTTCGAGTAAGTCCCGGGGAACGGCTCCGGAAACGCGGCAGGGCCCGGCACCGCTCGGTACCGGGCCCTCGCCGTGCGCGGGACGGGAAGGTCAGCGCAGGGCGGCGTCCCGGCGCTGCTTGAGCAGCCCGGCGACGGCCAGCGCCGTGACCAGCACGCCGGCCGCGTACAGCTGCTCGCGGTTGCCCTCGGTGGTGGTCATCAGGGCGAGGATGCCGGCCACCGCGGCCATCGCGATCCAGGTCAGGTACGGGAAGCCCCACATCTTCACGGTGAGCAGCTCGGGAGCCTCGCGCTCCAGCCGGCGGCGCATCCGCAGCTGGACCGCGCAGATGAACAGCCAGACCACCAGGATCGCCACGCCGGTGGTGTTCATCAGCCAGGTGAACACCGTGGCCGGCCAGAACTTGGCGGCCAGCACGGCGCCGAAGCCGAACAGGCAGGAGGCCAGCACGGCCATGCGCGGCACCCCGCCGCTGACCCTGGCCAGTGCCTTGGGGCCCTGGCCGCGGCCGACCAGCGAGTACGCCATCCGGGAGGCGCCGTAGATGTTGGCGTTCATCGCGGACAGCAGCGCGACCAGCACCACCACCTGCATGATCGTTCCGGCCGCGGGCACCCCGAGGTGGCGCAGCACGGTGACGTACGGGCCGTCGGCGACGACCGCCGGGTCCTTCCAGGAGACCAGGGTGACCACCAGGGCCATCGAGCCGATGTAGAAGATCGCGATCCGCCACACCGCGGTGCGCACGGCGTTGGCGACGTTCTTCTTGGGGTCCTCGGACTCGGCGGCGGCGATGGTCACGGTCTCCAGACCGCCGTACGCGAAGACCGAGGCGAGCAGGCCGACGATCAGCCCGTCGACGCCGTTGGGCAGGAAGCCGCCCTGGCCGGTGAGGTTCGTCGTGCCGGGGGCGCCGGGGCCGAGCACGCCGGCGATGCCGAGCCCGCCGAGGACCAGGAAGGTGACGATCGCGGCGACCTTGATCGCGGCGAACCAGAACTCGAACTCGCCGAAGTTCTTCACCGCGGTGAGGTTGCTGGCGCAGAAGAAGACCATGAACAGGCCGACCCAGATCCAGGCGGAGACACCGGGTATCCAGCCGTTGACGATCTTCCCGGCGGCGGTGGCCTCGGCGGCGACGCCGCAGCACAGCATCACCCAGTACATCCAGCCGGCCGTGATCCCGGCCCACGGGCCGATCTCCTTCTCGGCGTGCACCGAGAACGATCCGGAGGCGGGGCGGGCGGCGGACATCTCACCGAGCATCCGCATGATCAGCATGACCAGGAGGCCGGAGAGCGCGAACGCCAGGATGATCGCCGGTCCGGCGGCCGCGATGCCGGCGCCGGAGCCGACGAAGAGGCCCGCGCCGATCACGCCGCCGAGGGCGATCATGGACAGGTGGCGCTGCTTCAGCCCGTGGGAGAGCTGCTGGCCACCCGGTGCCGGCGCTGCGGCCGGCTGGGTGCCGTCAGGGGTCCCGGTCGCCGAAGGCGCGGAAGTAGGGGCCATAGGGGTGGTTCCAGACTGTGCGGTATGCGGCATGAGCTGTCCAATATCCGGTGGCACCCCTGTCCATGCCAAGGATGTTCGATCGGGGCCCACCATGCGGACCGCGCCGAAACCTACCGTGATCATGTTGTGACCTGGAGTTGTTCCGGGCCGGTTCCGACAACGCCCGAGGGCGGGGGTTTGTCCGAAACCGTGCCGTTCGCCCAGTGGATCACCGCGTAGGTTCACAGGTGTTCACTCACCTGGACTCTCACGGAGGAGCCCCGATGGCCACTGCCACCACCCCGATACCGCGCCGCGCCGTCCTCGCCGACCTGCTGCCCGCCGCCTCCACCCGCCTCGGTGCCCAGGCCCGCGACCTGGCCCTGGTGGCCGGCGGCGCCGCGCTGACCGGCCTGGCCGCCCAGCTGTCGGTGAACGTGCCCGGCTCGCCGGTGCCGGTCACCGGCCAGACCTTCGCCGCCCTGCTGGTCGGCACCGCGCTCGGCGCCCGCCGCGGCGTCGCCTCGCTCGTGCTGTACGTGCTGGCCGGCATGGCGGGCCTGCCCTGGTTCGCCGAGGGCACCTCGGGCTGGGCGATGGCCTCCTTCGGCTACGTGCTCGGCTTCGTCCTCGCCGCCGCCCTGACCGGCGCGCTGGCCCGCCGCGGCGCCGACCGCACCCCGGTCAACACCGTCGTCACCATGGTCCTCGGCAGCCTCGCCATCTACGCGGTCGGCGTCCCGTACCTCGCCCTGTCGCTGCACGTGTCGCTCGCCCGCGCCGCCGAGCTCGGCCTCTACCCGTACCTGGTCGGCGACGCCCTCAAGGCCGCCTTCGCCGCCGGCGCCCTGCCGCTGGCCTGGAAGCTGCTCGGCCGGCGCTGACCCACCCGGCCGACCCCCTGCCGGCGCCCCGTTGTCGGGCCCGGGCGCACGCGCATGCCACACTCATGGCATGCGCGTGTACCTGGGCTCCGACCATGCCGGATACGAACTGAAGAACCACCTCGTGGAGTGGCTCAAGGGGGCCGGCCACGAGCCGGTCGACTGCGGGCCGCACATCTACGACGCCGAGGACGACTACCCGCCGTTCTGCCTGCGCGCCGCCGAGCGCACCGCCGCCGACGAGGATGCCCTGGGCATCGTGATCGGCGGCTCGGGCAACGGAGAGGCGATCGCCGCCAACAAGGTCAAGGGCGTCCGGGCCGCGCTGGCCTGGAGCGTGCAGACCGCCGAGCTCGGCCGTCAGCACAACAACGCCAACGTGATCTCCATCGGCGGCCGCATGCACACGCTGGAGGAGGCCACCAAGTTCGTCGAGGTCTTCCTCGGCACCCCGTACAGCGGCGAGCCCCGGCACACCCGCCGGATCGAGATGCTGAGCGAGTACGAGACCACCGGCGAGCTCCCGCCGATCCCGGCCCACCACCCGCAGGGCTGATCCCGCCACCCACCCTTCCCGGCGGGCCGGC
>NZ_JAHSQD010000422.1 GCF_020103755.1 Streptomyces sp. LS1784
CGCCGGCGGACTGGGGTGCGGCCGGTGCGGCCGTGGTCGCGGCCGGGGCGGCGCCGGCGCCACCCCCGTTGTCGCCGCACCCGGTGGCAAGGGCCAGCAGGGCCAGCGCCCCCGCCGCGTACGTCCTGGTCCTGCTCCGCCCGTCCCTGCTCACCGCACCGCGCTCCCGGTTCCCGTCCAGCTGCCTCTCAGCTATGCACGGTAACGGCCGGGGCGATGGTTCCCCGTATCATCCGCTTTTCGGATTACTCGACGTGCTCACTGGTGAAGGACCAGCGGTGCACCGGGCGGCCGAGCAGTTCGGTCGGCGGGTCGGCGACGGGCGCGGGCTCGCCGCTCCACCAGGTGATCAGCAGCACTCGCTCCCCGGGGGCGGAGAGCAGTTCGGCGCGCTCCAGGCCGGCCGCGCCACGGACTGCGGGCAGCGCGAACTCCCGCACCCAGGAAGCGAGTTCAGCCCCCCGACCGGTCGCCGCCCGGGCCTCCCACATCGCCGCGACGGTCATGCCGCGCCGCCGCCGAGGGCGTCGTAGGCCTGGCCGTGGAAGTCGCCGTGCCCGATGTCCGCAGCCGGCACGTGGACGTCGGTGACCGGCAGCGAGGAGTCCGCCGACAGGTCGAAGGCGGAGGGCGCGCGGTCGCGCCACACCATCTCGGCACCCAGCGCCGCCACCATCGCGCCGTTGTCGGTGCACAGGCCCGGCCGGGGCACCCGCAGCCGGATGCCGGCCCGGTCGCAGCGCTGCTGGGCCATCTCGCGCAGCCGCGAGTTGGCCGCCACGCCGCCGCCGATCATCAGGTGGTCGACGCCGTTGTCCTTGCACGCCTTGACAGCCTTGCGGGTGAGCACGTCGGTGACCGCCTCCTGGAAGGACGCCGCCACGTCGGCGATCGGCACCTCCTCGCCGGCCCGGCGCTTGGCCTCCACCCAGCGGGCGACGGCGGTCTTCAGGCCGGAGAAGGAGAAGTCGTACGCGGGGTCGTTCCTGCCGCTGAGGCCACGGGGGAAGGCAATCGCCCCGGGGTCGCCCTCGCGGGCCGTGCGGTCGACGATCGGGCCGCCGGGGAAGCCGAGGCCGAGCACCCGGGCGACCTTGTCGAAGGCCTCTCCGGCCGCGTCGTCGATGGTCGCGCCGAGCGGGCGGACGTCGCTGGTGATGTCCTCGCTGAGCAGCAGCGAGGAGTGCCCGCCGGAGACCAGCAGGGCCATCGTCGGCGAGGGCAGCCGGCCGTGCTCCAGCTGGTCGACGCAGATGTGCGAGGCGAGGTGGTTGACCCCGTACAGCGGCTTGTCCAGTGCCCAGGCGTACGCCTTCGCGGCGCTGACGCCGACCAGCAGCGCACCGGCCAGGCCGGGGCCGGCGGTGACGGCGATGCCGTCCAGGTCGCTCGCCTTGATCCCGGCGGTGTCCAGGGCGCGCTGGATGGTCGGGATCATCGCCTCCAGGTGCGCGCGGCTGGCGATCTCCGGGACGACGCCGCCGAAGCGGGCGTGGTCGTTGACGCTGGAGGCGACCGCGTCGGCCAGCAGCGTGGTGCCGCGCACGATGCCGACGCCGGTCTCGTCGCAGGAGGTCTCGATGCCGAGGACGAGCGGTTCGTCAGCCATGGCGGGTGTCCTCAATGTCCTTCGGGTCAGTGCTGTCAGTGCTCGGGTGGTCGAGGCGCATCACCAGCGCGTCGACGTTGGCCGGCTGGTAGTAGCCGCGCCGGATGCCCACCGGTTCGAAGCCGTGGCGCTCGTACAGCCGCTGGGCGCGCGGGTTGTCCACCCGCACCTCCAGCAGCAGCTCGGCGCACTCGCGCCGGGCGGCCTCCCGGATCAGGTCGGTGAGCAGCGCCGCGCCGAGGCCGGCGCCCTGGCGGCGCTCGTCGACGGCGATGGTCTGGACGTCGCCCTCGCCGGCGATCGCCATCAGCCCGGCGTAGCCGACGATCGTGCCGTCCGGGGCGGCCGCGACGGTGTAGTGGCGGGTGCCGCCGGGGTGGGATTCGGCCAGCTCGGACCAGAACATCCCGGCGGACCAGGCGTCCTCGGGGAAGAGCCGCAGCTCCAGATCCAGCACCGGCGCGATGTCCCACCAGCGCATCGGGCGCAGGGTGGTGCCGTGGTTCACGCCGGAAGCACCGCCTTGCCCCCTAGAACGGTCTTGTAGGCGGCGGGGACCTGGGCGTCCGGGCGGCGCAGGTACAGCGGGTGGTTCGCCAGCAGCTCGCGCCCGGCGGCCAGCTCGGCGGCGGCGAAGCCCGCCAGGGCGCCGGCCGAGACGTGCTCGGGGCCGTGCGCGCCCGGGAAGGCGTCGGGGTAGAGCAGCGCGCCGGCGCCGACGGAGCGTTCCTGCGGGGTCAGCTCGGCCGGGCGGTCCACGTCGGGACCCTCGGTGCGGCGGCCGTCGGCGTCGTACGAGGCCCAGTAGACCTCCTTGCGGCGCGCGTCGGTGGCGACCGTGAACGGCTGCCCGGCCAGGCCCTCGGCGCGGGCCTGGAAGGCGATCGCGTCCAGGGTGCAGACGCCGTGCACCGGCAGCCCGAGCGCGTGGCCGAGCGCGGCGGCGGTCACCAGGCCGACCCGCAGGCCGGTGTACGGGCCGGGGCCGACGCCGACCGCGATGCCGGTCAGCCGGTGCTTGTCCACCCCGGCGGCCCGCAGTACCCGGTCGATCGCGGGCAGCAGCAGTTCGCCGTGGCGCCTGGCGTCGACCTGGTGGGTCTCGGCGAGGACGGCCGTGCCGTCGTGGACGGCGGCGGTGACGGCGGGGGTAGCGGTGTCGAACGCGAGCAGCAGCACGGGGTCAAGGTTAGACCGCGTTGGGCCGACCGGCCGATCGGCAGCATGTACCACCCGGGAACACAGATCCGAGGCGCTGCGACCCGCGAGGATGAACCTGGCACGATGGGGCCGTACGTAAAACGGCGGCGGGAGCGGCAACGTGGCGAAGATGGGTCCTGGAGTGGTGGTCACGGGGTTGACCCTGGGGGCCCTGGCGGTGGTGAGCCTGCTGGCCTTCCAGGCCAACGGCGCCCAGGACCGGGCGGGCGGCGCCAAGCCCACCGCCACCACCACGGCGACCGGCACGGCCACCGCCGCGGCGCCGACCCCCGCGGCCGCCCCGACCGTTCCGCCGCTGCCAGCCGCCTCGGGCACCGGCCTCCGGGTGGTGTACTCGATCGGCAGCCACTACGTCTGGCTGGTCGACCCGAAGAAGGGCCCGCAGGCCGCTGTCGCCTTCCCGGTCACCCCGGGCTCGGTCGAGCCCGCCCCGGGCAGCTACGCGGTGTACAGCCGCACCCAGACCACCACGGGGACGGACGGCAGGCAGATCGAGCACGTGGTGCGCTTCGCGCAGCAGAACGGCGTGGTGTTCGGCTTCAGCGCGGCGGTCGACGGCGCGACGCCGACCACCGACCCGAGCGCCAAGACCGGCGGCATCCGCAGCGGCCGCGCCGAGGGACAGCTGCTCTGGGACTTCGCGCCGAAGGACACCAAGGTGGTCGTGATCGCCTGATCCCGGACGGCCCGGGACGACCCACGTGCTCCGGGTCCGGGACGTGCGGCCTCACGCGGCCCGGGGCGCCTGCGCCTCGGGCCGTTCGTCCTGCCCGGGCCGCGGTTCGGGCGGGGTGGACACCGCCTCGGCGGCCGCGCAGGCGGCCAGCAGTGCCCGCATCGGCTCTCCCGGAGCGCGGCGGGCGGAGTCTCCGGCCCCGGCGGCGGGGACCGCGCGCTGCGGGTCGGGGGTGGTGCTCGACATGGCGCCTCCCTAGTTAGGCAGACCTAACCGCAGCACCCATCCCACCACGCCCGGCACCCCGCCCGCAACACTTGCCGACAGTCTGTCGGCAACCCGTCGGCTATCC
The DNA here is from genome assembly GCF_020103755.1 of Streptomyces sp. LS1784. GTDB lineage: Bacteria > Actinomycetota > Actinomycetes > Streptomycetales > Streptomycetaceae > Kitasatospora. The sequence continues at coordinate 3,859 of NZ_JAHSQD010000422.1, forward strand.
GAGGTCCTCCAGCGCCACGTCCGACCAGCGCGGGCCGATGCCGGTCAGCACCACCCGGCGCGGGTCCTGGTCGTCCCCGTCCGCGGTGTCGCCGATGGCGCGCTCGATCCGGACCTCCAGCCGGTCCTCGGACAGCCGCTCGACCTTGCCCTCGCCCCACTCGACCACGACCACCGACTCGGGCAGCGAGACGTCCAGGTCGAGGTCCTCCATCTCGTCCAGGTCCCCGCCCAGCCGGTACGCGTCCACGTGCACCAGCGCCGGGCCGCCGACCAGCGAGGGGTGCACCCGGGCGATCACGAAGGTCGGCGAGGTCACCGCCCCGCGGACCTGCAGGCCCTCCCCCAGGCCTCGGGTCAGCGTGGTCTTCCCCGCCCCCAGCTCACCGGAGAGCAGCACCAGGTCCCCCGGCCGCAGCAGCGCGGCCAGCTCCCGGCCGAGCCGGCCCATCCGCTCCGGCGTGGGGACGGTGAGAGTGGCGTGCGAGCCCATGCGCGTGTCATGCCCTTCGGTCCGTACCGGCGCACCGACCACCGGCCGCCACCGCTACCGTGCCACATCGGCGCGCCCGGGTGCGGCGCGCGGGGGCCTAGGCCGGGTCGACGACGGGTTCCGCGGCCCGCTCGCGGGCCAGGTCGAGGACGGTCGCGGGCAGCTTCGCCGCCCCGGCGAAGCGGGCGGCCCGGCGGAGCAGCCGCGCCAGCTCGTGGTCGACCAGCTCCGCGCGCTCCAGCATCACCAGGTGCCCGGCGCCCTCGGCCAGGACCAGCTCGGCGCCGGGCAGCTGCTCGGCCATCGCCTCGCTGTGCGTCGAGGGCGTCAGCAGGTCCTTCGTCCCGGCCAGCACCAGCGCGGGCAGGCCGCGCAGGGCGGCCAGCGCCTCGTACTTCTCGTGCACGCCGAACACCGGGTAGAACTCGGCGACCACGTCGATCGGGGTGGCGTCCAACAGCTGCTCGGCGAAGCGCACCACGCCGGGGTCGACGTCCCGGCCGCCGAAGGAGAACTTCCGGTAGAAGACGGCGGCCACGTCCGAGCCCAGCCGCCTGGTCGCCTCGACCAGGTCGACCTGGCGGCCCAGCAGCTTCACCATCCCGGGCGCGACCTTCTTGAACAGCTTCGCGCCGGCCTTCGGCAGACCGAGGCTGACCTCGTCCCAGTCCCCGGCGAGGGTGCCCATCAGCGCCACTCCCGCGACGCGCTCGCGGAACAGCTCCGGGTGCTGGTCGGCCAGCGCCATCACCGTCATGCCGCCCATCGAGTGGCCCACCAGCACCAGCGGCCCGGTCGGGGCGACGGCGTCGATCACCGCCTTGAGGTCGCCGCCCAGCTGGTCGATGCCGGCCGGCTCGCCCGCCAGGTACGAGCGGGAGCGCTCGGAGCGGCCGTGGCTGCGCTGGTCCCAGAAGACCAGCCGCATGCCCTCGCGCAGCGCGGCCCGCTGGAAGTGCCAGCTGTCCTGGTTGAGGCAGTAGCCGTGGCAGAACACCACGGTCAGCGGCTCGGCGACGGTGCCGTCGCCGTCCGGCTCGCTCCAGCCGGTGCCGTCCAGCTCGACGTACAGTTCGGTGCCGTCCGGCGCGGCCACCGTCTTCGGGCGGCCGCGCAGCGAGCCGTACGGGGCGTTCGCGTCCAGCTCGGTCCGGGCCCGGCGGCGCGTCGCCCGGCCGACGGTCAGCCGCTCGATCGCCAGGCCCGCGGCCGCCCCGGCCGCCAGCACGCCGACCGAGATCCCGATCACACCCGCCCGGCTCACCCCGGAGGCGGCGCCGGCCGCCTTGGCGACCACCGCGACCGGATTGCCCTCGGCCGGTGTGCCGGTCATGCCGACGGGCCCTCGGTGTGGCTGCCGCCCAGGTAGCGGCGGGGCACCCGGTCGCCGATCCGGGTGATGATCTCGTACGAGATGGTGCCGCAGGCACGGGCCCAGTCCTCGGCGGTGGGCTCGCCGCGCTCGCCGTTGCCGAACAGCAGCACCTCGTCCCCGATCGCCGGGGTGTCGCCGCCGAGGTCCACCACGAACTGGTCCATGGCGACCCGGCCGGCCACCGTGCGCCACTTGCCGTCGATCTGCACCGGGCCGGTGCCGCTGGCGTGCCGCGGGATGCCGTCGCCGTAGCCGACCGGGACCAGGCCCAGGGTGGTCTCGCCCGGCGTCGTGTAGTGGTGGCCGTAGCTGACCCCGTGCCCGCCGGGGACGTGCTTGACCAGCGCCAGCCGCGCGGTCAGCGCCATCACCGGGCGCAGCCCGAAGTCGGCCGGCGAGCCCACCTCGGGCACCGGCGACAGCCCGTACGCGGCCAGGCCGGTGCGGACCAGGTCGAAGTGCGACTCGGGCAGCAGCAGGGTGGCCGGGGAGTTCGCCAGGTGCCGGACCTCGGGGCGCAGCCCGGCGGTCTCGGCCGCGGCCAGCGCGGCGCGGTAGGAGTCCAACTGGGCCTGGATCGACGGGTGGCCGGGCTCGTCCGCCGCGGCGAAGTGCGACCAGACGCCGACGACCGTCAGCAGCCCCTCCGCCTCGGCGCGGCGGGCGGCGGCCACCAGCTGCGGCCAGTCGTGCGGCTGGCAACCGTTGCGGCCGAGGCCGGTGTCGGCCTTCAGGTGCACCCGCGCCGGGATGCCGGTCTCGCGCACGGCGGGCAGCAGCTCGTCCAGCGCCCACTGGCCGCTGACCGAGATGTCCAGGTCCGCGCGCAGCGCCTCGCGCCACGGCCCGCCCGGCGTCCACAGCCAGCACAGGATGCGGGCCTGCTCCGGACGGATGCCCGCGGCCCGCAGCGCCAGCGCCTCGTCCGGCGTCGCACAACCGAGCCAGCCAACCCCGTTCGCGACCGCCTCCCGGGCGCACTCGACCGCGCCGTGGCCGTAGCCGTTCGCCTTGACCGCGAGCATCACCGCCGCGCTGCCGACGCGCTCGCGCAGCGTCGCGAGGTTGCCGCGCAGGGCGGCGAGATCGATGGTCGCCTCGGCCCGTACGCCGTCGGTGAGGGTGGCCGTGCCGGTCGTGTTCGCAGTTGTCATCAGGGTCAGTCTCCCAGACGTCCCGGAGTCCTCGCCGAACGGCCTGTCGGCACAGCTGCCGACGACCAGGCCGCGCACACCGCGCCGACCTGCGGCGAACCGCTCGTCGTCCCTTGCACGGACGCGTTCGACGGACCGTTCGGTTCCGTTTCCCGGCCTTCCGGACGTTCCGGGCTAGTCGGCCCGTACCGCCCGCCACACCGCCGGCAGCGCCCCGGCCACCGCGAGCGCCGTCGCCGGGGCGC
>NZ_JAHSQD010000423.1 GCF_020103755.1 Streptomyces sp. LS1784
CGCCCCGGTGGCGGGGACCGACAGCCGCCGACGCGCCAAGGGACACCGGCGGGGGCGCCGACGCGCCGCCCGGCCCGGCCCCGGACCCCTGCGCCGCACCGCCTTCGGCACCGCGGGCCTGCTCTGTCTGGTGCTCGGCACCTCACTCGCGCTGTCCGGCCGGGAGACCCCGGTGGTGCGGGTCGAGACCTCCGGCCACGGCGCCGGCACCGACATCCCCGCGGCGCCCCCGGGCGCCCCGGCCACGACCGGCACCGAGCACAGTGCGCCCACCGCCGCCAAGCCGTTCACGCCCTCACCGCCGACCCGCCTGCTGGTCCCCTCCGTCGGGGTGGACGCACCGGTGGCCGACCTCGGCCTGAACCCCGACGGCACGGTCGAGGTGCCACCGGCCGACCGGGGCGACGAGGTCGGCTGGTACCGCAACGGCCCCACCCCCGGCGAGCCCGGCCCCGCCGTGCTCATCGGGCACTACGACACCGTGCACGGCCCGGCGGTCTTCAAGCAGCTGCCGAAACTGCGGCCCGGCGAGCTGATCCGGATCCGACGCGCGGACGGCAGCACCGTGGACTTCAAGGTCCGCACGCTGCTCCAGGCCGCCAAGGACCGCTTCCCGACCGAGCAGGTGTACGGCGACACGCCCGCGCCCGCGCTCCGGCTGATCACCTGCGGCGGGCGGATCGGCTCGGACGGCCACTGGACGGACAACATCATCGTGCTGGCGGACCTGGCCTGACGACCCGGTACCGGCCGTACGAAGTGCCTCGCGGAACCATCGGCCGCCGTCCGCGCGACCTACCACCCGGGGCCGTGACGGGAGCGGCGAACCCCGGCGTCGCCACAGACCAGGAGGACGAGCACCGACCGTGGCAGCAACACGAGCACCCCGCCGCCGGCCCGGCGCCGTCCCGGTGGCCACCCTGGCCGGCCTGGTCGTCGTCCTCGCCCTCGCCGCCCTCGCCTTCGGCCGGGCCACCCCCGGCGGCCTGAGCGACCAGGGCCCGGCCCAGGCCGTCACGCCACCGCCGGTGACCCGGGCGCTCTGGCCGCAGCTGCCCACCTCTCCGCCGCCGGCCACGCCCGCGACCGGCGTCGCCCAGGAGCCGCCACAGCCCGTACCGGACCTGACCGTCCCCGGGCGCGACATCACCGCGGTCGACGTCCGCACCGTCCTCGCCAAGGATCCGAAGGTGAGCCTGGAGGAGCGCCAGGCGCTCGGCTCCTGCGCCGGGTGCGAGGTCCGCGCCCCCGAGTTCCGCGACCTCACCGGGGACGGACAGCCCGAGCTGATCACCGTCGTCACCACCCCCGGACCGGTCGTGCTGCACGTCTACACACTCGTCGAGGACCGCCTGCTGCCCGTCCTCCGGGTACAGGTCCAGCCGATGTTCAACGCCGCGACCATCGGCACCGACCTGTGGCTGTTCGAGCCGACCAGCGCCTACGTCCGGACCAGCAGCCACTACCAGTGGGACGGGACCAGGCTCGCCCTGAAGGACCGCCTCGACGAGGGCGTCGGCGTGCTCCCGCCCACCGGCACGGACACCGGCCGGCCGGCCGCCACCGCGGCCGAGCCCGTCCCGCCCCCGGCACGCCCCACCCCGTCCGCGCCGAAGAAGACGGCCCCCGATGCCGTCGTCCCGGCCCCGCGCCCCGCCCGGCCGTCCTCCGAGCCCACCGCCCCCGTCGTGCTCCCGGAAGCGAAGCGATGACCCCCGCAGGCACCCCCGCCACCCCCGGCGCCACTCCCGCCCACCCGCACATCCTGCTGGTCGAGGACGACGAGGTGATCCGCGAGGCCACCCGGATGGCCCTGGAACGCTACGGCTTCCCGGTCACCACCGCGGCCGACGGCCTGGAGGGACTGGAGGCCTTCCACGCCGTCCGGCCCGACCTGCTCCTGCTGGACGTCATGCTGCCGCTGCTCGACGGGGTCGGCCTCTGCCGCCGGATCCGGGAGGAGAGCCAGCTGCCGATCCTGATGATGTCCGCCCGGACCGACCCGGTGGACGTGGTCTCCGGGCTGGAGGCCGGGGCGGACGACTACGTGGTCAAGCCCTTCGAGAGCGCCGTCCTGGTCGCCCGGATCCGTACGGTGCTGCGCCGTATCCGGGTCGTCCCGGCGGTCGACTCCCCGCTGCCGCCGGAGGCCCCGTCGGCTTCCCCGACCACCCCCTCTTCCCCCGCCGTCCCCTCTTCCCCTCCTTCCCCTCCTTCCTCGCCCGCCTCTCCCGTCGCCGTGCGCAGCTTCGACGGCCTCCAGGTGGACACCGACAGCATGGAGGTCCGGGTGGACGGCCGCCTCGTCCCGCTCACCCCCACCGAGCTGCGGCTGCTGCTGGAGTTCACCGCCGCGCCCGGGATCGTGCTGGAGCGCTCCACCCTGCTCGAACGCGTCTGGGACTACGAGTGGGGCGCCGACACCCGGGTCGTGGACGTCCACGTGCAGCGGCTGCGCGCCAAGATCGGCTCCGGCCGGATCGAGACCGTCCGCGGGTTCGGCTACAAGCTGCGGCGCCCGGCATGACCCTGCGCCGCCAGATCGCCACCGCCGTCGCCGCCATCGCCGTCCTGGTCGCGGTGGCCGTCGGCCTGCTGGTCCACCAGGCGATGATCCGTCAGCACGTCGACCAGGCCCGTTCCTCCGCGCTCACCGCCCTCGACTCCGCACTGGCCGACTACGAACGCGGCGGCAAGCCGACCGACCGGGGCGCGGCCGTGAACGACCCGGCCCTGCCCGGCCGGCTGCGCGCCCTCGTCGACGGCGGCCGGCACGGCTCGCTGCTCGCCGCCGACGGCACCGGCGAGTCAATGTGGGCGGCCGGCCCGGTGCAGGACGGGGTGCTGTCCGTCCGGGTCGACTTCGCCCAGGACCGGCAGGCCATCGCCGACCTGGACCGGATCATCCTGCTCACCGTCGTCGCCGCGGTCTTCACCACCGTGCTGGCCGGCGTGCTCGTCGCCGACCGGATCAGCCGCCGGCTGCGCACCGCGGCCACCGCCGCCCGGGGCATCGCGGCCGGCGGGACGGACACCCGGATCGGCGAACTCGTCGACGGCAAGGACGAGGTGGCCGACCTCGCCGCCGCCGTCGACCTGATGTCCCGCACCCTGCACCGGCGGCTGGAGGACGAACAGCGCTTCACCGCGGACGTCGCCCACGAGCTGCGCACCCCGCTCACCGGGCTGGTCACCGCCGCCGAACTGCTGCCGCCCGGGCGCCCCACCCAGCTCGTACAGAACCGGGTCCAGGCGCTGCGCGGCCTGGTCGAGGACCTGCTGGAGGTCTCCCGCCTGGACGCGGACGCCGAGTCCCCCGACCTGTCCGCCGTCCCGCTGGAGCGCGCGGCACGCCGCACCGTCTCCCTCACCGGTCTGGACGTCACCGTCGACATCACCGCCGACCGGCAGGTCCGCACCGACCTGCGCCGGCTGGACCGCATCCTCGGGAACCTGATCCTCAACGCCCACCGCCACGGCGCCGGCCCGGTCCACCTGCACGTCGACGGCCTGCGGATCACCGTCCGCGACCACGGCCCCGGCTACCCCGAGGACCTCCTCCGGCACGGCCCGCAGCGCTTCCGCACCAACGCCCCCGAACGAGGCCGCGGCCACGGCCTCGGCCTCACCATCGCCAGCGGCCACGCCCGCGTCATCGGTGCCACCCTGACCTTCGCCAACCACCCCGACGGCGGCGCGCTGGCCATCCTCGTCCTGCCGTCGGACTGACCCCGGCCGACAGCGAAAGGGCCGGCCCGACACCCGTCGGACCGGCCCTTCCCGTCTGCGCCGAGCCCCCTGTCGGGTTCGAACCGACGACCCCCGCTTTACAAGAGCGGTGCTCTGGCCAGCTGAGCTAAGGAGGCACGGTGGCCGTCCGCGATGGATCACGGCGGCACCGGGGGCAGTCTACCGGGCCCGGGTGACGGGATGGGGGGATATCCGGGGGTTGGTGGGATGGATGGGCGTGATGGAACCGATGCCGAAATCGGGTCGGGTGGGGGCTGACAAGCGGCGGATGCGCAGGTAGCGTCGCCGGGAGCCGGCTCGTGCAGTGGTTCAGACCACTGACGGGTCGGCGGAGCACAACAGACCCCCTTTACTCGGATCGTCCGGCACGTTCCTGCCGGTGAAGGAGAACAACGACCATGGCTTCTGTCACGTACGACAAGGCGACCCGCGTCTACCCCGGGGCGGACAAGCCCTCGGTGGACGCGCTGGACCTGGAGATCGCGGACGGCGAGTTCCTCGTGCTGGTCGGCCCCTCGGGCTGCGGCAAGTCGACCAGCCTGCGCATGCTGGCCGGTCTGGAGGACGTCAACACCGGTGCGATCCGGATCGGCGACCGCGACGTCACCCACCTGCCGCCGAAGGACCGGGACATCGCCATGGTGTTCCAGAACTACGCGCTCTACCCGCACATGACCGTCGCCGACAACATGGGCTTCGCGCTCAGGATCGCCGGCGTGAACAAGGCGGAGATCCGCACCAAGGTCGAGGAGGCCGCGAAGATCCTCGACCTCACCGCGCTGCTGGACCGCAAGCCGAAGGCGCTCTCCGGCGGTCAGCGCCAGCGCGTCGCGATGGGCCGCGCGATCGTCCGCCAGCCGCAGGTCTTCCTGATGGACGAGCCGCTGTCGAACCTGGACGCCAAGCTCCGTGTCTCGACCCGCACCCAGATCGCCGGCCTCCAGCGCCGTCTGGGCATCACCACGGTGTACGTCACCCACGACCAGACCGAGGCGCTCACCATGGGCGACCGGGTCGCGGTGCTCAAGGACGGTCTGCTCCAGCAGGTCGACACCCCGCGCACCATGTACGACAAGCCCGCCAACCTCTTCGTGGCCGGCTTCATCGGCTCGCCGGCCATGAACCTGGTCGAGGTGCCGCTGGTGGACGGCGGCGTGAAGTTCGGCGGCTCGGTCGTCAACATCTCCCGCGAGGACCTGGCCGGCGCCGGCACCGACAAGACCGTGACCGTCGGCATCCGCCCCGAGCACTTCGAGGTCGTCCCGTCGGGCGGCATCGAGGGCGTCGCGGTGACCGTCAACGTGGTCGAGGAGCTCGGCTCGGACGGCTTCGTCTACGGCACCACCCAGATCGGCGGCAAGGACCACGAGCTGGTCGTCCGCGTGCCCGGCCGCCAGATCCCGGCCCGCGGCGAGACCATCCACGTCGTGCCGATCGCCAACGAGACCCACGTCTTCTCCACCACCTCCGGCCTGCGCCTGAGCAACTGACGCAACCCTGCGCCACACCTCGGAGCCCGTCGGACCCTCGTGGTCCGGCGGGCTCCGTCCGTACACCCCCGCGTCAACACGGCGCGGGGACGAACCGGACACCGCGTCACTCGATGGTGTAACGGAGGGCGATCGGGCCCGCACTCACCGCTACTCTCCTGAGGGTGAAGCAGCTTGTGCGCCGTATCGGCCAGACCGTCGCCCTGACCCTGCCGGTCGTCCTGGTGACCACCGGCACCCTCGCCGTGACCCGGGTCCCGTGGGCCCCGCCGACCGGGCTCGACCAGCAGGTCGTGGCGGCGTCCAGCGGCGATGGCGCCGGGATCGGGCGCTCCAACACCGCGGTCGGCGCCGCGGTCAAGCCCGCGGACGGGCTCGCCCCGCAGGAGTCGCTGCGGGTGGTGCTGCTGGACGAGCTGCGCGCGAAGAACCCTTCCGCCGCGCTGGACCTGCTGGAGCGGTCGATGCGCGAGCAGCCGTCGCTGACGCCCTACTGCACCTCGCTGGCCAGCGAGTTGGGCAAGGCGGCGGTGCGCAAGTACCAGGGCGACGTCCAGCGGGCCCGCTCCTTCGCCCGTCCGGTCTGCGACGGCTCGTTCGCGGCCGGCGTCGTCGGCTGACCAGGCCGAGGACGCCGAGACAGCCGAGGAAACCCGAGGCACCCGAGGAAGCCGAGGGCCCGAGTCTCCCAAGGCGGCGGACGCCTCCCGTCCGCCGCCTTATTGTTCAGCCATGACCGCTGACTCCGGCCCCGACGCCGGCCTCCCGTCCGCCTCGCTCCCCCAGTCCCGGCCGCCGCGGCCGGCCACGACGCCCGTCGCCCAGGCCGTCACCCAGGCCGTCACCCAGGCCGTCATCCTGGCCGGCGGCCAGGGCTCCCGGCTGCGCCCCTACACGGACGACCGCCCGAAGCCGCTGGTCGAGATCCCCGGGACGGGCACGCCGATCCTCGGCCACCAGCTGGCCTGGCTGGCCGAGGAGGGCGTCACCGACGTCGTCGTCTCCTGCGGACACCTCGCCGACGTGCTGGAGGAGTGGCTGGACAGGACGGACCTGCCGCTGCGGGTGCGCACGGTGGTCGAGGCGGAGCCGCTCGGGCGCGGCGGCGGCCTCAAGCACGCGGCCAAGGCGCTGCCCCGCCCGGACGAGCCCTGGTACGCCACCAACGGCGACATCTGGACCCGCTTCAGCCTGCGCGACATGGCCGCCTTCCACCACGAGCGGGACGCCGTCGCGACGCTCGCGCTGGCCCGGCCGCGGATCCCCTGGGGCGCGGTGGAGACCGACCAGTTCGGCAACGTGCTGGACTTCATCGAGGCCCCGCCCTCGCCCTTCCTGATCAACGCCGGCCTGTACGTGTTCAGCCCGGAGTTCGCCGAGCTGCTGCCGGACGTGGGCGACCACGAGCGCACCACCTTCCCGCAGCTCGCCCGCGGCAAGCGGCTGGCGGGCTACCAGCTGCCGCAGGGCGTGTACTGGCGGGCCATCGACACCGCCAAGGACCTCACCGAGGCGGCCAAGGAACTCGCCTCCGGCGCCGGCCGAGCGCCCCGGTAACCGGCACCACGAACAACCGGCGCCACGAACAACCGGCACCCCGGTAACCGGCGCCCGGACAACCGAAACCCCGGACAACCGCACGCGGACAGGCCGTCGGCCGGGTGCTCCCCCACGGAGCCCCCGGCCGACCGGCGTCACCGGGGGTCTCAGGTCGCGGTCGGCGCCCCCGGGTGGGAGGCCCCGCCGCCGGACAGGTCGGCCAGCGACGCGCTGCCCAGCACCCCGCCGAGCAGCCCCCCGGAGCTCGGGCTGGACTTGGGCGCCGCCCCCGCGCCACCGGCGCCCGGGGTGCTGCGCGACG
>NZ_JAHSQD010000424.1 GCF_020103755.1 Streptomyces sp. LS1784
CGGCGGACGCGACCGCCGGAGCGGTCGGCGGCCACGTGGACGCCGACCGGGGCGCCGCCGTCGCGGCGCAGCAGGGCGGTGGCGGGGGAGAGGAGCACGGCGGCCGTGCGGCAGTTCGGATGCTCCTCGAAGACCTCGGCCGTCCAGTCGGCGGCGGTCCGGTACTCGTGGTGCCAGCCGGTTCGCGCGGCCGGGGCGTCGGCGCGGCGGTAGATCAGGGCGGCGCTCTGGAGCGCGCGGGTGCCGGCCCGGCCGTACTCGGCGGCGAGGTGGTGGAAGGGCAGGTCCGTCCAGGGCGGGAGCCGTTCGACGGTGATCGGATCACGGTCGGTGGACGCCCGGACGGCGAACGCGGCCGGGGCCTGCGGGGCGTGCTCGGGCACCGGCAGCGGGCGCGGCCGCACGGGGTACGGCGGCGGGACCAGACCGAGCAGCTTGTACAGCTCGGGCCGCAGCGTCTCCAGGCACCGTCCGGTGCGCGCGAAGGCCCGTTCGGCGAACCGGCGGGTGCGGCCTGGCCGTTCCGACAGGCACGGCGCCGGGTCCACCGGGTCCAGACGCGGTACGGCGGCGAGCAGCCGGGCCATCGGGCTGCCGGGGACCAGCTCGTCGGCGCCGTCGCAGGCCGCCACCACCGGCAGGTCCAGCGCGGCGGCGTAGAGCGCCACCGAGCCGTGGTCGGTGACCAGGACGTCCGCGGCGACGAGCAGGGCCGCCCACTCCTCGTACGGCGCCGCGAGCATCAACCCGGCGTCCAGCGCGGGGCGCAGCCGCCGGGACAGGTCGAAGGAGCCGGTCCGGCTGTACTCGTTGGGGTGGACGATCAGCGCCAGCTGGTACCCGTCGTACGGCAGCCGGGCGGCGAGTTCGGCGGGCAGGCCGGGTCGGCGGGCGAGCAGCGACTGCGGTCCCCAGGTGGAGGAGAGCACCACCAGCCGCCGCCCGCCGGTGCCGAGCGCGGCGCGGACGGCCTCGCGCCGGTCCAGGGACTCCAGGATCCGGTCGAGCGTCGGATCCCCGGCGACGATGGCGTGCCGCCGGGCGTCGGGCAGCCGGGCGGCCAGCCGTTCGATCTGGTCGGGGTGGGCGAGGGCGTGCAGGGCGGCGGTGGGGCTGCCGCCGCTGAGCAGGAACGCCGGGTCGAGGCCGGACGGCAGCTCCGGCGAGCCCTCCCGCGCCAGCGCCTTGTTGAAGCCCGCGCCGTGCGGGAGCAGCACCTGCCGACCGCGCAGGCCGCCGAGCGCGCCCTTGGGGCTGGCGGTGAGGATCAGGTCGTGCCGGCCGGCGAGGGCCTCGGCCCACGGGATGCAGCGCGCCCCGGCGGCGTCCACGGCCGCGAGCGCGTCGGCGGCGAAGTCTGAGCCGGGCACGAGGGTGAAGCGGCAGCGGACCCGGTCGTCACCCTCGAAGGCGGGCAGCAGGTCGAGCAGCCGGTGCAGCGCGGCGGCCGAGCGCACGGCGAACAGCACCTCGGCGGGGGAGTCCGGGCTGCGCGGGGCGCTACGTGGCTGGCTGGCTGGCTGGCTGGCTGGCTGGCTGGCTGGCTGGCTGGCTGGCTGGCTGGCTGGCTGGCTGGCTGGCTGGCTGGCTGGCTGGCTGGGCCGACGGTCCCGTACCACACCTCAGCGCCCCTCGGCGACGGTGCGGCGGCACCGGCTCGGCGCGGTCGGGGTGGTCCTGCGGGGGCATGGGGGCGATGGTATCCGCCAGGGCGTGCAGACGGTGTGGTCCGGCGAAACCCGCCCCGCCGCTCCCTCTCGCCGGACGCCCCGTCTGTCGCGCAGGTGAGTCCACGCGACCCGTGCGGGAACGGTTGCGGCAGGTCAGACCCCGGCCCCGGCCTTCGCCCCGACCCCGGCCTCCACCCCCGCCAGCAGCCCGCTGACCGCCGGGGACCACGGGCGGCCGGCCGGCCCGGTCAGCGACAGCGTCCGGTGGACGGTGGGCCGGATCGGGACCAGTACGCACTCGGCCGGGAGCATGGTCAGCGCCAGCGCGGGCATCACCGAGACCCCGACGCCCGCGTGCACCATGCCGATCAGGGTGTTCAGGTCGCGGATGCGGTGCCGGGGCGTGAAGCGGGCGCCGGCCCGCCGGTAGGCCTCGCGGATGTGGCGTTCGCAGCCGCCCTCCGAGAGCAGGAAGTCGTCGTCCTCCAACTCGGCTACGTGGATGGATGGTTGACCGGCGAGCGGGTGGTCGCGGCGCAACAGCGCGTGCATCGAGTCGGCGCCGAGCGCGACTGCCCCGGGCGGCAGCGGCCCGGCGTCCACCAGCACGGCGGCGTCCACCGTGCCCGCCTCCAGCCAGGCCGCCAGCTCCTCGTCCTCGCCCTCGAAGACCCGGACGGTCACCTGCGGGTAGGCCGCCCGCCAGTCCTGCAGCAGCCCGGGCAGCAGCGCCTGGCAGACGGTGGTCGGCGCCGCCAGGCGTACCGTGCCGGTCAGGCCGCCGGAGTGCCGGGTGGCGATGGCGCGGACGGCGGCGGCCGAGGCGACGGCGGTCCGGGCGTGCGGCAGGACCTGCTCACCCAGCGGGGTGGGGCGGCACGGGTTCCCGCGCCGCAGCACGGGCGCGCCGAGGTTCCGCTCCAGCGCGGCGACGGCGTGCGAGACCGCGGACTGGCTGATGCCCAGCTCGTCGGCGGCCGCGCTGAAGCCGCCGGTGTCGGCGACCGCGACCAGTGCCCTGAGCTGGGCCAGGTTGATGTCCGGGGTCATGAGACTTCCTCATCACGAACGGGCTACCACTTGTTGGACTCATGCTCCGGGCCGGGCCACGCTCTGTCCAGCGACAAGCGAACACGCGAACACGCGAACACGCGAACACGCGAGCAGTGCGAGGACGGAGGTGGTGGGAGTGCGGCGCTGGCTGCCGGGCTTCGTGGCCCTGTCGGTGATCTGGGGCGCGAGCTTCGCCCTGATCAAGGTGGCGGTCGACGCGGGGGTGCCGCCGGTGTGGGTGGCATTGTGGCGCTGCCTGTTCGGTGCCGTCACGCTGTGGGCGGTCCTGCTGCTGCGCGGCGAGCGGGCCCCGCGCGATCGGGCGCTGTGGGGGCATTCGGCCGTGGTCGCGGTGCTGCTCAACACCGTGCCGTTCACCCTGTTCTCCTTCGGCGAGACCAGGGTCAGCTCGGTGCTCGCCGGGGTGATGAACGCGACCACCCCGCTGTTCACCCTGCTGTTCGCGGTGCTCACCGTCCCCGAGGAGCGCCACCCGGGCGCCCGCCGGCTGGCCGGCCTCGGGCTCGGCTTCCTCGGCGTGCTCACCGTGCTCGGGGTCTGGCGCGGCCTCGGCGCCGGGGCGACCGCCGGCGCGCTGGCCTGCCTGGCCGCCGCCTGCTGCTACGGCGCCGGCTTCGCCTACCTGCGCCGCTTCCTGTCCGGCCGCCCGGAGTCGGTGACCACCCTCTCCGCACTCCAGATCGGCTGCGCCGCGGCCGAGCTGGCCCTGATCGCCCCGCTCGCCGCGGGTGCCCCGCACTGGCCCGGCCACGCCGCGTCCGCCGCCCTGCTGGTGCTCGGCGCGCTCGGGACGGGCCTGGCCTACCTGCTCAACCTGGGCCTGGTCCGGTCGGCGGGCACGACGGTGGCCTCCGCGGTCACCTATGTGACCCCGCTGTGGTCCACCGCCCTCGGCGCGGCCTTCCTGCACGAGCCGGTGGGCTGGAACGCCCTGGCCGGCGGCGCGCTGGTGATCGTGGCCGTCGCGCTGACCAGGCCGCGCCGGGCCCGGACCGTGCAGCAGGCCGAGGACCCGAAGGGCCGTCAGCCGGTCGGCTAGGGTGGATCGGGTGAGCGAGGGGAGCGGCGGGCGGACCAGCGCGGGGACCAGCGAGGGGGAGCAGCAGCCGACGTCCGTGGGCGAGGCACTGCGGGCGAACCCGCTGCGCTTCCCGTTCACCCGCTGGGTGCCGCGCTGCTGGGCGTACCTGCTCGGCGGCGCGCTGTTCGGGCCGGTGCTGCTGGCGGTCCTCGCGGCGCTGCTGGTGCTCGGTGCGGGGCTGTCGGTGGTCGGCGTCGGGCTGCCGGTGCTGCTCGCCCTGGCGCTCGCGGGCATCCCCGCAGCGGCCGTGGCCCGGTGGCGGCTGCGGTTGGTCGAGCCGTTCCCCCTGTCCGACCCGCACCGGAGCCTGCCCGGGGCGGGCCGCCGCGCCCGGATCCGCACCCGGTTGCGCGAGCGGGCCACCTGGCGCGAACTCGCCCACGCCGTGCTCGTCTCGACCGTGCTGGCCGCCGCCTCGCTCGGTTTCACCGCGCTGCTGGTGTTCTCCGGCCTGTACGTGATCTCCCCGCTGGTGGTCTGGGCGCTCGCTCCGGAGACCGTGATGCTCGTCCCCGGGCACGCCGTCCCCGGGCCGCTCGCCGCCCTGCCGTTCGCCGCCGCCGGGCTGGCCGGCCTGCTGCTCTGCGCGTACGTCGGGGCGCTGCTGGCCTGTGCCGAGGTCGCGCTGGCCCGCTTCCTGCTCGGGCCCCGGGAGGACGACCTCGGCCGTCAGGTGCTCGAACTCACCCGCTCCCGCGCCCGGTTGGCCGACGCCTTCGAGGCCGAGCGGCGCCGGATCGAGCGCGACCTGCACGACGGCGCGCAGCAGCAGCTGGTCGCGCTCAGCATGACCCTCGGACTCGCCGAGTACGAGCTGCGCGGCCAGGAGGGGGCCGGGGGCGGTGGCCGGGAGGCCCGCGGCGAGGGCGCCCGGGACGCCCGGGCCGCCGAACTCGTCACCCGGGCGCGCGGCGAGGCCCGGCAGGCGCTGGAGCAGCTGCGCGAACTGGTGCGCGGCATCCACCCGCAGGTGCTCACCGACCACGGGCTCGCCGCCGCCGTCGACGAGGTCGCGCAGCGCCACCCGATCCCGGTGGCCACCGACATCGAGCTCCCGGAGCGGCTGCCCGCCCCCGTGGAGACCACCGCCTACTTCACCGTCACCGAGGCGCTCACCAATGCGGCCAAGCACAGCGGTGCCACCGCGATCACCGTCCACGGGCGGCTCGCGGGTGGCCGGCTGGTCGTCCAGGTGACCGACGACGGGCGCGGCGGGGCGGACCCGGCCGCCGGGGCCGGACTGGCGGGACTCGCCGACCGGGTGGCACTGCTGAGAGGACGGCTGATGGTGACGAGCCCGACGGGCGGCCCGACGACGCTGCGGCTGGAGGTCCCGTGCTCCGGGTCGTGATCGCCGAGGACGCGGTGCTGCTGCGCGCCGGACTCGTCGAACTCCTCGCGCTCGGCGGCCACCGGGTGACCGCCGCCGTCGGCGACGCCGGGGCGCTGGCCGCGGCCGTGGACGCCGACCGGCCGGACATCGTGGTCACCGACGTCCGGATGCCCCCCGACCACACCGACGAGGGCCTGCGCGCCGCCCTCGCCCTGCGCGAGCGCCACCCGGGCCTGCCCGTCCTGGTCCTCTCCCAGTACGTGGCCACCCCGTACGCGACCCGGCTGCTCGCCGCCGCCGGCGCCCAACCGGCCGGTCTGGGGTACCTGTTGAAGGACCGGGTCGGCGACGTCGCGGACTTCCTGGACGCGCTGCGGCGGGTCGCCGACGGGGAGACGGTGATCGACCCCGAGGTGGTCCGGGTGCTGCTGCGCGGCCAGTCCGCCGACCGCCCGCTGGCCCGACTCACCCCGCGTGAACGCGAGGTGCTCGCGCTGATGGCCGAGGGCCTCAACAACCAGGCCGTGGCGGGCCGGTTGAGCATCACCGAGGCCTCGGTGGTGAAGCACTGCGGGAACATCTTCACGAAGCTGGACCTGGACCCGACGGAGGGCAACCGGCGGGTGCTCGCCGTGCTGGCGCACCTGCGGGGCGGTGAGCGGCCGGCCGGGTGACGATCCACCCACTTGTCACGGTGGTTTCGGTGCCGGAACGATGGCGTCATGGCGAGGACACGGGAACCGCAGAGCGCAATCGTCAACCGACTGCTCAAGGGCGAGGCGACCAAGGACGACAGCACGACGGCCCAGACGAACTTCCTGCTGTGGCTGCGGCAGGAGTGGGACGGGGACGGCGACCAGGCGCTGGCGGCCTGCCTGGACGTGCTGGCCGAGGCCGGGGGCGAGGAGTGGCGGGCGCTGCCGGAGCGCGATCTGTCCGCCCACGTCTGGCTGTTCAGCTTCTCCTGCCCGAGCCGGGACGACCTGCCGGGCCAGGCAAGGAACTGGGTGACGGCGGTGCGCGCCAACGGCGGGGCGCCCGCGATCGCACGGCTGGTCAGGCACCTGCGGGGGCAGCCGGATTGACCGGGGCGGTCGCGCCGGGCAGGGGTACCTCGGGGTCCAGCAGGTCGGTGAGCCGCCGTGCCGAGGACTCCCAGGTCCAGTGCTCCTCGGCCCAGCGCCGCCCCGCCGCCCCCGTCCGGGCGCGCTCGGCGGGCGGGGCGAGCAGGATCCGGGTCAGGGCGGCGGCCACCTCGGCGGGGGAGCGGCCGTCGACGACCGTGCCGGTGACGCCGTCCAGGACGGTGTCCGGGGCGCCGCCGGAGCGGCCGGCCACCACCGGGAGGCCGGCGGCGGCCGCCTCCAGGTAGACGATGCCGAGGCCCTCGGCCTCCAGCCCCAGCCGACGGGTGCGGCACGGCATCGCGAAGACGTCCGCCGCGGCGTAGTGGACGGCCGTCCCCGCGTGGCCGAGGCCGCCGGTGAACACCACGCTGCCCGGCTCGGTGAGCCGGCGGGCGAGGCCCCGCAGCCGGTCCTCGTCCGGGCCCCGGCCGACCAGCACCAGGGTGGTCCCGGGCACGGCCCGGCGGATCGCGGGCAGCGCGCGGATCAGTACGTCCTGGCCCTTGCGCGGGACAAGCCGTGCCACGCACAGGACGACCGGGGCGCCGGACGCGCCGGTGGCGGTGGCCGGCCGGAAGACCGACGGGTCGACCCCCGGTACCAGGCGCGCCAGCCGGGCGTCCGGCCCGAGCGCGGGGGCGATCCGGGCACGGGTGTAGGCGCCGAGGTAGGTCACCACGTCCGAGCTGCGGCCGATCCGGCGCAGCAGGCCGCGGGCGCCCGGCGTGCGGGCCCACCAGATCTCGTGGCCGTGCGTGGTGGCGACGGTGCGGCGGATGCCGGGCGCCAGCCGCCGCAGCCCCGGCGT
>NZ_JAHSQD010000425.1 GCF_020103755.1 Streptomyces sp. LS1784
CCGCGCTCGGCGACCGGAGCGCTCCGCTGGCGGTCCCGCACGCGGCCAGCCCCAGGGCGGCGGCCACCGCGATGCAGCCCGCGAACAGCCGGCGCCGGGAGCGGGACGGTCGGGTCGGGGTGGAGGGGCGGTGGGCGGTCCGGTGCATGGCGGCGGCTCCTGAGGTGCGAGTACGGTGCCGGTCTCTCGGGTCAGGACGACTGCCCGACAGGACGCCGATCGTACGTTTCCCGGTTGCGGGCCGGACCGAACCGCCGTAAGAGTCTTCTCACACCCGCCCCGGTGGCATCTCCGTGCCGACGCGGGTACGGAGAGGGCCGTCAGAACGGGTACCAGCGCACCTCGGTGGCCCCGTTGCGCAGCGAGTCGACCCGGCGCCGGAACTCCTTCAGCGCGGCCGGGTTGCTGGCCGCCTGCTGCGCCACCCAGGAGGCGCTGGCGGTCTCCCGGGCGCCGCGCAGCACCGTGAAGCCGGACCACTCGCGCACGTCCCAGCCGTACGCAGCGGTGAACGCCCGGTACTCCTCGGCGGGCACGCCGTACCGGTCCTGGCTGAGCGCGAGGACGACCAGGTCGTGCTCGCGCAGGTCGTTCGCCATGAACTCCAGGTCGAGCAGCACCGGCCCGTCCGGGCCGATCTGGACGTTGCGCGGCAGCGCGTCGCCGTGGATCACCCCGGGGTGCAGCTGCGGGACGAGGTCGGGCAGGGCGGCCTCGAAGGCGTCCCGGCGGTGGCGCAGGAAGGCGACGTCGGCGGGGTCGACGTGGCCCTCGGCGGAGGCCAGCCAGCGCTCGACCGGGGCCAGCAGGTCGCGCCGGCCCAGCGTGAAGGGCGGCAGCGGCAGCCGGTGCAGGGCGCGCAGCAGCGGGGCGAGGTCGACGGGACGGGCGGGCCGGACGGCGGGCGCGAGCCGGTGCCAGAAGGTGACCGGGTGGCCGTCGGCCAGCTGCGGTTCGGGCGCCACCGCGTCGTACGGGCGGACCACCGGCACGTCCTGCCCGGCCAGCCAGTGGGCGAGGGCCAGCTCGCGGTGCGCCCGGTCGTACAGTTCGGGGCCGCGGCCGACCTTGGCGACCACGGCCGGGTCGCCGAGGTCGAAGACGGCGTTCTCGCCGAGAGCGAGCAGCGTGGCCCCGTCGGGGGCGGCCAGCCCGGCCGACTCGCAGGCCCGGGCGAGCAGCAGCCGGGCGCGGCCCTCGTCGAAGGGGATCATGACTGGAGTTCCGTTCCGCCGACGTTCGTCCCGGGGGATCCCGGACGGTGATCATCATGACGCACGGACACCGGGCCCCGCGCGCTGCGGGGCCCGGCGTCGGACGCGTCCTGGGTGCCGGGAGGCTCAGACCCCGGCCCTGCGGTGGCGCGCAGCCTCCGCCGGGGCGGCCGGCTGGGTGTGCAGGGCCCGGTCGGCGCCGAGCGGCGGGACGGATTCGCCGTGCGAGAGGTCCGGCAGCCAGTTCAGCCAGCGCGGCAGGTACCAGTTGCGCTCGCCCAGCAGGGTCATCACCGAGGGCAGCAGCACCCCGCGGATCACCGTGGCGTCGATCAGCACCGCGACCGCCAGGCCCACGCCCATCTGCTTCATCACCTGCATGGACAGCGATCCGAAGACGGCGAACACCGCCACCATGATCACCGCGGCGCTGGTGACCACCCCGGCCGTGGAACGGATGCCGTGGGCGATCGCGGCCCGGGTCGGCAGGCCGCGGTCGTGGCCCTCCTTGATCCGGGAGACCACGAAGACGTGGTAGTCCATCGAGAGCCCGAAGAGGATCACGAAGAGGAACAGCGGCACCCAGGACTCCACCGCGCCGACCCCGGCGGTGCCCAGCAGCGAGGCGCCCACGCCGTGCTGGAAGACCAGCGTCAGCACCCCGTACGCGGCGCCCACCGAGAACAGGTTGAGCACCACGGCGGTGACGGCGACGGCCAGCGAGCGGAACGAGGTGAGCATCAGCAGGAAGGCGAAGGCGATCACGAAGGCGAAGACCAGCGGCATCGAGCCGGTCATCGTGTGGTTGAAGTCGTACGACCCGGCGGTGCGGCCGGTGACCGGGGCCTCGGTGCCGGGCACCTTGAGGACGGTGGCGGGCACCAGGTCCTCGCGCAGGCTCTTCAGGGCGTCGTTGCTGGTGGCGTCGTTGCCGGTGCCGTTGAGCGGGATGTCGACGGTGGCGACGTTCCGGTCGGCGTGCACGGCGACCTCCACCGGGCCGTGCATCAGCGTGCCGGCCAGGGCCTTCGCCTTGAGGTCGGCGATCGCGGCGGTCATCGCGGGGGAGTCGATGTCGGCGGCCTTGATCACGACGGTGGCGGGGCCGGGACTGCCGGGGAAGGCGGCCTCGATCTTCTGCGAGGCGGCGACCAGCGCGTTGCCCTTGGGCAGCTGCTGCTGGAAGGTCAGGTTGGCGGTGTGCATGGTGAGCATCGGCGCGGCCAGGGCCAGCAGGAAGGCGCCGGCGAGCACGGTGGCGGCCAGCGGGCGGCGCAGCACCGGGGTCAGCACCGCGTTCCAGAACCGTCCGCCGGTCTGCGCGGCGTCCGGCCGGCGCAGCTTGGCGAGGAACGGCACCCGGCCCTTCTCCACCCGGTCGCCGAGCATCGACAGCAGTGCGGGCAGCACGGTGAGCGAACCGAGCACGGCGGTGATCACGACCACGATGGTGGCGTAGGCCATCGAGCGGAAGGTGGCGATCCCGGTGAGGAACATCCCGGCCATGGCGACCACCACGGTGACGCCGGAGACCAGCACCGCCCGGCCGCTGGTGGCGGCGGCCACGGCCAGCGCGGTGGCCGCGTCCCGCCCGGCGGCCCGTTCCTCGCGTTCGCGGCGCAGGTAGAAGAGGCAGTAGTCGACGCCGACGGCGAGGCCGACCAGCAGCATCACCGAGCTGGCGTCGTTGCTGGTGTGCAGGAACCCGCTGCTGAGCGCGACCAGTCCGGCGGCGGCGACGAAGGCGGTGAGCGCGAGCACCACCGGCAGCACGGCGGCGACCAGCGCGCCGAAGGCGACCAGCAGGATGCCGAGGGCGAGCGGCACGGCCGTCCACTCGGCGCGGGCGAAGTCGTTCGTGAACTGGTCCTGCATCCACTTGCCGGAGCTGGCGTCGCCGAGCTGGACCACGGTCAGGTCCGGGTTCTGCTTCTGCACGCCGGCCACCGCGTCCAGCACCGACTGGACGTGCTCCACCGCCTCGGTGCTGTCGCCCTTGAGCGTCAGCATCACGAGCGCGGAGTGGCCGTCCGCGGAGACCGCCTTGGTGTCGTACGGCGAACGGACCTCGGCGGCCCGGCCGGTGCCGTTCACGGCGGCGATCACCTGGCCGACGGCGGCGCGGAACTCCGGTTCGTCGGCGCTGCGGGTGGAGCTCTGGACCAGGACGGTCTCGTTCGCCGGGCTCTTCAGCCCCGCCTCGTCGAGGATCCGCGCGGCCCGGGAGACCTGTCCGGGGATCGACTCGGCGTCGGTCACCTTGGTGCTGCCGTGCACGGTGCCGAGCGCGGCGGCCAGGACGACGAAGAGCAGCCAGCCGAACACGGCGGTCTTCCGGTGCCGGGCGCTCCAGGCACCCATCGCGGCCGCCAGGCCGAGTCTGGACTTCACGGGCTTCACGGTGGTTCCCCCCTGGGAGAGCGGCGGTCGTCGCCGGACGGGAGCGGCGGCGGCCCTGGGTCGGGAGAACCGCCGGTCGGGGTGCGCCGGGTGCGGTCCGGCGTCCCGATCGACAGTAGGGAAGCGGGGGTTGACGGGTAATCCGGCTGGCGGGTGGCCGTTTCCTGGTGCTCTCCTCGGGGCCGGGGTGGGGTTTTCCCTACCCCGGGACCCCGAGATCTCCTCCTGGGGGGTAGGGGGTGCGCCTCCACCCTGAGGGGGAGAAGTCTCCACCCGGAGCACGAGGTCAACGGGGTTGCGCCCGGGAGAAACTGGAGCGGGGCCGCTTCGGGGCGGCCGCGGGGGTTGAATGCAACGGGGGCTCCTTGCCGGGCGGCAAGCAAGTACTCGTAGGATGATGCCCCAGACCTACTTACCTGCCGACCGGCAAGGGAGTGTCCACAGCACTCCGCGCGCCGGTCCTGCCGTCGCCCAGCGTCCCGTCCCCCAAGGGCTGCGGTGAACCATGCCCAGGAGGCATCGAGCATGTTCCACCGACTAGGACAATTCGTCGTTCGCCGCCCGTGGTGGGTGATCGGCGCATGGCTGATCGCCGCGGTCGCGATCATCGCGACCGCCCCGCCGCTGAAGGCCAACTCCGATGAAGCGGCCTTCCTGCCCAAGCACTACGAGTCCATCCAGGCCTCGGAGGTCCAGCAGAAGGCCTTCCCGTCCAACGTCTCGCCCTCCGCGCTGCTGCTCTTCGAGCGCACCGACGGCGGCAAGCTGGACGACGGCGACGCGGCGGCCATGACCAAGGTCACCCAGGGCCTGGCCGACAAGAAGATCCCGCTGGTCGAGATGGTCGCCCCGGTCTCCGCGGCCTCCTACTCCCAGGATCACAAGTACGCGATGTCGATGGTCTCCATCGACAAGACCAAGATGCAGACGGACGAGTTCACCGACGCCGCGAAGAAGCTCCGCGACGAAGGCACCGCACTCGCCTCCGGCAGCAACCTGAAGTTCCAGGTCGGCGGCCCGGCCGCGATGAACCTGGACCAGAAGGACGCAGGCAAGACGGCCGGCATGCTGATCGGCCTCGGCACGGTCGTGATCATCCTGCTCACGCTCGGGATCATCTTCCGCAGTCCGATCATCGCGCTGCTGCCGATCCTCTCGGTGGTCATCTACTCGATGGTCGCCAACGGCCTGATCTCGGACGCCAGCAAGGTGTTCGGGCTCAAGGCCGACAACTCGATGGAACAGATCCTCACCGTCGTGCTCTACGGCGTCGGTACCGACTACTTCCTGTTCCTGATGTTCCGCTACCGCGAGCGGCTGCGCGCCGGGGACGACCGCAAGCAGGCCGTCGCCAACGCGGTCGGCCGGGTCGGCGAGGCCATCGCCTCCGCCGCCGGTGCCGTCGTGGTCGCCTTCGCCGTGCTCGTCCTGTCCAGCCTCGGCATGTTCAAGGCGCTCGGCCCCTCGCTGGCGATCGCGGTGGCCGTCACGGCGATCGCCTCGGTCACCCTGGTGCCCGCGATCCTCTGCCTGATCCCGGAGAAGGTCCTGTTCTGGCCCTCCAAGGCCTGGCAGCGCGAGCCGTCCAACGCCCGCTTCGCCGCGATGGGCCGCGGTGTCGGCCGCCGTCCGGCCGCCGCAGCCCTGCTCTCCGGCCTGGTGATGGTCGGCCTCGCGGTCGCCGCGCTCGGCTACCAGGGCACCTTCGACATGGCCGGCAGCTCGATGCCGAAGTCCAAGGAGTCGATGGTCGTCCAGGAGACCATGGTCAAGGCCTACTCGGCCGGTGCCGCCGACCCCGCCCACATCTACCTGACCAGCCAGAACGGCAACAGGATCGACGTCGCCGGCCTCAAGGGCTACGTGGAGGACCTGGGCAAGGTGAGCGGGGTGTCCAGCGCCGCCATGCCGGACCCCGACCACGGCGTCAGCAAGGACGGGCTCACCGCCGACATCACCGTCGTCCTCAAGGACGAGGCGGCCAGCAACAAGGCCATCGACACCATCGGCGAGGTCCGCAAGGTCGCCCACGACCACGCGCCCGCCGGCACCAAGGCCTACGTCGCCGGCACCACCTCCGTGTACAAGGACATCAACACGGCGATGGCCCACGACTACAGCCTGGTCTTCCCGATCGCCGCGGTGCTGATCATGGTGATCCTCGGCCTGCTGCTGCGCAGCGTGGTCGCCCCCTGGTACCTGATGGCCTCGGTCGGCCTCGGGTTCGGCGCCACCCTCGGTGCCACCACCCTGCTGTTCCAGAACATCAAGGGTGAGCAGGGCCTGATGTTCATGCTGCCGATCCTGATCTACCTGTTCGTGGTCGCGCTCGGCACCGACTACAACATCCTGATGATCGCCCGACTGCGCGAGGAGGCCCGCGAGGGCCGCAGCCCCCGCGAGGCGGCGAGCCAGGCGATCCGCCACGGCGGTCCGACGGTGGCCGCGGCCGGCTTCATCCTGGCCGC
Organism: Streptomyces sp. LS1784; assembly: GCF_020103755.1. Lineage (GTDB taxonomy): Bacteria > Actinomycetota > Actinomycetes > Streptomycetales > Streptomycetaceae > Kitasatospora. The sequence goes on from NZ_JAHSQD010000425.1 coordinate 6,083, forward strand.
GACCTTCGGCACCATGCTGCTGGCCGGAAACACCCTGATGAGCGAGATGGGCTTCTCGATCGCCATCGGCATCCTCATCGCGGCCTTCGTGATGGCGATGTTCTTCACCCCGGCGCTCACCGCGCTGCTCGGCCGCCGCGCCTGGTGGCCCGGCCACGCGGACACCCCGAGCCACGGCCACGGCGAGGGCCCGGCCCCGCTGACCGGTGCCCACGGGGTGCCGGAGCCGGCCGGCCGGCGCTGACCCGACCGGTGCGTACAGGCGGCGTCCCGCTTCGGCGGGGCGCCGTCTGCCCCATTTGCGGAGCCACCAAACGTGATCTGTAGGGCGGGAAAATCCCCGGTCAACCATGGTGGCACCGTGCTACAGTCGAAGCAGTTGCAGTTTTGGTTCCCATGAACGTGGTGTGCGCCTGCTGGTTCCAACCGACAGGCGCATTTGTTTTGTCCGGTGTTTCAGTCTCCGGATGGGGATCGCGGCTACTCCGGGATTCACGAGGTGTGGATCCCTGATGCCCCAGTAGGAGGAGACGGTTATGGCTACCGGCACCGTGAAGTGGTTCAACAGCGAAAAGGGCTTCGGCTTCATCGAGCAGGCCGAGGGCGGCCCGGACGTGTTCGCCCACTACTCGAACATCCAGGCCAATGGCTTCCGTGAGCTGTTCGAGGGCCAGCAGGTCGAGTTCGACGTGACCCAGGGCCAGAAGGGCCCGCAGGCCGAGAACATCCGCCTCGTCGGCTGATTTCAGCCCCTGCGCTGACTCGCGATCTGCGAAGCGAGGGCCCGCACCTCACCGGTGCGGGCCCTCGCCCATGCCGCCGTACGGCCGGGGCGGCGCACCTCCCTTTCCGACGGCCGACCCAGCCCGCAGCGCGGGCTGCCGACCGACGGACGGAGATCCCGTGACCACCCCTGCCCGCCCGCCGCGCGACCGCGGCCCCCGCACCACCGACCAGGCCC
>NZ_JAHSQD010000426.1 GCF_020103755.1 Streptomyces sp. LS1784
CGCCGCGCCGCCCGCGGCGAGATCGACCTGCGCCGCACCCTGCGCCGCTCGCTGACCACCGGCGGGGTGCCGCTGCGCCCCGCCTACCGGCTGCGCCGCCCGGCCCGCCCCGAGCTGGTGCTGCTGTGCGACGTCTCCGGCTCGGTGGCGGGCTTCGCCGACTTCACCATGCTGCTGGTGCAGGCGATGAGCGAACAGTTCAGCAAGGTCCGGGTGTTCGCCTTCGTCAACCGCACCGCCGAGGTGACCGGCCTGCTCCGCGGCGGCGACGACCCGGCGCGCCTGGCCGCCCGCATCCTCACCGGGGCCAAGGTGACGGGCTACCACGGCAACAGCGACTACGGCTCCGCGCTCGGGGAGTTCGCGGACCGCCACCTGGACGCCGTCGGCCCGCGCACCTGCGTGCTGGTCCTCGGCGACGCCAGGAACAACCGGCGCGACCCCAACCTGGACGCGCTGCGCCGGATCGCCGGCCGGGCCCGCCGGGTGTTCTGGCTCAACCCCGAGCAGCCCTCGCTCTGGCCGACCGGCGACTCCGCCGCACTCGCCTACGCGGGCGTGGTGGAGATGCACTCCTGCCGCAACGCCCGCCGCCTCGGCGAACTGATCGCCCGGCTGCTGCCCGTCTGACGCCCGGCGGGCCCACCGGTCGCGGCCCTCGGCGGGCGGCCGCGACCGGCACGGCGAGGGCCTACCCGTCCAGGTGCGCCAGGAAGTCCAGCAGTGCCTCGGTGACCTCGGCCGGGCGCTCCTGCTGCGTCCAGTGCCCGGTCTCCGGCAGCCGGACGTGCCGGTGCAGTCCGGGCGTCAGGTTCTTCAGCAGGTACTCGACCGCCTCCGGCGCGATCATCGCGTTCACCAGGTCCTGCTCGCCGACCACGTACAGCGCGGGCACGTCGATCCGCCGGCCGATGAACGCCGCCATCAGCTCGCTGTTCCGGTCGATGTTGCGGTACCAGTTGAGGCCCCCGGTGAAGGCGCGCTCGCCGTGCCGGGCGTAGTCGGCGGCGAACGCGTCGAGGTCCGCGTCGGTGAGCCAGTCCGGCAGGCGCTCCGGCTCCGGCACGGTGTCCAGCAGCTTCTTGCCCTCGGGGACGACCCACGGACGCGGCTCGCCGTCGGGCTGGACGCCGCAGAAGATGCGGCGCAGGCTGGATTTCACGTCGGCCGCCAGCTCGGCGTCCGCCCGGCCCGGCTCCTGGAAGTAGATCTGGTAGAAACCCTCGCCGAAGGTCTCCCGGGCGGTCGACAAGGAGCCGGGCCCGGCCGGCAGCGGCGGCACGCTCAGCCCGGCCACCCCGCGCACCAGGTCCGGCCGCAGCGCGGCGGTGGCCCAGGCCACCGGCGCGCCCCAGTCGTGCCCGACCACGACCGCCCGCTCCTCGCCGAGCGCGCCGATCAGCGCGGTCACGTCGCCGACCAGGTGCAGCAGGGTGTAGGCGTCCACCCGCTCGGGCTGCTCGCTGCGGGCGTAACCGCGCTGGTCCGGCGCGACGACCCGGTAGCCGGCCTCGGCGAGCGGCGCGAACTGGTGGCGCCAGGAGTACCAGCTCTCCGGGAAGCCGTGCAGCAGCAGGACCAGCGGGCCCTCACCCTGCTCCGCGTAGTGCAGCCGGACGCCGTTCACCTCGGTCTCGCCGTGCTTGATCGCCTGGTTCAACTCTCCACTCCCCGTCCGCCGGAAACATCCCTTCACCCCCGACCCTGCCCAGCCGGCCGCCCTCGGAACCCCGTCGGCTTCCGGCCACCGGAAGCAGCCGAGGCCGCCCCGGAGTTCCGGGGCGGCCTCGGCCTCAAGCGGACTGACGTGTCGTCAGTTCACGGTGTAGCTGTACGGGATCGCCGCGAGCACCGAACCGGTGGTGTTCAGGACGTTGTTGGCGGTGGCCACGCCGGTCGGGCCGGACACCAGGTACAGCACGCCCTTGACGGTGCTGCCCTTCGGGCCGGTCGGCGTCAGCGTCACCTGGAGCGAGCCGGTGGCGCCGGGGGCGACGGTCACCGGGGTGGCGGCCGCGGCCGAGGCGTTCACCGAGGCGGCGTACGGGTCGCCGGTGCTGGAGGTCAGCGCCGGGTCGAAGGCCTGGGTGTGCGCGGTGGCCGTGATGGTGGAGGTGCCGGCCGGCGCACCGCCGTTGCCGAACGGGCCGATCTGCTGGACGAAGGTGCCCCAGGTGCCGGGGACGACCGGCTGCTCGGCGGTGCCGTTGTCGGTCACGACCGAGACGGTCGAGCCGTCCTGGGCCTTCTTCAGGTCGCCGAACAGGTCCGGCGAGCCGGCGGTGGCGCTCAGCTCGATCTGCGCCGGCGTCGAGGACGCCGCCACGGCCTTGAGCCGGTCGGTGCCCGGCGGCACCAGGAAGGACGGCACCGTGGAGCTGAGGCTCAGCGGCAGGCTGACGGTCGCCGAGGCGCCCTGCGGCACCAGCGGCAGGTCCACCCGGCGGTCCAGCCGGCCGTCGGCCGCGATCCGCTGGGTCGCGACGGTGTTGTTGGTGTAGTTCACCTGGACGGTGACCGGCTTGCCGGCCGCCAGCCGGGTGCGGGCGTCGTTCGGCAGACCGGCCGCGGTGGCCTGGTTCTGGTTGAACGCGACGGTGCCGGTGAAGTCCTGGGCGAGCTCCTGGCCGCTGACCGGGCCGAGCACGTTCAGGACGAACCGCCAGCGGCCGGCGGCCGGGTTGACGGCGGTGGCCGAGACCCCGTTGCCGGCGCCGGCCAGGTTGCCCTGGGCGTCGAACTGCCCGTTGCCCTCGATGTCGACCGGGGTGCCGTTCGGGCTGATCAGCGCGCCCTGCATGAGCAGCTTCGAGTCCTTGCCGACGGTCAGGCCGACCCGCAGGTCCTTCTGGCCCTTCGGGACGTCGAAGGCGTACGAGAAGCTCTGCGTCGGCGAGGCGCTGCGGGCGTTGCCGCCGGTGATGGTGCCGGTGAAGGTGCCCTTGCCCTGGTTGACCGGGACGAGGCTGCGCAGCACGACCGGGACGCTGGTGGTGTTGCCGTTGGAGCTGGAGACCAGGACGGCCTCGCTGGTGTCGCCACTGGTGGCCGGGGTGGTGAGCTGGACCTTGAGGGTCTTGGTCTGGCCCGGCTTCAGGTCGGTGGTGCTCGGGCTCACGGCGCCGGCCGGCACCGCGCGCTGGGTGGCGGTGCCCAGCTGGACCGCGCCGCTGTAACCGGCCTTGCCCGCCGGGGTGTAGAGGATCGCGGTCCACTCGCCGGCCACCGGGTGCGGGACGTCCACCAGGCCGAAGTTCGCCGGGGTGGCGCCACCCTGCGGACGGGTGTTGGTCTCGAAACGGCCCGACGGGTCGAGCAGCGTCATGCGGACCACCGGGCCGTTGGTGACCGGGTTGGGCGCGCCCTGCCAGGCGATCGAGGCCGCGAGGCGGTCGGCGCCGGCCGGGACGGTGAACTTGACCTGCTTCTGGACCCAGTCCGCGCCGTTGGTCGCGTACTTGAAGGTGTCCTTGGAGGACGGGTCCAGCTGGACGGTCTGCTGGTTGCTCGACTGCGGGGCGAAGCTGCGGGTCGCGGCGCTCACCGTCTGGGTGCTGTCACTGGTGTTGGTGACGGACACGTCGGCGGTGTGGGTCGAGCCGGGGGCGCCGGCGATGTCGACCTGGCCGGTGTTGACCACGACGGTCTTCGCGCCGTCGGTGCCGTCCCCGTCGTCGTAGCCGCGGGCGGCCTCGACGGCGGCGCGGACGTTCAGCAGGCCGGCGCCCTGCTCCTCGGCCGGCACGCCGAGGTCGGTGGCGGTGCCGGTGAGGAACTTCTTCACCAGCGCCGGGGACGGCGAGTCGCCGCCGTGGGTGTCCCGGTAGGCCTGGATGACCAGGGCCGCGGCGCCGGTGACGAACGGGGCCGACTGGCTGGTGCCGCCGAACGGCTGGATCGGCGAGGGCTGCCCGTTGTAGCCCGTGCAGTCGGTGTACTTGCTCGTGTCGGGCGTGCACAGCGCCCAGTCCGACTCGCCCGGCGCGACCAGGTCGACCGTCCGGCCGGCCTGGGTGAAGCCGCCCGAGGAGAGCGCGGAGATGCGGTTGTCGCTCCAGGTCTTGTTGGAGAACCGGGAGGCCGCGTAACCGGTCTGCTGGTAGTTCTGGTTGTCGGTGGACGCACCGACCGCGATGACGTACGGGTCGGTGGCCGGGGTGCCGATCGTGCCGCTGATCCCGGCGTCACCGGTGGAGACGGCGACGGTGACACCGGCCTTGACGGCCTGCTCGTTGAAGAGCGAGATGGTGTCGTGCGCGCCGCTGTCCGGGGTGACGTTGCCGCCGAAGGACTCGTTCAGCACGTCCACGTGGGCGACCCGCACCGCGTAGTCGATCGACTGGAGGATCGAGGAGTTGGACATCATCTCGCCGCCGGCCTTCAGCGCGACCAGGTCGGCGTCCGGGGCGAGGCCGCGGATGCGGATGTTGCAGCCGGCCGGGAGCGGGTGCGAGGAGTTGACGAACTTGGAGACGTCGTAGACCTGGCGGCCCTGGGCGATGACCGCCGAGGCGTCGCCGAAGGCCTCCGCCGCGCCGGTCGGCGCGTCCCAGCCGTCGCCCGCGAAGTCCTGGTAGTCGACCACGGCGTGCGAGCCGTCGGCCCGGATGAAGTCCGGGTTGTTCGGGTCGAGGCCGTCCGCGATGTAGGCGACCTTGACGCCCTTGCCGGTGGCCAGGTCCTCCACGCCGGGCTTGCCGTTGCCGGTGACGGCCCGGGTCGAGTACAGGCCCTCGGGCTCCAGCAGCGGCTTGCTCGGGTCGGAGGGGCAGACCGTGTTGGTCGCGTTCTCCTCGGCACTCTGACCGTTGCTGCCCGAAACGGCCTGCGGAGCGGCGTCGGCCTTGGGCGCCTTGGCGTCGGCGGCACCGGCGGCGTCCTTGGCCGTCTTCGCCTTGCCGGCTGCCGCCGGGGCGACCTGGACCTGGGCGTCCGCCACCACGGCGGAGACGGCCGGGTCCGCCTGGAGCTGGGCGCGCAGGGCGGGGCTGACCGTGGCCGAGAAGGCGTTGCCGACCACGAAACTCTTGATGTCGGTGCCACCGCCCGCCTTGACCTTGTTCAGCAGCGGCGCCTGCGCGTCGGCGGCCTTCTGCTGCCGGGCGCCCAGGTGGCCGTGGTCGGCCGGGGCGTCCGCGATCTGGTCCTTCAGGATCACGATCACCGGCACCGGAGCCCCGTCCGCGGACGCCGCCTGGGCGTTCTGCGGCTCGGGGACCGGGGCCGCGCCGGCGATGGTCCCGAGGCTCAGGACCATGGACGCGGCGGTGACCGTGACGGCGGCTGCTAGCTGGGTTTTCCGCCAGCCGATCATATAAATCCTCTCGTCAGATGGATAGCTGACGCATTCCAACGCACCCGAGAGGATCACGACAAGGGGGTAAATCCCCATCAGAAAGTAAAGTTGACCATCAATCAGTAAAATTCACGGAGGAAATCGGGCCGAATCCGCATCTTTCAACCGATCGACCCTTGCCGGAACCGGGCGGCCCGCCAGGGGAAGGGCGGTGACGGACTCCTTTCCCGCGCCACCGCCCGGCGAAACGGCCGCCCGGCTCCCGTCGAGGCGGCCGCCCGGCCCGGTCAGTACCCGGCCACCCGCTCCTGAGCGTCCGCCAGGTCCTCGGCGGTGGGCGCGTCGTCCTGGGTCAGCCGGTGGCGCCAGTAGCCGGTGAAGTCGATGTTCTCCTTCGGCACCCCCTGCCGCTCGACCAGGTGCCGACGGATCGTCCGGACCGCCCCCGCCTCCCCGGCCAGCCAGACGAAGGGCTCACCCTCCGGCAGCACGGCGTCCCGGAACGCCTCGGTCAGCACGGTGCCCGGGGCCACGCCGTCGCGGTACAGCCACTCCACCTCCAGGTCGGCGCGGCTCTCCAGGTCCTGACGTTCCGCCCGGTCCGCGACCTCGATCCACGCGCAGACCCGCTCCCCCTCGGGCAGCGCCTCGACCAGGGTCGCGAGCGCCGGCAGCGCGGTCTCGTCGCCGGCCAGCAGCACCCAGTCGGCGGCGGCCGCGGCCTCGGTGAACGCGACCGGCGGGGCGTACAGCGCGGAAGGGCCGACCATCCCCAGCCGGTCCCCCGGCGCGGCCCGCAGCGCCCAGGCCGCGGCCGGGCCGGTGTCGCCGTGCAGCACGAAGTCGACCTCGACCAGCCGGGTGCCGGGCCGGCGGCGGCGCAGGGTGAAGCTGCGCATCACCGGGCGCTCGGCCTCGGGGATCGCCAGGTAGGCCTGGTACCAGCCCATCGGGTCGTCCTGCCGGGCGGGCAGCACCGGCTCGCGCTGCCCGGGGCGCGGGAAGCAGAGCTTGAGCTGCTGGTCAGGCGCGGTGCCGACGGTGTCGGGCAGTTCCTCGGCGGCGAACGCGATCCGGGCGGTGCGCGGCGTGATCCGCCGGACCTCGACAACCTCGACGAAGGTGACGGGCAATGTCATCGCGAAACCCCTTCGGTTGGTAACCTTACGGCATAAAGAGTTGCCGTCGAATGACACTTTACGCCATAAGGAGATGCCGGATGACCGTCTACGCCGGGCAGGGAGACGCCCATCGCTCGCTCGCCCTGCTCTGGGGTGCTCCCGAGGAGCCGCGCGCCGGGCGCAGCGGCCCCAAGCCGGGCCTGAGTGTGGACGCGATCGTGTCCGCCGGAGTCTCGGTGGCCGACGCCGAGGGCATGGCCGCGCTGTCGATGCGCGCCGTGGGCGAACGGCTCGGCCGCACCGCGATGGCGCTCTACACCTACGTGCCGGGCAAGGCCGAACTGCTCGACCTGATGCACGACCGGGCACTCGCCGAACTCCGCACCGAACCGCCCGGTGGACTCCAGGGGGCCGACGACTGGCGGGAAGCCGTCACCGCCTGGGCCGAGGAGCTGTACGCCTGCTACCTGCGCCACCCCTGGGTGCTCCAGGTCTCGCAGGCCCGCCCGGTCCTCGGCCCCGCCGAACTCGCCGCGATGGAGGCGCTGCTGCGTGCGCTGCGGCCGGCCGGCCTCCCGCCGCGGCGGTTGCGCGGGGCGGTCGCCGCGCTCTG
>NZ_JAHSQD010000427.1 GCF_020103755.1 Streptomyces sp. LS1784
CGGGGCCGGCACGGCGCTCGGCACCGCGGCCGCCGGCGCGGTCAACCTGCTGGACCCGGCCGAGGTGGTGCTGGGCGGCGGCTACGCCCGGCTGGCGCCCTGGCTGCTGCCCGCGATGCGGGCCGAACTGGCCGCCCGGGTGACGGTGCGGCCCTGGTCCGAGGACCGGCTGACGGTCTCCCGGCTGGGCCGCCGGGGCCCGCTGCTGGGCGCGGCGGTGCGGGTCGTGCGGGCCATCGTGGCCGACCCCGGGCCACTCGGTTAGGGCGTGTCCGACCATTCGAGTCGCGCGCCCGGCGGGAATGGTCGGACACGCCCTGGGAGACCCCGGGCCCCGCGGGCGGCATGCGTGCCGGGACCGGGAACGCGACCGAGCCCCCGGCCGGGGCGGCTGGGGGCTCGGTGACGGTCGGGACCGGGCGGCTCAGGCCTCGGCGGAGACCAGCTCGCGGCGCTGGGAGCTCGGGTGCCGCAGCACGGCGAGCAGGGCGACACCGATGCCGATCAGCGCCCAGACCACCAGGACCAGGACCGGCAGCCCCAGGTTGGTGGAGTCGAAGTAGGCGACCGACCTGGCCGCGCTGGTGCCGGCGCCGTTCGGGATCCAGGAGCTGATCGCCCGCCAGAACGGTGGCATCATCGGCGCCGGGTAGACCCCGCCCGCGCTCGGGTTGCCGAGCACGACGAAGACCAGCACCGCGATGCCGATGCCGATGATGTCGAACAGGCACTGGAGCGCCATGGTGAAGGCGCCGACCGAGAACACCACGAGCGCGCCGACGGCGCTCAGGCCGAGGATCGAGCCCGGCAGCGCGTCCAGCACCGGCCCGGCGATCAGCGTGCCGAGCACCGCGGCGCCGATCGAGTAGAGCGCGAGCACGCCGAGGCGGATCAGCAGGCGGTGGACGTTGGCGGGCTTGGAGCCCGCGCTGATGCCCAGGATCGAGGCGACCAGGTAGCCGCCGACGCACCAGCCGATCACCAGGTAGAAGGCGGAGAGGCCGTTGGTGTCGCCCGCGGCGAGCGGCACCACGTCGTGGACCTTGACGGTGCGGCCCTGGCTCTGGTCGATCGCGGTGGTGATGGTCTCGGCGGCCTTGGCCGCGGACGGGCCGCGGGCGCCGCCGACCAGCAGGGTGTCCTGGGTGCCGGTCGGGTCCACGACCAGCGCCGCGTAGATCTTCTGGTCCTTGATCTGCTGGGTCGCCGTCTCGGCGTCCGGTGCGGTGAAGGCCCTGACGGCGTCGTTCGGCACCGCCTCCAGCGCGCCGACCAGCTTGGGGGCGACCTGGGGCGGGGCGACCACCGCGATGGAGAGGTTCTGCGGGGCCGGCTTGTGCAGCGCCCCGATGTACGAGGTGATGAAGCCGAGCTGGAGCAGCAGCACTCCGAGCACGAGCAGTGCCGCGCGCGGGGTGACCGCACTCTTCAGTTCGGCGACGAAACCCTGCCCCGGGGCTGCCATCCACATCTCCTTGCGTAACGGGGGAAAACGGTACTTCCAGAACCGATACTTCATACCATGAAGTAGTTGGCCTGTCGCACCTTCCGTACCGGCTCCCGGCGGGTGTCGCTGCGCGATACTGGCGCGGTGAGTGACGAAGAAGCCCTGGTGGCGGTGGAGAGCGAGGTCGCGCTGATGTTCCGGCGGGGCCGGGCCAGAGTGGCGGAACTCTCACGGCGGGTGCACCCCGGGCTGGAGGGCATGGCGTACAGCATGCTCGGCTACATCGAGCAGGCCGGGCGGGTGCGGGTGACCGACGTGGGCGTGCACTTCGCGGTCGGCAAGGCGACGGTGAGCCGGCAGATCCGGGCGCTGGAGGAGCTGGGCCTGGTGGCCCGGGAGGCGGACCCGCTGGACCGCCGGGCCGCGCTGGTCTCGCTCACCGAGGACGGGCGGCGGCGCTTCCTGGCCGCGCGGGACGTCCGGATGCGCCGGGTGCGCGAGGTGATGGGCGGCTGGTCGCCGGAGGACGTGACCCGCTTCGCGGAGCTGCTGCGCCGCTTCAACGACGTGCTGGGGGAGTCGCCGGTCGACTGACCGGGCGGCCGTCGGCGGCGCGACCGGGGCCCGCGACCGCGGGCTTTACTTGCCCTTGAAGAAAGTTGCCTAATTCAACCATCTCGCCGTATGGTTGCTTAAGGCAACGAAATTTCATGACCCGCGCATCCCGCACGCTTCGCCGAAGGACCCAGATGACCGTGACCACCGAGGCCGCGAGCGGAACCGCCGCCGCGGCCGACAGCTCACAGATGACGCACCGGCAGGTGATGGAGGCGCTCTCCGGCCTGCTGCTCGGCCTCTTCGTGGCCGTGCTCTCCTCGACCATCGTCTCCAACGCCCTGCCGCACATCCTGGCCGACCTGCACGGCGGCCAGTCCGCGTACACCTGGGTGATCACGGCGTCCCTGCTCACCCTCACCGCCTCCACCCCGATCTGGGGCAAGCTCTCCGACCTCGCCAGCAAGAAGCTGCTGCTCCAGATCGCCCTGCTGATCTACGTCGGCACCTCGGCGCTGGCCGGCCTCTCGCAGAACACCGGTGAGCTGATCGCCTGCCGCGCGCTCCAGGGCATCGGCGCCGGCGGTGTCGTGGCGCTCGGCCAGATCTGCCTGGCCGCGATGGTCCCGCCGCGCGAGCGCGGCCGGTACAGCGGCTACTTCGGCGCGGTCTTCGCGCTCGCCACCATCGGCGGCCCGCTGATCGGCGGCGTCATCGTGGACACCTCCTGGCTGGGCTGGCGCTGGTGCTTCTACGTCGGCATCCCGTTCGCGCTGGCCGCGATCCTCGTGGTGCAGCGCACCCTCAAGCTGCCGGTGGTCAAGCGCCAGGCGAAGATCGACTACCTGGGCGCGCTGGTCATCACCGCCTCGGTCAGCCTGCTGATGATCTGGATCACGCTGGCCGGCAAGAACTACGCCTGGCTGTCCTGGCAGACCGTGGCCATGGTCGGCGGCGGCCTGCTGCTGGGCGCCCTGGCCGTCGTGATCGAGCGCCGCGCCGCCGAGCCGATCATCCCGCCGGGCCTGTTCAAGTACCGCACCGTCACCCTGGCCGCGCTCGCCAGCGTGCTGGTCGGCGTCGGGATGTACGGCGCGACCACCTTCCTCAGCCAGTACTTCCAGCTGGCCCGCGCCAAGTCCCCGACCGTGGCCGGCCTGATGACCCTGCCGATGATCCTCGGCCTGGCGGTCTCCTCCGCGGTGGCCGGCCGGCTGATCACCAAGTACGGCAAGTGGAAGGCCTACCTGGTCTCCGGCACCGCGCTGCTCGCCGTCGGCTTCGGCCTGCTCGGCACCGCCCGGGCCGACACCGACTACGGGCTGCTCTCCGTCTACATGGCGATCACCGGCGTCGGCCTCGGCCTGACCAGTCAGAACCTGGTGCTCGCGGTGCAGAACACGGTGCCCCGGCACGAGCTCGGCGCGGCCAGCTCGGTGGTCACCTTCTTCCGCACCATGGGCGGCGCGATGGGCGTCTCCGCGCTCGGCGCGCTGATGACCGACAAGGTCGGCCACTACCTGGCCGAGAACCTGGCCGCGGCGCACATCCCGGCGTCGCCCGCGGCGTCCGGCGGCGGCATCCCGGACCTGGCCAAGCTGCCGGCCCCGATCGTGCCGCTGGTGACGGACGCCTTCGGCCACGGCGTCGGCACCGTCTTCCTGTGGGCCGCCCCGTTCGCGGCGCTGGCCTTCGTCACCGTGCTGTTCATCCGGGAGACGGCGCTGAAGACCACCCAGGAGAACTGACCACCCAGGAGAACCGACCACCCAGGAGAACCGACCGGCAGTCGGGATGCGCGAACGGGCCGGGGAGTGCGTGAAGGCACTCCCCGGCCCGTTGTCCTTGTGCGCGGCGCGCGGCGGCTACTTGCCGGCGATCAGCGACAGCCCGTAGAGGACGGCCCCGCCGCACAGCGCGAAGCAGACGTACGCGCCGGCCAGGGCGAGCCTGCCGCCGCCCGGGGCCCCGGCGCCCCCGCCCTCACGGGCGGCGCTCACCGCGGCCTCGCGGCGGGACAGCGCCAGGATGCCGAGCGCGAACACGGCGACCACGGCGACGGTGATGCCGAAGCTGACCCCGGCGGTCTGGGCCAGGGCGTTCCACTTGATGTGCATGGTGAGTGCTCCTCAGCCGGCGGCGCTCAGGCCGCGACCGTGGTCGAGGCGGGGGTGGGGGCGTTCGTGGTACCGGCCGGTGCGACCTCGACCGGAGTGACGTCGTTGACGTTGTCCGCGCCGACCGGCTGGCGGCGGGAGATCAGCCACATCGCACCCGCGCCGGCCACCAGCACGGCGCCGACCAGCGCGACGCCCCAGCTGCCCTGCTCGGCCAACAGGGCCGCGCCGCCGGAGACCACGGCGGCGGCCGGCAGGGTCAGGCCCCAGGTGTAGACCATGCGGCGGACCATGCTCCAGCGCAACTCGCCCTTCGGGCCGCCGAGGCCGGCGCCCATGATGCCGCCGGAGCAGACCTGGGTGGTGGAGAGGCCGAAGCCCATGTGCGAGGACGTCAGGATGACGGTCGCGGCGGCCGACTCGGAGGCGAAGCCCTGCGGCGGGCGGATGTCCGCCAGGCCCTTGCCCATCGAGCGGATGATCCGCCAGCCGCCCATGTAGGTGCCGAGCGCGATCGCGCCGCCCGCGGAGACGATCACCCAGGTGGGGGGCAGCGCGCCGTGCGGCAGGGCGCCCACCGAGACCAGGGTCAGGGTGATGATGCCCATCGTCTTCTGGGCGTCGTTGGTGCCGTGCGCGAGCGAGATCAGCGAGGAGGAGAACACCTGGCCGGTCTTGAAGCCCTTCTCGGTGGCCGCGGCGTCGCCCTTGCGGGTGATCACGTAGGCCAGCTTGGTGGCGCCCCAGGAGGCCAGGCCGGCGACGAACGGCGAGGCGACGGCCGGGATGAGGATCTTGGTGATCACGGTGTCGAAGTTGACGCCGTTCATGCCGACGCCGACGATCGTGGCGCCGATCAGGCCGCCGTACAGGGCGTGCGAGGAGCTGGACGGCAGGCCGCGCAGCCAGGTCAGCAGGTTCCAGAGGATCGCGCCGGCCAGGGCGGCGAAGATGATCTCGGGATGGACGCCGGCCTTCTCGTTGACGATGCCGCCGGAGATGGTGGTGGCGACCTTCACGGACAGGAACGCGCCCGCGAAGTTGAGCAGGGCCGCGATGGTGACCGCGACCTTCGGACGAAGGGCTCCGGTCGCGATCGCGGTGGCGGCCGCGTTGGCGGTGTCGTGGAACCCGTTGGTGAAGTCGAAGGCGAGCGCCGTGATGATCACAACGGCCACCAGGAACGAGATGTGTTCCATACCCAAACAATCGTCGTAGTTGTCGCACGGACGTTGATGACGTCGCGACCGTAGGTCTGTTTGGTAAACGGAAGGTGAACTGGGTCGGGAATCGTGGTTCCGGCGGTTGACTCCCGGTGACCATTGGCTTTCATCGGAGTGACCTGGGGCGCGCTGAACTGGACGTTAGCGAAGAACATGCCGGTTCGACCCGGTTTGCTGAGAGCTGTCTCACAGATCAATCGAGAATTAACCTCCCGGTCCGCACGCGCCCTGTTTCCGGCGAGTAACCCGTGGGAGGATCTGCGGGATCCGGGAAGCCGGGACAGGGGCAGTGCGCGGCGGGGAGGACCAGGCCATGGGCGGGGCGGCACAGAGAGCGGAGACGGCACGCGTACGGCCCTGGGTGCGGGCGGCGCTGCGCTGCGGAGCCGTCCTCGCGGCCGCGGCACTCGCACTGCCCGCGGGCGCGCAGGCCGCCTGGGCCGCACCCGACCCGGGGGCCGGCCAGAGCGTCGCCGGCGGTGACCCGCTCGCTGCCGCCAAGGCCACCCTCGGCCCGATGCTCGACCGGCTGCACGCGCTCTACCAGGGCGCCGAGGCCGCCACCGAGCAGTACAACGGCGCCGTCGCCAAGGTGACGGAGCAGCAGGCCTCGCTCACCGACCTCCAGGGCCGGCTGGACCGCCAGCAGAAGCAGGTCGACGCGGGCACCGACATCGCCTCGCAGCTCGCCGCCGCGCAGTACCGCAACGGGGCCGCCTCCGCGTACGCCGAGCTGCTGCTCTCCAAGGACCCGTACGAGGCGGTCGTCATCGCCGAGCTGCTCGCGTCGGCCAGCCGCTCGCAGTCGGAGTTCCTGGACAGGCTGAAGAGCGACCGGGACGCGCTGGACGGGTTGAAGAAGCAGACCGAGGAGGCGCTGAACACCTCCCGGACGCTGGTCGCCGAGCAGGACGCGGCCAAGGCCAAGGCGGCCGCCGACCTCGCCGCGGTCGAGCAGATGGTCTCCTCGCTGACCGGCGCCCAGCGGGCCGAGCTGGAGCAGCTGGAGAAGACCAAGGCGGACGAGGCGCAGCTCGCGTTCCTCGCCTCCGGGGCGCTCGGCAAGGGGGAGCGCACGCCCTCCCTGCAGGGCCGCGGGGCCATCGCCTTCGCGCTGGCGCAGCTGGGCAAGCCGTACCTGTGGGGCGGCACCGGCCCGGCCTCCTACGACTGCTCGGGCCTCACCTCGCAGGCCTGGCTGCACGCGGGCAGGCCGATCCCGCGCACCAGCCAGGAGCAGTGGGCGCAGCTGCCGCACGTGGCGCTCAACCAGCTGCGGCCCGGCGACCTGGTGGTGTACTTCCAGGACGCCTCGCACGTCGGGATGTACATCGGCGGCGGGCTGGTCGTGCAGGCGCCGCGGCCCGGGGCGTTCATCAAGATCTCGCCGGTCGGCTCGATGCCGATCCTCGGGGCCGTCCGGCCGGACCCGTCCGGCGCGGCCGACGACGCCGGCGGCGCGTGGAAGGTGCCCGACCTCCCGACGGGCTGGGACTCCGTCACGCCGATCTCGCCGAGCCCGGCCAACCAGGCGCCGGCCACGCCGGCCCCGGGTGGAGCGGTGACGCCGCCGACCGTGCCGGGCACGCCGACCGGGACGCCGGGCACGCCGACCGACCCGGGGACGCCGTCCGGCGGCACGCCGACCTCGACGCCGACCGGGACGCCGACCGAGCCG
>NZ_JAHSQD010000428.1 GCF_020103755.1 Streptomyces sp. LS1784
CTGCTCGGCGTACGGGCCCTGGGCGCGGTGCGCGGGCGCGGCGCCTTCGTCGCGGTCGCGGCCGGCAGCGCCCCGGTGGCCCTGCGCGGCATCCGCGTCGCCAACGTGTGGATCACCGCCGACGGCCCCGCCCTCGCCCACCTGTCCGCCCGCGCGCAGGAAGTCGGCCCCGCCGACGTCCCACTCCCCCGGCCCCGCGGCCCGGCTACCCCTCCCGCGGGGCGGGGTAGCCGTCCGTCGGGGTGGCGGGCTTGGTGTGGAGGACCTCGCGGGCCTGCTCGGCTGCGCGCACGATGCTCTCGCTGATGAAGTCGAGGAAGCGGGCGATGTTCTCCAGGCGGACGGCGGCGGGGGTGTCGGGGCCGAGGACGGCGACGCCCTGACGGGCGGTTTCGATGACCTTGTCGTTGGCCCGGGCGCTGGCGATGACCGCCTGGTAGTAGAGCTCGTCGTCGACGATGTAGCGGTCGCGGCGGCGCTCGTCGCGTTCCCGGCGCACCAGGCTCTGGCTCTCCAGGAAGGCGATCGCCTTGGAGATGGACGCCGGGCTGACCTGCAGGCGCTGGGCGAGTTCGGCGGCGGTGAGGCTGCCCGCGTCGGTGGTGGACAGGCAGGTGATCACCCGGGCCCCCATCCGGTTCAGGCCTGAGCCCATCAAAACGGTGGTGAGCTGCTCCTCGTACGCGGCCACGGCCTCGCTGTCACGCCCGTGCGGCTGCGGGCCCGACTGCGGCGCGCCGAGGGTGGCGGGCCGGCGCCGCTGGGCGCGGTGTTCGGTGGCGCGGTGGGCCAGGTCGGCGCGGTAGGCGAGGGGGCCGCCGTTGCGCATCACCTCGCGGGTGACGGTCGAGGTGGGGCGCTCCAGGCGCCGGGCGATCTCGGCGTAGGGGAGGCTGTCGGCCAGCCCCAGCGCGATCTGCCGGCGTTCCTGCTGGGTGAGCCTGCCTCCCGGCATCGCATTCTCCTCGGTGGTCGTCGCTGTGGGGTTCCCGGTCGACCCCACCATAGCGTTCACCTTCCACCCATTGCAATGATCGCAACAGCCGCCGTTGCATTACCCGACACACCCGTTGCAACAGTTTCCTGTCATTCACCTGCAATGAAGCAGTTTTGACGCAACGAACTAGTTGCCGACACCTTGAAAGCAACGTAGCGTTTCCAATGTCAGAAACGCCGACCGGGCAGGCCCCAACCGGGTCCGCGCCCGCACCCGTACAGGAGAGCACGATGCAGAAGTTCGACACCTGCGCCCCGATCACCGTCGTCCTGGACATCCCCGGCGGGCGCGTCCAGCTCATCGCCGCCGAGCGCAGCGACACCACCGTCGAGATCCGGCCCGCCCAGCCCGGCAAGGACCGCGACGTCCAGGCCGCCGAGCGGACCGCCGTCTCCTTCGCCGACGGCGTCCTGCGGGTCGTCACCGCCGCGGCCGGGCACCAGTTCCTCGGCCCCACCGGCTCCCTGGAGGTCACCGTCCAGCTGCCGGCCGGCTCCGCCGTCCGGGGCAAGGCCGCCGCCGCCGAACTGCGCGGCGTCGGCCGCCTCGGCGACGTCGCCTTCGACGGCGCGTACCGCCACACCAAGGTCGACGAGGCCGCGAGCCTCGACCTGACCGCCGTCGACGGCGACGTCGAGGTCGGCCGCCTCGCCGGCCCCGCCCGGATCAGCACCACCCGCGGCGACATCCGGATCACCGAGGCGCAGCGGGGCACCGTCGAGCTGACCACCCGGTCCGGGAGCATCACCGTCGGCGCCGCCGCCGGCGTCTCGGCCGCCCTGGACGCCGGCACCGGCCACGGCCGCATCGGCAACGCCCTGCGCAACGACGGCACCACCGTGCTCGACATCCGCGCCACCACCTCCCACGGCGACATCACCGCCCGCAGCCTCTGACACCGGCACCGGCTCCACACCATCCAGGGGGAAGACATGACCAGCAACGCCACACCCGCGACCGGCACGACGGCCTGGACCGGCATGGTGCCGGTCGACGACACCGCCCTGGCCGTCACCGACACCGGCGGCCCCGGCCTGCCCGTGGTCTACCTCAACGGCCAGTTCGCCACCCAGGGCTACTGGCGCCGGGTCCTGGCCGAACTCGGCCCGCGGTTGCGGCACATCACCTACGACGAGCGGGCCCGCGGCCGGAAGTCGAAGCGCTCCGCGGACTACTCCTTCGAGGCCGCCGTCCGGGACGTCGACGCCGTCCTCGCCGCCCGCGGCGTGGAGCGGGCCCTGCTGGTGGGCTGGTCCTACGGGGCGTTCGTCGGCGCGCACTGGGCCTCGCGCAACCCGCAGCGCGCCATCGGCGCCGTCCTGGTCGACGGCGCGCAGCCCTACGACTGGCTCACCGAGGGGATGGAGCAGCGCATCCGCAAGCAGTTCCGGCAGTGGGCCCCGCTCATGGCGCTGATGCGCCCCACCGGGCTGACCCCGCGGATGACCCACGAGCAGATGTCCGACTGCAACATCGAGCTCGGCAGGATCGGCAGCGCCCGCGAACTGGGCCCGGTGCTGGATGCCATCACCGTCCCGACCCGGTACGTGGTCGCCTCGGGGGTGTCGCTGGGCAGCCGCGGTGACGAGCAGGAGATGATCCGCGCGGTGCTGCCGTCGGTGGCCGAGCGCAACCCGCACATCGGGATCAGCGCGAAGGTCCCCAGCAACCACGGCGCGATCCTGAAGAAGGACTTCCGCGCCGTCGCGGACGCCGTACGCGAGGTCGCTGCCCTCGACCGGCCCGGGGCCGGTCGCTGACGGCCTGCCCACCCCCGCATCCGCCACCACCGGGCGGCCCGCCGCAACGGACGCGGCCGCCCGACACCGCGCCACCACGAGTGGCCCGGCAGTCAGGGAGGGTGGAAATGGCGGTGCGGGCCGCGCGTCGGCTGGGCACACTGGTTCGATGATCATCGACCACTGGCCCCTGCGGGGGCTGCGCGTGACCTCGCCCCGCCTGGAACTGCGCCTGCCGACCGAGGACGAACTCGCGGAGGTGGCCGATGTCGCCGCCCGCGGCGTCCACCTCCCCCAGGACCGCCCGTTCCTGACGCCGTGGGGCGAGCTGCCGCCCGCCGAACGGGCCCGGCACGTGATGCAGTTGCACTGGGCGCGGATGGGCCGCTGGAGCGCACAGGACTGGGCGCTGGACCTGGTCGCCTTCCACGAGGGGCGCCCGGTGGGCATCCAGGACATGCGCGCCAAGGAGTTCGGGGTGCGGCGCGAGATCGTCTCGGGTTCCTGGCTCGGACTGGAGTACCAGGGCAAGGGCCTGGGCACCGAGATGCGCGCCGCGATGCTCCATCTGGCCTTCGCGGAGCTGGGGACGCAGTCGGCGACCTCGCTCTCCTTCGCCGACAACCACTCCTCGCTGGCCGTCTCGCGCAGGCTCGGCTACCGCAGCGACGGCATCGACCGCGACGTCCTGGACGGGCGGGTGGTCGTCTCCGAGCGGCTGCGCCTGAGTCCCGAGGCCTGGGCCGAGCACGCCCGCACCCCGGTCACCGTCACCGGCCTGAGCGACGGCTGCCGCGCCCTGTTCGGCATCGGCGGCTGACCGGGCCCCCGCGCACGGGCGGCCCGGGCCTGCCCGGCCAGGATGTGACGGCCCGGACGGCATGGCGGTGGCGTCCCCGCCATGCCGTCCATCGTCTGTCTACCGGTTCTTCCTACCTTCCACTCACCTGCTCGTCGGCGATGCGAGGGCGTCGCCGCAGGACGGGAGCACGTCGAGAGGAACGCAGTGAAGAAGAAAATCGCCGGCGCCTTGATGGCCGGTGCCGCGCTGGCCGCCACCGTCACCCTGGCCACGCCTGCCGACGCCGCGGTACCGCAGGGCTGGGTCCACGTCCTGAACCTGGGCACCGGCCAGTACCTGGACGACTACGCCCACAACACCAACCAGGGCGCCCCGGTGTACACCTACGCGCAGACCGGGCAGTCCAACCAGTGGTGGTGGGTGGCCAACAACGACGGCAACACGGTCACCTTCTCCTCCTACGAGACCCAGCAGTCCGGCGGCCTCGGCGCCTGGTGGTACCGCAACCTCACCCGCGACAGCGGCAACCGCGGCGTCCTCGGCCCCCAGCAGCGCTGGGGCGCCGGCATCGGCTTCGGCGCCCTGCCCGGTGAGGAGCGCTGGTGGTACGCGGACGGTGACGCCGGGACGTACATCCACTCCAACGCCTGGAACGGCGACTGCCTGACCGCCCACGCCGGGGGCCAGGTGACGGTCGAAGGCTGCCGCACCGGCGACCACACCCAGCAGTGGGCCGTCATCTACAGCTGACGCACCGAAAGGAAACCTCCACCGTGAAGAACATCAGAAGGATCCTCACCGCCGCCGGGGTGTCCGTGTCCGTCCTCGCCGGTGTGTTCGCCGTGGACGCCCCCGCCCAGGCCGCCGTGCCCCGGGGCTGGGTCCACGTCCTGAACATGGGCACCGGCCAGTACCTGGACGACTACGCCCACAACACCAACCAGGGCGCCCCGGTGTACACCTACGCGCAGACCGGGCAGAGCAACCAGTGGTGGTACGTCACCATGACCTCCACCAACAGCGTCGTCTTCTCCTCCTACGAGACGCAGACGTGCACCGACTTCTTCTGCACCACCAAGACCTATCGGAACCTGCGCCGCAGCTTCAACGACACCGGCGAGCTGTCCGAGTACAACCCCTGGTACGACCCGTACGACAACACCGCGACCAGGTCGCGCTGGTGGTACGGGGCCGGCGACGCCGGCACGTACATCCACTCCGCCGACGGTGACCAGGGCTGCCTGACCGCCCACGCCGGGGGCCAGGTGACGGTCGAGGGCTGCCGCACCGGGGACCACACCCAGCAGTGGTCCGTGATCTACAGCTGACCCACCGCGGGTGGGCCGCGTCCCGGTAGAGCGGGCACGGCCCACCCGCACGCGTTGATCGCGCGTCTGCCGGCCGGGGTTGCGGTCCGTGCAACGGCGCTGCGGCGAAAGGGTGTTGCGGAAGCCGGGCGGTTCGCGGGCCTCAGGTGTGCAGGGCGGCGGGCAGGTCGGCCAGGGAGTGCAGGACACGGATGCCGTCGTCGACCGGGGTGCGGGAGGCGGCGCGGTCGAGCCAGAAGGAGTGCAGGCCGGCGGCGCGGGCGCCGAGGGCGTCGAGGTCGTACTTGTCGCCGACGTAGGCGACCTGGTGCGGGGGCAGGCCGAGGCGGGCGCAGCCGGCCCGGAAGATGCCGGGGGCGGGTTTGGCCTCGCCGTGCTCGTCGGAGCAGACGAGGGCGGTGTCGGCGAAGTGGTGCAGCAGCCCGGTGGCGTGGAGCTTGTCGCGCTGGTGGCCGGTGGAGGAGTTGGAGACGATGCCGAGCCGGTGGGTGGGGGCGAGGGCGGCGAGGACGGGGGCGGCGTCGGGGAAGGCGGCCCGGGCGGCGTCGCGGTGGGCGGTGTAGCCGGCGAACCAGGCGGCGGCGGCCTCGTCGGGCATGGCGGTGGTGTCCTCGCCGAGGCGGGCGAGGAAGTGCCGGGTGCGCTCGTGCTGCTGTGCGGTGAAGGTCAGTTCGCCGGCGAGGAAGCGCGCGTACTGCTCCTCCATGACCTCGCGCCACAGCGCTGTGGCCGCCTCGGGGTCGGGGAAGCGGCGCAGCAGGTCGAGTCGGTGCAGGTGGGCGAGGATGCCGGCGCGTTCCGATCCGGTGTAGTCGAAGAGGGTGTCGTCGACGTCGAAGAGCACGCCTGTGATGGGCATGTGGGGTCCTTCCGTTGTCGGTGGGGACCGCTGGGGTCCGGTCCCAAGATCGCACGACGGTACGGAAGAGGGGGTCGACGATGGGCAGCGGGCACGAGGGGTTCTCCGCCGAGGAGCGGGCGGCGATGAAGGACCACGCGCAGGAGGTGAAGAAGGCCGCGCGCAGGGCCTCGCCGGCGCAGCAGGCGGCCGAGGCGCTGCGCGACGTGCCGGCGAGGATCGCCGAGATGCAGGAGGGCGACCGGGTGACGGTCGAGCGGGTGCACGCGGTGGTCGAACCGGCGGAACGAGGTTCAGGCGTCGAAGCGGATCTCGGGCCAGCGGGGTGTGGGGGCGTCCAGCAGGGGGGTGGGGATGCCGCGCAGGTGGAGGTTGAAGTAGGCGGTGAGGTAGGCGCGTTGGGCGGCGACGGCGCGGTGGGGGTCGCCGGTGCCGAGGAAGTGTTCCAGCTGGTCGGCGGGCCAGGCGAAGACGCTCTGGCCCTGGGGGACGAGCAGTTGGAGGTCGCAGTAGGACAGGTGTCCTGAGCGGGTGAGGGTCAGGCGGCGGCGCCAGCCGGTCAGGTGTGGCCACAGGGTGTCCCACATGGCGTCGCGGGCGGGGCTGTCCCAGGCGGAGGCCATCAGCAGCAGGGGGCGGGCCTGGTCGGCGGTGGCGCTGGTGTTGAACAGGGGGCC
Source organism: Streptomyces sp. LS1784 (assembly GCF_020103755.1). Classification (GTDB taxonomy): domain Bacteria; phylum Actinomycetota; class Actinomycetes; order Streptomycetales; family Streptomycetaceae; genus Kitasatospora. The sequence goes on from NZ_JAHSQD010000428.1 coordinate 6,403, forward strand.
GTCCAGGACGGCACCGGCGCGGATGCGGGGGTCGTCGTGCAGGGCCTGGGCGGTGGTGGCGCCGCCCATGGAGTGGCCGAACATGCCGACGGCGTCGAGGTCGAGGGTGGTGTGGAGGCCGGCGGGCAGCGGGCCGCTTTCGAGGCGGTCGAGCAGGCAGCGGGTGTCGGCGGCCCGGTAGGCGACGATCTCGGCGTCGGTCATCGCCTGGACGCGGGCCTTGTCGCGTACGTCGAGGCGGTGGCCGGGGAATTCGACCTCGCCGGCGTCGTAGGTGTGGTCGACGGCGGCGACGACGTGGCCGTGGGAGGCGAGTTCCTCGGCGAGGGCGGTGTTGAAGGCGCTGTCGGCGCCGGAGCCGTGGGAGTTGAGGACGACGGGGTGGCGGCGGGTGCGGTCGGCGGGCGTGGGTGGTGGGCCAGGTGAGGCGGGCGTCGGGGACGGCGAAGTAGGCGGCCTGGAGGTGGGCGGTCTCGGCGGGGCTCATCCACGGTGCGTGGGGGCCGCGGGCGCCGGGGGCCGCGGGGTACCAGAGGCGGGCGCGCAGTTCGCGCGGGCGCGGCACGGGGGCCCAGGCGTCGGTGCGGGCGGGGTCGGTCAGGTACAGCAGGGCGGT